>CAZCMD010000049.1:0-27353 GCA_964499695.1 uncultured Desulfatiglans sp.
CTAAAAGCTAAAAGCTGACTGCTTGCATCTGAAAACGTCAGTTACCGGATGCACATTATTGGGAATATTTTTTGAGAATCTCTTTAAGCTTCTCAACATTTACAGGTTTCTCCAGAAAATCATTCATTCCTGCATCGGTAGCATTTTCACGGTCTTCCTTAAGGACAGCGGCTGAAAGGGCAATAACAGGGGTATCTTTGCATATCTCGCTGCGTATGATCCTTGTTGCATCTACCCCGTTCATCTCAGGCATCTGCATGTCCATAAAAATAATATCATAAGGATTATCTTTCCGGAGCATTTCAACTGCCTCTTTACCATTTCCGGCCTTGTCTATAATAATCCCATGCTTGCTTAAAAGCGTATCCATCAGTTTCATGTTTATGGGATTATCCTCGACAACCATAACCTTTAAACCCTTGTATGATATCTCCTCTGCCATGTGACGCGTAACTATATTACTTTTCTCTTTTCGTTTATCTCCTAAGACGGTTCTAATTACATTAATCGTCTCTTTTCTTAAGATCGGCTTGGATAAATACCCGTCAAATCCCTTTATCTGGGCATTCATGGACTGACCGGGTATTGCCTCTGATGTGGCGGCAATTATCTTCAGATTTTTCAATTTTTCATTGCGCCTTAGATTTTCTATAAATCCATACCCATCCATTTCAGGCATCATCATGTCACTAATGATTATATCAGGCATGATCTTGGTTGTTTCAAGGTAATGAAGCGCCTCTTCACCCGAGCGCGCCACAAGTATGACCTCCATTTTTGCTGTAGTGCAGTATTCGCTGAATATCTCTCCCGCATTTATATTGTCATCAACAATAAGCACTTGTTTACCACTCAGTGCATCGTAGCTGACAGGTTCAATCTCAGTATCAACAATGGGTTTTGCCTGTTCGAGTTTCAGTGTGAAGATAAACTCACTTCCCTTTCCCTCACTGGATTCCACCCATATCCTGCCACCCATTTTTTCCACAAATGCCTTTGTAATGGATAAACCAAGGCCGGTTCCGCCATATTTACGTGTTGTTGAGACATCTGCCTGTGTAAATGCCTCAAATATCGCTTCGCGCTTGTTTTCAGGGATACCGATACCTGTATCTCTTATAGATATCCTGATGGTGCGCATCATGCCCGGTTCACCTTCTCCCATTGTGTCTTCAGGGGCAGGGCCGATGGTGGTGAATATTTCACCCTTTTCCGTGAATTTCAGGGCATTGCCTATAACATTTATCAATACCTGACGAATACGTGTAGGGTCTCCCTTGAAATATCTTGGCCCGCTCTCCATCCTGTACAATACATCAACCGCGCTTCCTACCATCTTTGATCTGATCATAGAGAAGATACTCTCAATAAGGTACATGAAGTCAAATTCTATGGATTCAAGCTCATATTTCTTCTCCTGTACCTTTGAGAAATCCAGTATGTCATTAATAAGTGAAAGCAGCATGTTTCCGCTTGTCTGCATGGTGACCAGATAATCCTGCTGCACTTCATCAAGGCGTGTCTCCTTAAGGAGCCTTGTAAAACCTATAATTGCATTTAATGGTGTCCTGATCTCATGGGACATATTTGCCAGGAACTGGCCCTTTGCCTCAAGGGCGGTTTCTGCCTGTTTTTTTGCCTCTGTAAGGGCAACCTCAACCTTTTTACGTTCAAGGATCTCTTCTGCAAGTGCATCCCTTGAAACGGTTGTCCTTTTCAGGTCCGCTATCATCTGGTTAAAGCCTTTTGCAAGTTCGCCTATTTCATCATTTGATGTAATCTCTATATGTGAATCAAGATACCCCTCACCAATTTTTTTAGCAGTATCCCTGAGGTCAATTACCGGTTTTGTGATCTTCTTTGAAAGAAAAACACTTATCAGCACAGCAAGGATCAGACATGAAAAAAGAAAGATGATTGTCCTTTGCAGCGAATCAATAATACCCCTGAATGCCTCAATAGCAGGCAGTTCAACAATAACAGCCCAGTCAGGATTCCCCAGTTCTGCATAAACCGCCACAACCTGGTTATCCATAATGCCTTTTGTTATTTCTCCATTTGTTTTTTCAGTTGAGATGTTTGAATTGATATACCTGGACACCTCATGCAGGTCATTAAGATTCTCACCCTTTAAGACCCTGCTTGTATCACCAAAGGCCAGGAGATTTCCTTTTTTGTCTACAACATAGGCTACCCCTGCTTTACCTATCTTCATGGCTCCAACAAGATCCCATATAAACTTGAGATTGATTTCCGCAGAAATATTACCCTGATAGTCACCCATAAGATCTATTAACGGGATGGCTATTCTCATGAGCGGTTCGCTATTTGTGCTCTCTATATAGACGTTACTTATATAGATGTTTCTCTTTTTTACCTCTAGCTGGATCATCTCCAGCTCCTCTACCTTGGGATGGTCTGCTAAAAGGCTTGATATTAGTGATGCCCTGTATATCTCCTGGCCATTTATGTCAAACAGGATAAGTTTACGGAAAGATGGGTCCAGTCCCAGGATTTTATCCATAACAAGTCTCTGGTCTCCCCGGTCAGGTGATGTCAGGTTTCCCAGGATTGCAGCGGTTTGAAGTATCTCTATTTTTTTATGGATATATGTCTTTACAGAATTGGCCGCATCTCGCGCAATCAGCTGCTGCTGTTCAATGACCTGTTTTTTCTGATTATTGTAGCTGAAATATAGTTCAAGGCCGCTTGAAATCAGTAAAACAAGTACACTGACAAAGACAAAGGCTATTGCCAGAATAACTGTAAGGCTGTGGAATTTGACAGTCTTATTGCTGATAAGCGCAGACAATGTTAAGCAATATCTCCTTTAAGGGTCAAATTCATCTTCTGAATAATTATAAATAATATTATTAATTAATATTAATTAATAATAAATAATATTAATTAAATTTCAAAAGTTAACATATTTAAAATACTGTCATTATTAAGAGTATAATTATTTATTAAAGTTGCAAATGAAATGCCAAAAAACGTGAATTTTCAATAAAATAGAGAAAAATGACAACATTGTAAAAAGATAACTTATCACGCAAAGCCGCGAAGAACTCCAAGAAAAACAATTTATTTTAAGTAGTTACCTTTGTGACTTTGTGTCTTTGTGTGATATTCGGCTTTTTTACTTGAGATATACAATGGCCTAAATTTTTACCACAAGAACACGGAGGTCACAGGGAACTTTTCATTTTTGTTTTCCCGTGTTCTTGTGCTTTCCGTGGTTAGTCATAATGGTATATATCCTGTGTCAATGGATTTATGAAATGAAGCAGGAAGACAAAAGTAGGATCGGCACTATTTATTCATACCTCACCCTTGTGGGTTTCCTGTCTACTGTCCTGAAGAATTTCATCTTTGGATAGCCAAGGATGATAACACTGTAAACACTGTTGCCCTGAGGCAGCTTCAATTCATCCATTACAGCAGGGTAGTTGTTTGCAGCCCCTTCAAATATCCCTATATATGTGTATTCCAGACCCATTGTCCTGGAAAGGAGCCCCACGGTCGTTGAGGCTATAACACAATCATCCTTTTTACTGAATGCCTGCATGGGCGCATGAAAGATCATAACCAGGGGGGCGTTATAAAACACCGGGTCAAGACCGGCATCACGACTCTCTCTCATCATATCTCCATAAAAGGCGATCATTTCCATGAGTTTTATCTCGCCTTCATCTGCCTCGCCCGTTAGTTTCATGGCCTCTGCCTTTTTCCCAGACTCTTCACCTGTTTTAATCATAAAGTCAACAGTAAGGTCAGAAAGTTTTTTCCTCTTTTCAGGGTTTTGTATTAAAAGGAGTTCCACCATCTGACTGTTGCTGCCTGTTGGAGCATACCTGACAATATCAACAAGCTTTATGATATCCGCTTCAGGTATCTTTTTATTAGTAAATGCCCTGTGTGATCTCCTCTGCCTTAAGAATTCAAAAAGGTCATCAGGTAATATGAATTTATCCTTTTTAATTTTATGAAAATTTTTCATGTCCATTTCAGTGTGGTTTATCGCCCCTGTCGGGCAAAGGGCAACACACCTGCCGCATATTGAGCAGCAGTTAATGTCTGCATGTACCAACACCCTATCATCTTTTTTTGAAAAACACCTTGTACACCCCTCAAGGCATGCCCCGCAGTTGCTGCATTTCCCATAATCTATTGATACCCAGCTCATGACCATTCCTCCTGGTAAAATAAAATTCCTGTAATATACAGACCAATAATGAATTGATTATAAAAGGTCAATGGTTTTAACCTGTTTTTCTTTTTGACAGGTAAAGACAATATTCTTATACTCCCCATAAAAAAATTAAAATTTGCATGTGGCTATCATTTACATTCTGTAACAATCAGACCTTTGTGAACAGGTTTCAGGAGATTATCCTGTGGAAATACAAACATGGTGGATATGGGCAGTTCTTACAGCGCTCTTTATAATTGGTGAATTGATCCGCAGGTCCTTTTTTGTATGGCTCGGGTTTGCATCCGCTGTTTCATGTGTTCTATCTCTTCTCAATACCCCATTTACGGGGCAGATTGCTGTCTTTATCAACCTCTCAGGTATATTGATACTCCTTGAACGCAGGTTCAAGGAACGATACCGGTTCAAGACACCCCAGGAGATGGCTGAAACAATAGCAACCTCCATCAGGGAAAAGGGTGATCCGAATATTTTCCGGCGGACCGGGCCTGTCTGGGAGGTGGTATTCAATGGTGAGTCTTTTACCATCAAACATTCTATTGGCCTTTCTCACATAAGAAACCTTTTGATCAAACAGAATCAATGGATATCCTGCACTGAGCTAAAAAATATCTCTTCAGGGATGAATGGTTCAGGAAAGGATCTATATAGCAGTATGTCTGACGAACAGCTCTCCATTGAAAATCTGACTCACACTGGTAATTTTGCGCCGGAGGATATAATAGACAGGCTCTCTCTTGAAAATATCAGAAAGATGAGGGATCTGCTCCAGGAAAAAAAGGAAATAGACGATTTTAAGGACCCTGAAGAACGGATGCAGCGAATTAACTCTCTTAATTTTATAGATGATTACCTGCGAAAAAATATTGATATCCACGGAAGATCAAGAAAAATATCTGACAGGGGTGAGACAGACCGCAAGGCTGTTTCGGCTGCAATTAACAGGGCACGGAATAGTCTAAAAGAGCAGAGAGAACTTTGTACCCATTTCAGCTCTTTTATTCAGGCAAAGGGGAACGCATTCAGATACCTACCTGACCGGCCTATAAGCTGGATCACTGAATAAAAAAACCGCTTTCTAAAAAAAATTACAAATTTACATAAAAAACATTTCTGTATCCCACAATTTTCATTTTTTTTATCTATTGTAGCGGTCGCTACACCATTTATGGCGCATAAGAAGGCAGAAATCAGCGGTTTAAACTGGTTAATATTATGTAATAAATCAATAAAGGAGGTTAATCATGCATATAGAGATGTGGTGGATATGGATAGCAATGGCTGCTGTCCTGCTTATCGCAGAGATTTTTACTGCCGGGTTTTTCCTTATATGGTTCAGCATTGGTGCGGCAGGGGCAGGAATACTGGCCATGCTGGGTGTGGGGACTACTGCTCAGTTGATTGTGTTTATCCTTTTGTCAGGTATCCTGTTTGTCTTTGGCCGCAGGTTTGCTGAGAGGGTTACAGCAAAACAGCCACCGGGAATAGGCGCTGACCGGTTCATAGGCCTGAACGGTTATGTGATAGAGGAGATAGATAATATTTCAGGGAAGGGCAGGGTAAAGGCCGGGCCGGATGAATGGAGAGCCATGAGTGAAAATGGCGAAAAGATCGGCGTTAATACAATTGTTGAGATCATAAAGGTTGATGGAACAAAAGCAATAGTTAAATCTGTAAAAAAGGAGGGATAAGAAATGTTACAAACTGTACTTATCATAGCCATGATTGTTGTTATATTTATTGTTGCAACTGGGACCAGGACTGTACGTCCATACCAGAAGGGACTCATAGAGAGACTCGGGAAGTATCAGCGGACTGTAGGTAGCGGGCTTACCATAATACTCCCCATTGTTGACTCTATTACCAAGGTAGATATGAGGGAGCAGGTTGTAGATGTACCGCCCCAGGCTGTTATTACCAAGGATAATGTTGCTGTTGAAGTGGATGCGGTTGTCTATTATGAGATTACCGACCCTGTTAAGGTTAAGTACAACATTACCGATTTTTACCTGGCTGCTACAAAGCTTGCACAGACAAACCTGAGAAACCTGGTAGGTGACATGGCCCTGGACGAATCACTCACATCCAGGGAGCTGATAAATAATAAGCTCAGGCAGGTGCTTGATGAGGCAACTGATAAATGGGGCGCAAGGGTTACCAGGGTAGAACTCCAGAGGATAGAGCCCCCTTCTGATGTTACTACAGCCATGCACAGGCAGATGAAGGCAGAAAGGGAGCGCAGGGCGGCCATACTTGAGGCTGAAGGTAAAAAGCAGGCTGCCATACTTGAGGCGGAAGGGTTAAAGCAGTCACAGGTGCTCAAGGCCGAAGGTGAGGCAGAGGCAATAAAGAGGGTCGCAGATGCAGATAAATATCAAAAGCTTACAGTTGCAATGGGTGAGGCCCAGGCCATTGAGACAGTATTCAGCGCCATCCATAAGGGTAACCCCACTAATGACCTTATTGCCATTAAGTACCTTGATGCCCTTCCAAAGATAGCTGACGGCAAGGCCACAAAGGTATTTTTGCCAATGGAAACAGCAGGTATACTTGGGAGCATAGGCGGGATAGGGGAGTTGTTCAAGGAAAAGCAGGAGTAGAAGGTTTCACCACAGAGACACAGAGAACACAGAGTAAAAGCAAAAAACTCTGTGACCTCCGTGTACTCTGTGGTGAACGGTTTTTTATTTTCCGTGTAGCTTGCACCTGATACATGAAGGAACCAATTGCGTAGAATAAAAAAATAGTTTAAGGTAGCTCAAGGTAATCAGGCGAAAATAATGAATCACATAATAATCCATACATTAAAACAGGCCAAAAGAATGATTGTAATCGTGATAGGTTTTACGATTTTGTTCGCTGGCATAGCCATGATTGTGCTGCCAGGGCCGGCATTTATAGTTATCCCTATCGGCCTGGCCCTTCTTGCCACTGAATTCATCTGGGCCAGAAGGCTTCTCAAGGCGATAAAGGCTCGTGTTGACCTGATGATAAAATAAACCAACCTACCGTAATATAATTATTGAAGACTATACCTTACCCAGTCTTCCTTTCTTTTCCAGTAGATCAGCAACATTTTTCAGATTGAAATCTTCAAGTGTCTTTTTTGTAGGCCAGCCGTTTTCTTTGTCCCATCCCTCCAGTTCATAATAATGAGTTTTAAAATCTTCAACACCCTGCCTGTCAAGGTACATATCCGGCGCCTCATCGTTGCGCCATTTCCCGTCTTCATAAATCGGTACACCTCCCCAGAAGGTCTGGCCTGATGCCCCTGGTTTATACATGAATGGTGCAAATATCTCTGTCTTCCGGTTCCTTCCATGCATTACACGGATAGAACGCTCCATTGTCCATATCTTCTGACCGATCCTCATTGTATCTGCAAAAGAATCATTCTTACCTGTCACAGCCTTATAATACCTGATTTCAGCTTCAGGTGTGACAGTCTTGAAATTGGGCAGCAGCATTTCACAAAAAGCCATAGACTCATTCCAGAACGAGGCATAATGACGGCTGAATGCAACCTCCTTGGCCTTATGGGCTGAATATATACCTGTTTCCCAGGCATCCTTTCCCTTCCACGCATAGTTAAACATGAAAATATCATCTGTATATGGAATGGTTTTTTTGGAGAGCATTTCCAGGACTTTTTCTATTGGGGTTCCATCATCAGGCTTCCCAACGCTGGTAACAAGGCCGTGCCAGCTTGGATCCCCTGCACCGAGGAGATAATTATATGCCCACTCCACGCTTGGCATTGTCCAGTGCCCGGTTGCACCCCAGGCCGGAAATCTTAAAGCACCGCTTTCCATATCCTCTTCGAGCCGTCCCCATTTCTGGGCTGCATGGCAGGCACCTTCTGCAATTGCATCACCAATACCTGTTCTCCTTGAGACAGCATCAAGTAATGCCTTGCGAAAAGAAAGTTCACCCCAGTCATCCATGGGTAAAGGTGCAGAATCTATCTTTTTACCAGGGCCAAGTATACCGATATCAAACAGGTATTTTAAATACCAGCCAAGTCCGGTTTCAACAGGCACTCTTTTATTAAAAAAATCAGGAGCACCAGGGATATCGGACAGGAATAATCCCACGAAATGGACGGCCCATGCACTTGCTCCATATCTTATAAGTGCCTCTGAAGCAAGGTCCTGTTCAGAACCTCTTTTCGTTTCAAGCCAGAACTGATCAACACACATTGTCTCCCCGCCATGGTAACTGCCTCTACGGCGATCACCACGCAGGCAGGGGCTGCATGACGCAGCGCCAGGGCTGGCCGGGCCCATGAATCCGGTCACTATGCCCCCCAGGTTCATCTGAGACATCCTTGTATCAAGCATATCCATGGCATTAGCTATTTTAATGCCACCTGAACCCAGAACACTGATGGCCTTTAGATTTTTTGCTCCAAAGACTGCCCCATAACCACCCACACGTGCGCTTACGCCGCTACCATGAATGAGTGCCGCAAGCCTTGACCTTGTCTCTCCAACAGGTCCGATACATACAATCTGGGGCGTGCCTGTTGTATAGGTTTTGTCTATTTCCAGCCAATCTTCTCCAAACCGTCTCCTTCCGCATACCATTGCATTTATGCGTTTCTGCGTCTCCCATGTATCTGTACCCCACAGCTCTTTTGCATCTTCGATTTTTATCCGGTCATTAATAATATTTATCCAGACAGGTTTATCAGCCATGCCTTCAATGACAATACCATCCCAGCCTGCCAGTTTCATCATGGTGGCAAAACGTCCGCCAAAATTTCCCCGGTTAAATTCACTGGTAGGGAAGGTTTCAGGAGAGATGCCGCAGATATTTGTCCTGCCTGAACCCGGCACACCCGTTGCAGCAAGCGGTCCGGTCATAATAGGCAGGACATGACGCGGGTCATAGGGATCTTTTAGATCCCATTCATCCGGCGCAACTGCAAGCTCCCAGAAAATAGCTGCCCCGATACCGTATCCTCCACCGAATTCTTCATATTTTTCAGTGTCAATAATACGGATTTCTTTTGTGCTAAGATTAATACGGGCGATCTTCCCTGTAATTCCGAAGGCCATTGTTGTCTCCTTTTTTATTGTTTAAAGAAACGCAGCTGTTTGCAACATATCAGCATAGGTAATGAAAAACAACAAATCTTCCTTATTTATGGTTTAAACGGTCATATATTCCTGTTTGGGGAGTTGTAATAATTTATAAACCCTGTAATATTATTGTTTTGACACATAAAGGTAATATTCCTATACTCAACCCCCAATAAACAATACCAATCAACAAGTTTAAGAGGAGAAGCCTATGCGGAAGATATTTTTATCATCAGCCTTAATCTTTTTTGTTTTGCTATTCATTTCTTCATGCCAGAATCAGGAGCCGGCCCAGGCACAAAAACCCGTTGAACCTCAGGTGCAGAACACCTGTGACAAAGAATGTCTTAAAGGTTTCGTGGATAAGTATATTGATGCAATGCTGGCAAAAACCCCATCTGAAACCCTTTTCAGCAAGGAATGCATATTTACCGAAAATGGCGTGAGACTCCCCCTTGGAGAGGAAGGTCTCTGGTCAAGCATGGTGGGGAAGGGTACATACAAATTTTATGTCCCTGATATAGAAACCCAGCAGATCGGTTTTTTCGGTACAGCAAGGGAAGAGGCTCAGAATGAAGGGGCCGCCCCAAGCCCTGTGGCTATCGCACTAAGACTCAAGATAACAGATGGCCTGATATCCGAGGCTGAGCAACTGGTAGTTCGACCTGAGAGCAATCTCCTGAATCCGGGCGCTGAAAGAGGCCCTTCATCTGCTGAACTTATTGAAAAGATGGGCGAAGAGCTGGGTAATCCTCACCCGGTTTATCTTGAGGTCATACCTGAGAATGAGAGATCTTCCCGTGAAGAGATGATAAAGACAGCCAATTACTATTTCAGCGGTATGCAGAAGAACGATGGAAAGGGGGTAGACGGTACGGGCACCTACCCATTTACAGATGACTGTGAACGGTATGAAAATGGCGGCAGGGCCACCAACGTTCCATTACCTGAAGGCAAGCAAATGCCTGACCCTCTTAAAGAAACGGTCTATTCATCCCACTGGGGCTGCAAACAGCAGTTTGAATCAGGCCTGATTTATTTTGTGAGCCGTATCCGTGATCGCAGGTTTGTGGCGGTTGACCGTGAACACGGTATAGTATTCAGTTTCTGCTTTTTTGATCACGCAGCAGGGGATTCAAGAAAATATACAACACCTGATGGCCGCAGTGCGGTTGAGGGCCCTTCAGAACCCTGGACATGGCAGATTGCAGAACTGTTCAAGGTGGAAAAGGGCAAGATCCGCCGCATAGAGGCAATATTACAGCGCAGCCCATATGGCATGAACTCCGGCTGGAGCACATATGAAGACGGCATGTCGGATAAGATACAAATTATAAAATAGCGTTCGGTAGGGGCACGGCGCACCGTGCCCATCCGGGTACGACACCTTGTGCCCATCAGGGCACGATGCATCGCGCCCCTACATTGTCGGAGCTGGAATAATAAAATTGGCTAATATATAAAACCAGCAAACAAGATGTTTAAAAAGGAGAATAAAATGGGAAAAAGACTGCTAATATTATCACTCAGTTTATTTCTTTTATTTATGTCAGGTCTGTGTCTGGCACAGGATGCCAGCGACCCTTCTGCAGCTAAACCATGCGATAGCGAATGCCTCAAGAAATATGTGGATCAGTACATGTATGCAATGATGAATAATGATCCATGGGATACCCTGTTTGCAAAGGACTGTAAATTTACAGAAAACGGTATCCGCCTGCCTCTTGGGAGTGAAGGGCTGTGGGCAAGCATGGTAGGGCAGGGCACATATAAATTCTATGTCCCGGATGTGGAGACACAGCAGATAGCATTCCTTGGAACTGCCAGGGAAGAACCCCAGAAAGAGAGTGACAAACCACGTCCTGTGGCCATTGCCTTAAGACTAAAGATAGAAAATGGTTTGATCACAGAGGCGGAGCAACTGGTTGTGAGGCCTGATACAAATATTTTAAATTCTGCCAAGGGAGATACGCCTCCTTCTACTGCGGAGAATATAGAAAAGATGGGTAAAGAGCTAGGTAATCCGCACCCGATTTTTCTTGAGGTAATACCTGAGAATGAACGAGCGACCCGTGAAGAGATGATAAAAACTGCTAATTACTATTTTACCGGTATGCAGAAAAATGATGGCAAAGGGGTTGATGGGACAGGCACATATCCTTTTACTGATGACTGTGATCGTTATGAGGTTGGAATAAGGTCAACAAATGTACCCCTTGCCCCGGGTCAAACTATGCCTGACCCGAAAAAAGAGACTGTCTATTCATCCCACTGGGGATGTAAGCAGCAGTTTGAATCAGGCCTGATTCATTTTGTTTCACGTATCCGTGACCGCAGGTTTGTTGCAGTCGACCGTGAACACGGGATAGTTTTTGCCTTCTGTTTCTTTGATCATATGGCAGGAAAATCACGTCGTTTTGCAACACCTGATGGCCGTAATGTTGTTGCCGGGCCGGCAGAGCCCTGGACATGGCAGGTGGCAGAGTTGTTCAGGGTGGAAAAGGGCAAGATACGACGGATAGAGGCACTGGATCTGAGGTGTCCGTATGGTATGAATTCAGGCTGGAGCAGTTATAAAGATGGCCTGTCTGACATGATACAGATCATAAAATAATTGTTATTGAGGGAAGAATGAAAATTTTTCATAAAATCATTATTTGTATATTTATTTTTTGTATCTTCATCCCTTTACAGGTACTTGCAGAGGTTGAATGGCAGACGCAGATGACATTCAACCTGGATAAAAAGCCTGTTGATATGGTGATGTCTATTCGGGGTTCATATCTGTTTGTGCTCACAGAAGATGGTATAGTTCATGTTTATGACTCCAATTATAATCTGAAGGGTGAAATAAAAGCAGGTAAAGATACAGACAGTATAGCTGGCGGCCCTGATGACAATATCCTTTTACTTAAAAGTAAAAAAAAGCGGGAGATCCGCTCCATCCTTGTAGAGTTCATACAGAAAATTAACATAGAAGGGGCTCCTTTTATGGGGAGGGAGGATGCACCGGTTGTAATGATAATTTTTACAGATTACCAATGTCCATACTGTGCAAAGCTTCTGCCTTTATTCGGTCAGTTGATCAAAAAAAATAAAGATACATTAAAGATAGTAATGAAGAATTTTCCTTTATCCATACACAATTTCGCACGGAAGGCGGCCAGTATTGCACTTGCCGCTGATACAATGGGAAAATTCTGGGAAATACAGGAAAAACTCTATAATAATACAAGTCAGATGGACATCAGCCTGATTCAGGAAATTGCCTCTGATCTTAAGGTTGATATAAACGAGCTTCAAAAAAAGATGGACTCAAAAGAGGTCCAGGCCAGGATCAGCATGGATATAATGGATGGAGAAAATGCAGAGGTAAGGGGGACACCCTCAATATTTATAAACGGGAGGATAATTAAAGATCGTTCATTAAAAGGAATACAGGAGATCATTGACACACAGCTTCAGGGAAAACAGTAATAGAATAGAGATAGATATAAACGGCATTTTCAGGTTCATTAACTATTTTTTAGAGAGGTATCATATAGAATGAATACACCATCTTCCGCCAATTCATCGCTCATAACAAAAAATTCGGGTTATCCTTCCTTTGGATATGCATGGTATGTTGTGATTGTACTTTTCTTTTCATATACCCTGGCCTTTGTGGACAGGGCGATTATCACATTTCTGATTGAACCAATAAAGGCAGATCTGCAGATTAATGATTTGCAATTCAGCCTTCTTTCGACCCTGTCATTTTCAATAGTATATACCATTATGGGTATACCCTTTGGCAGGCTTGCAGATTCCCGTTCCAGGCGTGCTCAACTCGCCATAGGTATTGCCCTGTGGAGCGGGATGACAGTCCTGTGCGGCAGATCAACCACTTACTGGCAATTGTTTTTTTCAATGGTAGGGGTTGGTGTAGGAGAGGCATGCCTTGTGCCATGTGCCTATTCTCTTGTAGCAGATTATTTCCCACGTGAAAAGCGCGGTCTGCCCTTGAATGTCTTATCAAATGCAATTATGTTCGGGACCCTTGTTTCCAATATCGCTGGCGGAGTAGTTTCCCAGTATGCATTTAATATGGGCCCGATAAACATTCCAATCCTTGGTCATGTGAAACCGTGGCAGTTATCCTTTATAATGGTAGGGATTCCTGGTATATTTTTATTACTGGCAATGCTAAGCGTCAAGGAGCCTGTGCGCAAAGAGCAAAGCGGACCAGCTAATTTCAAGTCAACAATCAGTTATGTAGTCAAAAACTGGAAAACCTATGGATCAATAATTGGTGGCACTACCTTTGGCGCCATGACAAACGGGGCCATGCTGGGATGGACTGTCGCATGGTTTACAAGAAGAGGTTATGGCTGGGACAATGCCATGATAGGCACCTATTCAGGTATTACATTTTTTATTTTCGGGTCATTAGGCCTCCTTATTTCAGGAACCCTTGCAAATTATTTCATCAGGAAGGGGAAAAAGGCGGTTTATTTAAAGCTCATGATTGCTGCAGAATCCCTTGTCCTTATTCCTGTGGCCCTTGCCCATGCAGTTGACAAACCCTACTGGGTACTTTTTTGTATGGGGGGCACTATCTTCTTTGGTGGCGTTTCTGCTGGTCTTGGCCCAGCGTCATTACAATCCATTTCACCCAATGAGATGCGTGGCCAGATCACTGCATTGTGTTTTCTCATCTTAGGATTGGTATCCGGGCCTGTCGGTATGTCAACAGTCGGGTTCCTGACCGATTATGTATTTAAAGATCCTTTGATGGTCAGATCCTCGGCAGTAATAGTGGGTTTTGCTGCCTCCACAATTGGTGTTATTGTCCTGAGGTTTGGTTTAAAGGCATATGAAAATACAGCAGGGGAGATAAATCATAAATAGGGCATGAACTGATCCTGAACTGGTTGAGGGCATCTCCTTAAGAGTTCAGGATCAGTTTTCTGAAGAGCTGTCAACTATCTCGCGTATCTTGGTTGAAAGGTTGTTAAGGAATAAAGATTTCTGTATGTAAATATTTTCTATTAACATGCCACCCCTTTGGGATAAAAAAGCATGTCCTGATCTTTTTGACTTAACAACACAAAGGTCGTATCTTTACCAACAATTTCTTATGAAGAACCCTGAATTTTTTGGGTATAAACTGAAACAAGCGAAAAGGTTATTTTTCTCGACACATCTTGATTGATCAAATATACTTAATTCAAAATTTATTCATATTTAAGGTAACAAATTTAAGGCGTTTTATGAGAGGAGGGACTATCTTGATTAGAAATAAGAGGTTGAAGTTTGCACTTGTTTTTACCTTAACAATCCTGGCGATAACATGTGTATCTTATGCCGCAGAACCAAAAATAACTGTATATAACCCCCTGGGGCAGCCGCCAGCCATACAAAAGGTGCCAATGGCCCCAAGGATATCAAATCTGGATGGTAAGACCATATACATAGTGGATATAGGTTTTTCTGCCACACACCAGCTTTTAACAGAACTCCAGGATATTTTAAAGGCAAAGTATCCTAAAACAAAATGGGAACTGAGGACCAAGATCGGGACATATTTTAATGATGACCCTGAATTATGGAAAGAGATAAAGGAAAAAGGGCATGCCATGATCATGGCTGTAGGGCATTGAAGCACCTGTGCGCCGTCGGTCGCCGGCCACTCATGGACAGTTGAAAAAATGGGAGTCCCAACCGCCCCAATAGTTACGCTCAAGTTTGAAAATCTTGTGAAAACCTATATATATAAAAAGGGGATGGCCAATATGCGTTATACCTTTGTGCCACACCCGATTGCAGGTACTACTGCTGCAACATGCAGAGAGTATCTTGAGGCAAATGACCCTGTTACAGGTAAGCCAGTACTCAAAGAAATCATTGATGCCATCACAGTTCCATTGAGCAAAGAAGATTCTGAGACAGGCTCTATTGAAAGGCCATCTGAGAGATTAGTAGCCCCTGACACAGAAGAAAACCTGCACCAGCTTTTTCTTGATAACGGCTGGACAGATGGGCTACCGATTGTGCTGCCAACAGAGGCTAGGGTAAAGGAGATGCTTCAGGGTACAAGCCGTGACCTAAATGAGATTGTAGGCAAGATGCAGCCATCTTCGCCACATGAGTTGTGGAGTTATACAGTTGAAAAGGTAGCTGTTAATGCGGTAATGGCAGGGGCAAGGCCGGAACATTTTCCTGTAATACTTGCGCTTGCATCTACAGGCATGACCTCTCTTTCAACATCTACCACTTCCTTTGCTGCAATGGTTGTTGTTAATGGCCCCATACGCAACGAGATCAAAATGAATTCAGGCATAGGTGCCCTTGGCCCATTCAGCCAGGCAAATGCGGTTATAGGCAGGGCATGGACGCTTTTATCCATAAACCTGAGCGCCTCGGGTAAGGTCGGCGAAACATATATGGGGAGCCAGGGGAATAACCTGAACTATAATAATGTCTGTTTTGCAGAAAATGAAGAGGAACTGCCTGAAGGATGGAAGCCGTTCCATGTGCAGCAGGGTTTTAAGCCTGAAGAAAGTACTGTAAGCACCTTTATTGGCTGGGGTTTTACCCACCCGGATCAGAGTATGGAAAAGGCATTTGCTCCACAGATACCATTCTGGCTTAAATTCGTAAGTCCATTTTCCTCAGCCACCCTACTCCTTGACCCGAACATCATACATCAGCTTAAAAACAATGAGGGTTTCAATTCAAAGGAACAGCTTATTGAATGGATACAGAAAAACACAAAGGTAAAGGTAGGTGACTGGCTTGATGAATATTATGCGGTGCAGAATTTTGTCCTGCCAATGGGCAGGATGGGTCAGGAGCCAATAGCCTCATGGATGAAACTGCCAAGGGATCAATATATCCCGCAGTTTTCAAGCAATTCGAAGATTACAATACTGTCAGTAGGAGGGGGCACAAATCTCTTCTGGCAGGCAGGTGACTTTGCCTATAACTCAAGTGCTTCTATAGATGAGTGGAGGTAAGGCGCATTGCGCAGAGGGCATAGGGTATAGGGTATAGTTCATAGTACTGGTAAAAATCGTTGATATTTTTGTAGGGGCAGGCCTACTTGCCGTGCCATCGTTTTAACGACGGCGGGTGTGCCTGCCCTTTCATCGCTTTACAGTTTTTCAACTTTATACCCTTTTTTATCGAGCATCTCGATTATTCCATCAGGACCAACCAGATGGGCCATTCCAACCATCACATATTCGATCTTCTCATTTTCAAAATATTTCTCGATCACCTGCATCCAGTTGTTATTGCGGTTGGTAATAATGTCTTTATAGATTTCAGGCATTTTTGTTCTGATTTCAGCAACAATCAGGCTGTCAAGTTTATCAACATCACCCCGTTTCCATGAATCTATCATTATTTCAAAGTTCTTTTTAGTGGAATCTATATCGGTAATTGTATAGGTGACTAAATCATCTTCATGGCCATTTCCCATATTCAGAAGATAATCAACCTGTTCATCTATGGTCTCAAGCCCTTCAACAACCTTATTGTCCTTAGAAGCGAGTTTGTAGAAGAACATATCAACACCTTCCTGTGAAACACCCAGCTTAGCAAGCTCCATAGCATCCATCAATACCGCTATTATCTGAGGTTTAAACTGTTTTAGCTGTTCAATAGGAATGCCATTTGTTACACAGTGTTCATTAAGCAATTTATATACTTCGGCTGACAGGTGCATATCAACAGTGGTGCCATCCGTGTACATGGCCTTTGACAATAATTTTTGCTGTACTGATGGATCGTTTGCTTTGCCCAGATCAACTTCAAAAACAAGCATATCAGATGATGCGTAGGCCTTTTCAAATTCCTGGGGTAGCGGGAAATCGGATTGTCTCAATATGTGGATCGTTCCACCAACATACATTACTGAATCGCCTTTTTGAACCTTCCAGACAGAAGATTCAGCCTGTGACTGGGCACAAAAAACAAAAACCAGAAATACACTTAATAGAATTTTTTTCATGTTCATTTTCCTTTGTAATGAAAGAAATTATTAATCATATCTGCTTCATCTTCGACGCGTTTCTTTAGATTTTCTGTGTCTCCATTTAATTTAACAGGTAACAATGATGCGCAAACCATTAATATACAGAACAACAACAATATGTGGTTTAATAATACCTGCCGGTTCCTAAATGGGTTATATAACTTTATGTTTTCGGTTAGTATGGACATTCCTTGTTCCCTTTTTATGTCTGTATGGTGGGGTTCATGTTCCGCCTCAAATTGGTCAGGAAAAAATCCTGACCCTACGAAAACTAAACATGATCTATCCTTAACCAATGACGTATGAGTAAATAACAAAACAACCAATTCGTTATCATGATCATAATGATTACCAAAACTGTATGAACCGCAACATTGCCTGTGAAAAATGCAATAGAAGATAGTATAAAAAGCCCAGATGTTAGCACGATCATTAGTGCCAGACGATATGGGATATCAACATATGAAAACATTAAATCTATCACTGGATTAATAATAAGAGCCCACAGAATGGTATATAATCCAATATTACTATAGATGATGTGGTAGCTGAATAAATCAACTTCCAGAAATGTACCTTTTAAAAACAATGAGATACCGATAACAATAGAAATAATTAAAATTAAGACAAGGCTTTTTATCAGCCATGTAATAAAAGAGATACGGTACTGTATGTAACGCCCTTCAGGCAGTAGCAAGTTATGAGAAGATGGCGCAAAGAAACGGCTTAACGTAAAACACATGATAAAAATTGGCATCAGTTGCCTAGGTCTTACAGTGAAGATAGAATTAATTTGCGTGCTGTCATTTCCCAAATATCCTAAAAGAAAAAATAGCAAAGATAAAAGAATTATTTTTAGAATAGGTTCTTTTTTGTTCAAGGCAAAGTGGCGTGAAAATAAATAATTCAGTTTACCTAATAGAGAATGTTTGACAGTAAAACATTGTCCTGTATTCATCTTTTTATAAAACAACATTGCTATACGGCTATCACTATCAGGAAAGTCTGATAATTTATGATTAATTCGACTGTTGTTTAAATAAAGTTGATCTATCGAGCCTGCATCAGGCATTTTGCTTGCTAAATTAAAGGGCTTTTCAAAGCATTTTCTCTTTAGCTCATGGTCTCCCAGCATTTTCCATGCGGTGATTATAAGCAATATGCAGGCATATAATAGAGGTAAAACAAAATAGAATTTCATATCATTATATGAAATCAATAAGTAATTAGGAAAGATGACTGATATTAAGAAAAAAACCGAGGTTATTAAAAATAACACCATAATGATTACCTGGTTTTTTTTATCACCTGTGACATTGCATAAAGTGCATACCCCCAGAAAGTAGGAGGCTAATGTCATAGCAGGTATTATTAATATAAAAAATATCAGTCCATCAGGTGTATAAAATAGAGAGGCAAAAAATGTGTAAAAAACAGTTGCGATAATCCCAATAAGAAAAATAACACGGCGTGGTATTTTTTCGTTGTTCGGTAGGCAAAATGAAAAAGACTTTGATAACGCATTCAGTTGAATCATTGAAACCGCTAGACCAAAAACAAAAGTGAATATTAAGGGCATCATGAATATAAAAATCGGTGCCTCTTTTTTTTCGATAAACTTATTAATAAACATGCCCATATATAATATTGATGTAGCCTGCATAAACATGGAATACTTATAAAACCATGACTGCTTTTGAAATGGTGAATAAAGTTTTAAATTTGCACCTAGTATGGACATTGCTGTTTTCCTTGTTTTATTTCCTATTTTCTGTTTACTCTTTCCTGATCCCTAATTCCTATTCTCAACCACCAGTTGATAAATATCCTCAAGAGGCAGAGGCATCTGCTCCATCTGGCAGTGGATGCTGTCTGCGATCTCTCCCAGTTCATCATGGTTCTTCATGTTATCTGCCAGGGTAATAATTGCCTTTGAGCCGTTCTGTTCTTTCAGTATGATATTTTCAAATGGGAGTTTTTCAGGTATCGGGCCATTTAGGGATGTAAGCCTTAGCCTTATGTATTGCTCTCTCAGGTCATCAAGCGGTTTATCGCAGAGCATTTTGCCCCTGTTCATGATAAGTGCATGATCTATTACCTTTTCTATGTCTGTAAGTATATGTGATGAGATAATTATGGTTCGGCCTTCCACCTGTATTATTTCCATCAGGAGTTCAAGAAACTTGCGGCGGGCAAGCGGGTCCATTGCTGCTGCCGGTTCATCGAGTATCAAAAGCTCCGGCTCAAAACAAATTGCAAGAAACACTGCAACCATCTGCCTCTGGCCAGGTGAGAGTTTGCCCACGCGGGCCTTCGGGTCAAGATCAAATTCCTTTATGTATCGTTCTTCAATATCCTTATTCCATGTTGGGTAATAAGCGGCCACATACCTTACAAGCTTTGCAATACTCATCCAGTCGATTAATTTACCTTCCTGATGTACATAACCTATACGCGCAAGTTCATGCGGCCCAAGTTTTTTTGCCTCCACATCAAATGTGGTGCATGTACCTGAATCAGGTAAATATAAGCCTATCCAGTGGCGGATAAGTGAGCTTTTTCCGCCACCATTAGCGCCCATAAGGCCATAGATATGGCCCGGGTATATATCAAGGGATAGGTTGTCTATTGCACAAATGGAACCAAAACGCTTGTTGAGATTCTTTACTGAAATAATAGGTTTTTCATTCATCTTTTTTTTCTCCTTCTTCATTTTTCAGTTTTCTGTACATCTCTCTTAATAAATCAACAGCCTCTTCTTCTGTGTATTTCATAAGGACTGCTGTTGCAGCGGCCTTTTTAAAACTCTCCTTTGCTGTCTGGGATTTAAAATCCTTTTTGATCCCCTTTGACATTGGTTTTACAAACATCCCGATCCCACGGCGGCGCTCAATAATACCGTCACGCTCAAGCTGGTTGTATGCCTTGCTTATGGTCATGGGGTTAACCATGAGGCGCGCTGCAAGGCTTCGCACATTTTCAAGCTGGGTTCCCTCTGATAGGTTCCCTGAAAGCACATACTGCTTTATCTGCTCTATTACCTGGGTGTAGATCGGAACCCCGCTATGGTTGTCTATCTCTATAATCATCAGGATCTCTTGTTAGATGCTAGGTGTATTAATACAATAATACACCAAAAAATGAGATGTCAATAAATATTTAATAAAAAAAATCAAAGTCAAAAAAATGACAAATATTTTTGTCTTTATGCAGGAAACCGGCTGTTGAAGTTAGAAAAGACATAATAAAGGTAAGCAAATAACAATAAAATGCATAGAAAAATCTGGCATGGCTGTTGCAAAACTAAGACAATGCTACTTAAAATTCGATCGGGAATTCTATGGAAAATGAGGGTTCAGATCATATTAAAACAAAGCTGCCTGTAAAAAACATCCTGTTTGAGACCATGTTTGAGGTGGCTCAAATCGGTATAGTGATTACTGACACTAACCCGGATATCCAGTATGTCAATCCTGAATTTACCAAAATATTTGGTTATACAAAGGAAGAGGCGCTGGGGAAATCGGTTGCTGATCTAATAATTAAAGATGCCTCTGGTTCTAAAATAGTTACATCTGAAATGATCAGCGGTGAATCTGTTGAATATGAGACTGTTCGCTGGCATAAAGATGGAAGAAAGATAGATGTTCTTTGCAGGGTATCTCCTGTAATCATTAATAATCTGATAGTTGGCGGATTTACCTTCTATACCGATATTTCTAAACGAAAGGAGGCCCAGGAGTCACTAAAAAAAGCTAATCAGGAGCTTGAAGAAAGAGTTGAACAACGGGCCAGAGCGCTTTTAAAAAGTGAAAAGAAGTATCACGCTCTTTTTGATCAGTCTATTGATGCTATTATCATTCATGAAAAAGGCAAGATTAAGGATATCAATAATCGCGCCTGTGAAATGCTGGGTTACAGCAAAGAGAAACTACTTGAACTGACAATACTTGATCTACACAGAGAAGAAGATAAAGAGACAATAGAGAAAAATATCCAGAGTGTTCTTCATGCTGAAACACAGTTGGTCAAGGCGAACGGAGAGCTTATTGATGTTGAGATCAGGCCGAATATTATTGACCTTGAAACATCCTACACTCAGGCTGTAATACGTGACATAACAGAACGAAAACTGGCTGAAAATAAGCTAAAGGAAAGTGAGGAGAAATATCGCACAACAATAGAAAGCTCTTATGATGGTGTGGCAATTATTCAGGATGACGTTCATATTTATGTTAACAGCAGTTATGCACGAATATATGGATACGGGTCTCCTGAAGAGGTTGTGGGAAAAGCGAATATTGATCTAATTCATCCTGATGATATGGAAACCATGAAGCAACGCGGGCAAAGCAGACTAAAAGGTGAAATAGCAGGATCTGAACGTTATGAACATAAAGGTTTAAAAAAGAATGGTGAGTTTATATATGTAGAGGTATCAGTCGCGAAAATAATGCATAATGGCAGTCCTGCCACCCTTATCTTTGCGAGGGATGTTACAGATAGAAAGGAAACAGAAAAGAAACTTGAAAAGGCCATGAGGGATGCGGAACTGGCCAACAAATCAAAGAGCGAATTCCTGGCAAATATGAGCCATGAAATAAGAACCCCATTGAACGGAGTGATGGGTATACTTAATCTCCTTTTATCCACAAACCTGGACAGTGAACAGCTTGACCTGATTGAGACAGGGATGCGCAGTTCTGAAAGCCTGCTTACAGTCATCAATGATATACTTGATTTTTCAAAGATCGAGGCAGGAGAGCTTGATCTTGAAACGATCAATTTTAACCTTCGGAATGCAGTTGCCGAGGTTGTTGAACTGCCTGCCATGATGGCACAGAAAAAGGGGATTGAATTCAGTTATGAGATTCATCATGAAACACCAAATCTCTTGAGGGGCGATCCTGGCCGTTTAAGACAGATAATTATAAATTTAACCAACAACGCTATTAAATTTACAGAAAAGGGAGAGGTCATTCTGCGGGTCTTTCCAACAGAAGAACAGGGCAGGAATGTGGAGCTCATGTTTGAGGTTAAGGATACAGGGGTTGGTATACCGGATGATAAAATAGATATAATTTTTGAATCCTTTAAGCAGAGTGACTCTTCAACAACCAGGAAATACGGCGGAACAGGGCTTGGCTTAAGTATTTCAAAAAAGCTTGCACACCTTATGAATGGCGACATAGGCGTTATCAGTGCAGAAGAAAAAGGCTCAACCTTCTGGTTCACAGCAGTTTTTGAAAAGCAGGATAATGCAGTAGAAAGGGTTGCCCCCCCCTTAACAGGCATCAGGGGAAGACGTTTTCTCATTGTTGATGAGAATAGAACGAATCTGAGGATTTTAAAAGGGTATCTTGAATCATGGGGATGCTGTTGTGATACGGTTGAATCAGGGGAAGAGGCTCTGAAATTAATGTACAGGGCAGAAAAGGAAAAAACCTTATATGATGCTGTTATACTTGATATGCGTATGACAGGTATTAAAGGTGATGAGCTTGGAAAGATCATTAAGGATGATCCTGTATTAAAGGATACAACACTGATTATGCTTACCACCCAGGGCATGAGGGGCGATGCCTCGCGTATGGAAAAAATCGGGTTTGCAGCCTATCTTACCAAGCCTATCAGAAGATCAATCTTGTATGATTGCCTTATGGAGGCACTCTCTAAAAGCCCCAGGATAGAAAAGGACAAAAAAAACCAGATTGTTACCAAGCATTCTGTATATGATGAAAAACGGAACAAGTTAAGGATACTGATTGTTGAGGATAATTTAGTTAACCAGAAGATCATACAGAAAATCATAGCTAAGGCAGGCTTTGGGTGCAGTACTGCTTCCAATGGTAAGGAGGCATTAAAGGCACTTGAGAATGATAATTATGATATTGTGCTTATGGATATCCAGATGCCCGAGATGGACGGCATAGAGGCAACAAAACAGATAAGAAACCCTGCGTCAAATGTGAGAAACCATGATATACCGATAATTGCCATGACTGCTCATGCCATGAAAGGTGACAGGGAAATATGCCTGGCTGCCGGGATGAATGACTATACCTCAAAACCTATCCAGCCTCAGAAATTATTTAACAAGCTGGAAAAACAGATATCATTGAACGGAAAATTCTTAGAGTGATTATATAAAATGCTGTGGCGGGATTATCAGGATTTATTGATTAACTGGATTTTGTTGTATCGACAAATATTCTGTAGGGGAACGCTGCAGCGTGCCCTTAAAATTTGCTGTTTTAATAATCATCAAGATCCTGGCACAGTGCCTAATGGACCTAATCCGGGCACGGTGCGCCGTGCCCCTACATATTGATTGAACAAAATTAAAAAAATGTGATCAAACCTTTTGGCTTTTCATATCCTCAATCTTTTTATTGTAAACCCTGATAACCTCCCTTCTGTCAAGCATGCCGATAAGTTTTGAATGATCATCATCCATAACAACAGGTATGGACTGTATGTTACGGATGGTAAATTTCTTGAGCGCTTCATTAAGATCATCTGACGGGGTGACAAAGATGATATCTGTGGTGCCTATATCCTTCATCATTACAACATTATCAATCTCCTGGTTGAACAAAACCCCCCTGACGTCATTAACAGAAAATATCCCTTTCAGTTTTCCGATACTGTCAACAACCGGGAAATAGTGCTGGCTTGAATCGCTGAACAGGTGCTTGAAATCGCTGAAGGTCATATTTTCAGGAACAGCATCATATGGCCTTAAGCTTGAAGCGATGTCACTCACCTTTATCTTTTCGAGCACATCCACAAAGAATTCACCCCTGTGGGCATTTGAATCTATACGGCTTTTTACCTGTTTAATGAAAATGGTATATTTTCTGGAAAGCACATATCCAAGCAGACATACAAGAAAGCTCGGAAGAAGGAGGTGGTATGAGTTGGTCATCTCGCTTACAAAGATTATTGTGGATATGGGTGTCTTTGATACTATAGTAAAAAAACCTGCCATGCCCACAACAACAAATGCACCCGGATGGGTTACTATACCAGGCATGAGTATATGGAAAATTCTCCCGACCGCTCCTCCAAACGCCCCACCTATTACAATTGATGGCCCGAAAACACCGCCGCTTCCTCCTGAACCGATTGAAAATGAGGTGGTGAGTATTTTGCCAAAGGCGATACCAAACAGAAGAAGGACAGGGAGCTGATTATAGAGTGTCTGCTGGGAATAACCATACCCGAATGAAAGGGTCTGAGGGAGAAAGAATCCTATTATACCTGTTAAAAGACCACCAATGGCCGGTTTGAAATAATTGGGGATTTTTATTTTACTGAAAACATGATGCACCCCATAAAAACATTTGATATACATGATACCTCCTGCAACCAGGACAAGAGAAAGTATTGCATATGGGCCAAGCTCAAGGGGATTATTGAATATGAAATCCTCTGTATCAAAGAGTGAACCCCACCCAAAGAACATGCAGAAGATGCAGTAGGCGATAATAGAGGCAATCCCTGTAGGGATTATCACATCCGATTCAAATTCAGGATCACGATATAGCACTTCAGATACGAACAGTGCCCCTGCCAGCGGGGCACGGAATATACTGCCTATACCTGCACCCATACCTGCTGCCATAAGTATTCTTCTCTCTCTAACGCCAAGTCCAAGCTTTGTTGCCAGGAAAGAACCAAACCCTGCGCCTATCTGTGCAATAGGGCCTTCTCTTCCGCCTGAGCCGCCTGTTGTTATGGTTATTGCAGATGTAATTGACTTTACAACAGGTATCCTGCCCCTGATAAAACCACCTTTATTATGGTATGCCTCGATTGCAGCGTCTGTTCCATGCCCTCCTGCCTCGGGCGCAAAGGTATATGTTATCCATCCGCTTACAAGACCTCCTATTGCAGGCAGAAACAGGAGCAACCATCTGTTAAAGGGTGTGCTGGTCGGGTTGAAAAGTTGGGTTTCTCCTGCTGTTGCGGGTGGCCTGTACCCGGCGAGGTAATCTAAGAAAAAATGCACACCGATCTGGCAGAGATATTGGAATGCAATAGAGCCAAGGCCTGCTATTATGCCTACAAGGATGATACATGATGTTATAGAAGTTATTTTTTTTAAACCAGGCTGTTTATTTGTTTGTGATTTATTATTTTTGACCATCGTAAATGAGATATACTCCATTTTGAAAATCTGGAACTTATATTGAGGTGATTAGCACAAAAAGTATATATGGGCAAGCTAAGAGGTGAAATATTAAGGAAATATTCAAGCCGGGTTGATAAAGGAGGTTGTTGCTGAGAACAGAGACATGTTTGAAAGTGATGATTGATATAATCAGGCTGAATCATTTTGGAATTAGATTTGACTCCGGTAGAGACAAGGCCCCAGAGAAAACCGGTGGGGAAACATGCCTTGTCTCTACATTTATAATGCTTAATAAAGACGAAGAATGAATTTTAATCCCGGTTCATTAATGAGCTGAGTTAAGTTCATTCATTTTAATGCTATGGTTTTTGATTATCTCATGTGTAGTGGTATCAGTATCAAATATTGAATTCAGCCTCTGATGTTCCTGCGGTGGGTCGCCTGTAAATGGGTCACCTTTATGCCAGAAGCCATCCTCATGTTTTGCCCTTGCTTCACCGCCCCATGCCCATACATTGGTTCCTGCAAGTGGGCCCCCTTTTGATGCATTTTCATAAACAATATTGTATACGTGGGTTAAAAAGATATCACTGGTTGTTATAGGGGTCTCTGCCTTGAATGTGCCACCATCAAGCTCCATGCCATATTCGCCAAGCACAACCGGTTCTCCAAGTTTTGTGGCCAGCTCTATGTGCTTATTAATATAGGCTGTTGCCTTCTCTAGGGTAGGGGGCAGTGTCTCATCTATCTTATCTGCCCTGAACCAGCTCCAGTTTTTAGGCCATAGATGCATGCTTGCATAGTCTATTACAGGTCCGCTGTGTGTGTTCAGGAACAGCTCTTCATCATAAAGGCAACCGTGCATGCCCTCACTTCCTGTGCTTACCATGTGATTTTTATCTATGGATTTTATATATGCTGCTATCCCGTGAATCCAGTTTAAAAATATACCCCTGTGAAGCTGACCATTCTTAACATCTGCACCGGGGCGGGGCTCATTAGCCAGTTCCCTTGCCATGATGGTAGGGTCTTCTTTATATAGAATACCTGTGATACTATTTTTACGATTAAGGATAGTTGCAATATATGCACGGAAGCGGTTCTGTGCCTTTGCATTCATATAAAACCTGGCAGAGTAGGCCATAAAATCCACCCAGCGGCCGGTTGCCCCCGGATCAATCAATGGCTCATCACTTAACCATGACATATAGGTAGACATGCCTCCTGACCATTCCCAGTAGTTGTTAAGGTATATCACGGATGTCATGTCACGTTTTGCCATTTCAGAGAGCAATAGATCAAGCCCCTATAACAGCCCTTCATTTAATTCCCCTGATGCAGATTGAATGGAAGGTGAAACAGATCGTTCTATTTCAGACTCCTCTGATGCACCCAGCACTCTGAGGTTAACTATCCCAAGGGATTTTATCTGATCAAGTTCTTTAATAAGCCTATTCCTACCTTCTGCTGTTACTCCTAGATAGCATCCGTACCAGAAATTTGCACCGCAGAAATAATAGGGCTTATCACCACGCATGAAACGCATTTTATCAACATGGATAAAATCGGCGCCCCATGTCGTCGCTGATATAGAAATGACAAATAACAAAATGAGTGATAAAAATCGTGGATTTTTAAATCTCAAAATTATTTCTCCGATAAGGTTTAATATAAATTATTGGTATTACATAACCCAAATACAAAAGATGAAACCACATTAATAACAATAACACATGTAATATCTGTAGGGGAACGCTGCAGCGTGCCCTTAAAAAATGCTGTTTTCAATAATTAACAAGATCTGGGCACGGTGTGCCGTTTCCATAATCCGGGCACGGTGCGCCGTGCCCCTAGTGTGCCCGGCATGGGCGTTTACTATCAAAATGGAAGGATTTTGAC
>CAZCMD010000050.1:0-24617 GCA_964499695.1 uncultured Desulfatiglans sp.
GGATATTTAAGTATGTTTGCCACAGCACAAATAATAAAGTCGGTATTTGAACCCTTCACACCCTTTGCTTTATTTTTTATGAGTGTGTTCTCTGTTTTTTATAATCATAATCAGGATCATAATCTATTGTGCCAAACATCGATAGTATCTTTTCCTGTTCAAGATTTTGTATGTATTCAACAAGCGCCTTTGAGACAGCATCTTTTTTTGTTTTATGCCCCCCAAGCAGCACTGCTTTTTCAATCAGTTTATCATCCAACTGTAAATTCGTTGCCATATAATCACCTCCTTCTCATTTGTACCCCATTTTATGCATTGAGATGTGTGAACTCAAGGTAATTCTTCGGTCATGAGTAACGAACCCGGGCCTTCATACTGCTTGTGAAGGGTGAGTTTTAAAAGAGTTCCGACCTCAATCTTTTTCCTGTCAATAATGAAGGGTGACCCCACTGTTTATTTCAATTGGAACCAGATGACTGTTTTTCTAATCTTGAATCTTAAATTTTGAATCTTGAATTTATTTTTACCTTCAGCCTATATCCTACAGTCTTTCTGTCACTATCTTTTCTTGTACTCAATCAGTTCAAATGCATTCCCTGAATTATCCCTGATGAAAACAAAACAGATTTCAGGAGTATCAACAGGCCCGAAGGCTATCTCCACCCCTTTTGCCTTGAGTTCTTTAACAGCGGCCTGAACATCGGACACCTGCAAACCAAAATGTTTAAGACCCTGGACTTTAAAATCGGCGTTCGGGTCCCTGCGGTATTCCGGCAGAGGTTTTGATCCCTCAACCTGGAACAGTTCTATGTAGCAGTTATTGCGCCGGATATGGCCGATGCTCATTTTGTCTTCTGTAACACCCTGATCCATCCGGACCACTTCCGTAAATCCCAGCATGTCCCTGTACCATGCGATGGATTTATCCAGATCTGCCACACTTATAGCAACATGATGAAACGATATGTCAAAACCGGTTTTATTTTTCTGTTCTTCAGCCATCACTCCCCCCTTACAAACAGCCAGTAAAAGAAACAATACTAAACCAATTACAACAACTCTAATCTGTTTTTTCATTGAACCCTCTCCAGAAATAGAAAAGTCTTTAGACGACAATAAAATTATTTTTGATTTTTGTTGATTATATCCCAGGTCATCGTCATGTCAAGATATAGCATTGTGCAAAGGCTGATCATTCCTGCGCCAGGCAGCATAAGCTCAAGTAACTTTATTTTTTAAGGTCGTTATATATTAAACCTCGTCCCACTCACAGTTCATGAATAAATCTCATAAACCAAAAACAGAACAATATACAAAAAAAGGAAATGATAATTAGTTTGGTAATCCTGGGATTGAGCTTTAATTTGATTTCTTTTCTTATAACAATTTCAACGGAAAATTTCATTAAAACAAATAATAGTGCAACATAGATAATTGGCCCCATTAAATGAAATCTATAAGATTCCTGAAAATTCATATGAGAAAAGGCATGAAAGGACCGGGTTAACCCGCAGGAAGGACAACTGTAACCTGTGAGTTGTTTAAATTGACATGTCAGGAACTTTGTTTTTTCCGGAATTATAAATATCGAAACCAAAAATACAGACAGTAATAATGATACAATAACAGCTTTAAATAGAATTTTATTTGCAGGCATTGGGCAATATGCGTGGATTTTTTCCATAGCAAAATAATGTTATTGATTAACCTTGTTCAATAAAACAGCATTAACGCCAAAACAAATGGATGCCCGCCTGCGCGGGCATGCCAGCTGAAAGCTGAACGCTGATGGTTGACCGATTTATACAAAACACCGGTTTTGGATAAACAATCTAATTTATACTTCATTGATATCATTATCATCCCGCCCTGGAAATATTTTATATTCAGGACCAAATTGTTCCAGAAATTCTACACTCAGCGCTCTAAAAGTGTATGAAACAGGCAGCACCAGAACTGCTCCAATATACGGAATGCTTAATATTATAAAACCAATACAGCATGTAAATAAACCAATGACTGTAACGCTGAAAAAAACCAGGAGATATAATAAGAATATTATAATTCCATAAATAATAAAATGCAGCAGGTGCCTGGTTAAAAGCGGCATAAAGAGTCTCCATGCCTCAACAGCACTAATATTGTTTTTATACATAATTGGTACAATAAAATGTGAAAGGAATAAAGAAATGTATCCTGCAATAAACATTGTTATAAAAAACACCAGGGCTATTAATGCTATTCTCAAAGCGGCAGCAACACCTGAAAAGGAATTATTATGGAAATCATAGCCACTGGAAACTGCAGCAAATATAAACAGGCCGACTAATGCAAACATAATAATGCCAAAACAGATCCGCCATATAAATAGTGAGTCCCCTATGGTTTTAAATTGATTCCAGGGTTCTGATACAAGCGCGCGGTCGTGAACAACATTGTCCAGAAACATAAATTTACCGCGAGAACTCAGCCATGTAATAAGTATACCAAGTACGATTAAAAATAATATTCCCAAAATAATGAGCATAGACCAGAAGGGATTATTCGCCAGCCATTCCCGGGAAGCATTAAAAAAGTCAGTAAAGCTGTTAAAATTCCAGTGACCTTTTCCTGATCCATATGAACCGTTGCCAAAGCCAGGTCCATCTGCTAATCCGGCAAGAAAGGCAGTAAAGCCTAATAAAAACCACTTACCCAGATCAAACGGATTAAAAAGAGCATGTTTCATCCGATCCCAACCTTTAGACAATGGTACTCCATAGCTTATTTCCATGATACCCTCCTGAAAGTAAGTTTTCATATGACAATACTTTTAAAAGCATAAACTGTACCAAAAAAAGCAGGTCTTAATTTAAGCTTAAAATACAATGGGTTAAACATTGTCTAAAAAGAAAACAATAAATCGAATTAGTCTGTCAGGCCATGTAATAGCAAATTGAACCATATGAGTAGGATTAGTCTTATGGACGATCATATTTTATGAGGCTTCTTTTTTAAATTTAGATCAGGATTTTTTAACGTATATAACGCTGTTTGATAATTTAATTGGGAATAGAGTTATTGAATTACTAAACTTCTTCCCGCTATACTATTGTCATTTCAAGACATAGTATTGTGAAAAGGGTGATCATCCCTGCGCAAGGCAGCATAAGCTCAAGTAACTTTTTTTAAGGTCCCCCTCTAATATTATACTTTCCATCCTCTAATTTCTGCTTCCTGCCAGATTTTCATACACGGGACACTTAAAGCAACACTGGGTTCTTTTACTTTACTCAAGCTCCGTCCCATATTGAATGATTGACTTCTTGCTTTAGGTGTTAAAAAATCTCTCTCTTTCAACCATTTTGAGAGGGCAAACCAAGATTGACTTCCTTTGGATGCGCAAAATTTAATAGCTTCAGTTTCACTTCCAATTGCAGGATTGTAAGTGTTTCCACTTGTATCTGAAATATATTCATTTTTTATATCAGAATTTAATGAGAAATATTTCTCAAGAAGCTTTTTCCAACATTCCTCTTTTTTGCAGTATTCAGTTACATTAGATTCAGTATCTCTAATATGACTATCTACTACATGCGACATTTCCTCAAGGATAGCATATAGAGCTTCAGAAGCTGCCTGCTTATTCCATATCCTGTCAAGGTCAATTTGTGATTTAGTAAGGGCAAAAAACCATGCCAAGGAATAAGCTACTATGCTATGATGATAACCTTGAAATTTGTTCCTTCTCACAATTCTCTCCATCTCATTCCATAAAATCATAAGTGAAATTGTCTTTTTGTAGAATGATGTCCAATCTTCATCCTTCTGATCCCTTAACCATTCATTGAAACGAGCAAAGTTTTTTTGTCCTCCAAGACTAACGATGTGAGGTAGACGCAAATATGCATTCCAAACCTTAGCGAATTTAACCTTGTCAAACTTTTGTATTTTTGGATTTAGAGCATCAAAATACTTTTTTTGTGCAGGAGTTTTAGCTGTCAAATTTTTAAATTCTTCATAACTTCCTCTTGCTCGTTCATAGAACCAGTATGTCTGTTGAGAGCCTCCTGTGGGGTCTGGAGCCATAATTGATTTTGAAATAGCCTGAATCTCAGGGTGAGGCGCTTCATTCGCCGCCAAGTCAGCCATCTGTACTTTATTTTGTGTATTAGAAAATTGACTTATCAAAGGAACAAGATTATCTATTTTTGATTCATCATGTATGACCATGAGTTTCATCTGTACATTTATGCCGGCCAAATCTGCACGGTCTTTCTTCCTAGTATGATATAGAGATGCCGTAGTCTGCCCACCATTTACTATCTGAAAATTTTCAGCGCTAACCAAACCAGTTCCATCATCAGTCAAAGTAATGTTTTGAGCAAAAACTGTAATACCGTTATTATAAGCACAAAACATCTCAGGACTTTCTAGTATTGTTTTTCTAATTCCCTTGTTGACATTCCCTCTCGCTGATAAAAAAACACGTACATTCATATCCAACATCCTGATTCCCCAGAGAGCATACATATCAGCCAAGGCTTTCCCTGGGATAAAACCTAGATATGTTGAATATACTTGGTTATTTCCTTCTCTTAAAATAATTTTTAGTGGCCCATCACAGTACTCTGAAAATTTAATAGAAATTTTTTCTCGTTCACCAGTCTGGAGAAATAGACAAGTTCTTTCAATATCCCAGACAGTCCGTGAAACATCGATGCCTTCAATTTCTTCTACTTCAGATGGTCTTCTTGGCGCAATTCCATCTGTTATTAGGACAAATTTAATATTTCGTATTTCATCTTTGCAATCATAGATAAGTTTGGCCAAGTCATAAGCTTCATTAGATATCTCTATTTTATCGTTAAACCCTTTTAAACATTTCTCAAAAAAGGTCGTCACTCTTTTCATTTCCCTATTAATATCTGTGTTAGTGACACTTGCTTTTGAGATATCTGATTCATCTATGTAATAGGATACTAGCAGAATAAAGTCCTTAAATTCATCGTCATAACAATATCCATCTACCTTCATCCCTAATGCTTTATAAGGACAAGGTACTAGCGCTTCTATCTCCCCATATTCCTCAAGAATTTCTCCCATCTTCTGAACATATACTTCTTCTCTAAGAGACTCAAAAGCATGGGCTTCGGAACGTATTTCCTCATGGAATTTTTTCGAACATTCTACTATTTCATTAGCTATCATTATATCACCCTCTTAATTTGCTCCAGATATTCATCTATTTCCAAACGAAATTTATCAGCGGCTGCAACAACCAATGAATAATTAATATCACCAAGCCCATCTGGTATCTCAATAATTCTTGGAAACTCATCTCCAATTTTAAATAATTCTTCTTTTTTAACACTATAAGTATCCCTGTATAAATGAGCATGAATATCGAGATAGCCGGCTTCTTTAAGTTTATCCTCAAACTTTCTCTGCCCACTTGGCACAGACGATAAAAATGACATTATTAGCTCAACCAAATCAGGAAGAGACGTTCCTCCTTTTTCAGCTTTAATAAGAGTCAATATAAACAAGTGCAATGAAATTAAACCACGGTCATCTAATTGACGTTCATTGCTAATACGCACTTTCCTTGGTTCTTTAGTCATAGTTGTCTTCACTTCAACTACATGGCCCATTATTTCAAAATCATGATAACCTTTTTCACACCCCTTCCATCCATTGAGAATCGCAACATAATCGAATTCTTTTTCAATAAGTTTATTAAACCAAAAAAGCTCACCAAACAATCCACGCTGCTTCTCTGGTGATAGCCCTTTTTGTCCATACCGCTCAAAAAATCTAGTCCACCGATCTAGAAATGCTACTAGGGCTTTTTCACGTTTTTCTATATCTATATCGATAAGGTCATTTGCCAGATCTGCACACAATGATGTAAATACATCCCTGTATTCTCTATTTTCAAGTTTTAGAGAAATGTGGAAAGTTTCCTTTTTGGGGACAGGTAACTGTATAACCTCAAAACCCATACCTTTCCATTTTGGAAAAATTATTTTATTAAGATTATTTTGATGGTTTAGCTCGATAAGAAGTTCAAGGGTATGATCTGGAAAACAGCAACTCAGTCGAAATCCCGTTTCATTTTCAATGTCGATTCGATTGTATTTTCGCCCTTTGGTTAGGCATTCCTTGTCACCATCTGCTTCAATTTTAGACCAGATTGCATCAAGTTTATCATACATATAGGAACTACCCATTACATTTCCCCTTCTGCATAGACCGAATTGACTACATATTCAATAGGCTCTGCAGTCTCACTACCAGGAAAGCTTATCGCAAAACCAACCACCTCATCATTTTCAAGTCCATACGTATTTAATGTATGATCTGATGATAGAACTATTCGATTAGCAGGAAGATATATTAATAAAAGTCCTGTATGTGAAGGCCTTAGTTGTCTAACAAAAGCCGAAAATTTTTGATCTTCTATTTCCTCATCACCTGCCTTAAATTTCATTCTCAATTCATCTAGCTCATCTTTATCGATGTCAATGTATTCATCACTAGGGCTTGTAAGTGTACCAATTGAAATTCGATCGATTGCATTCTTCCGCAAAGGTGTTCGCTGTACAGTCCCCACTTCCAGACCTCCGATATTAGCCATATGAACAGCTTTATTGACAGTATTAGATACAATTACAACATGCCAGTTGAGTAGTTCATCTTTTGGTAACTGTTTCTCTATGTAGTCAGCAATTCTATCAGGATCGACAACCTTCCTTACTTCATCTTGAGTTTTATATGATCTTAAAAAATCAACAACCACAACAGGTGAAACATTTTCCCAGTGATATCTTGGCTTTTTAAAATCCATTTTTTTATAAGTTTTTTTTCCAATGTCCTGAATTAATCTTTCAAGAGCCTTTATATTGTTTTTATTATTTCTTGGATCAAAAACAATGGTTCTCAGACATCTACCTGCAAATGTTATCAACATCCTTTCAGTTGCTCTTGCTTTCCCAGCGGAAGTTATGGCGAGTCGCCCAGGATGGTTTCTAACCTTGAGACCAAAATTTTCCGGAGAACCTCCTATGGTTTCCATATAATCAAATTCATTTTTAAGCTCTATGTTTGCCAATGCTATATGACGGTACCACTCAATAAGCTCACCCGTGATGAATATCCTGCAAAGATCATTATATCCATCTCTATATCCAAACCATCGTCCCATCTGCATTAAGGTATCGTACATTCTTGCTGACCTTAGATAATAAGAAACCGAAAGCCCATCAAGTGTTAGGCCACGAGAAAGTTTATCGCCTCCTATAGCTATCAAACTGACTCCTCTTTCAATCCATGGTACACTTTCCCCTCTTTCGATTCTTTCTCGAGTCCTGAATTCTGCTTGACGATAGTCAAGTGTGTCACCTATATCGCCATTAACACCTCTGATTTTAATATTCCTAATTGACTGGTACAATTTCGATTTTATGTCTTCCCATTCATGCACTATGGAATCATTGAAGTTTCTAGATTTCATTGTAAGACTCGTGTCCGTGAAATCTTGTTCCCATATCAATCGAAAGTCATCAAGATTGTCAGTTCCACTCATAATTCGTGCTGTCAATGTTTTCAGTTCTGTATCTACAAAGTCGTATACCTGCTTCTGAACTTGAGTAAATCTTGTCACATGAATAAGCATAGTATTGTGAGGAGTACCCATTGTTCTTATGCCCCTAGCAGCGCAAACAAGAATAAAATATTTAAGAGATTCTTTCAGTGATTCTGGGAGATAAGGAATTATAAGGGAAGATTTATGGGAGTTAGGGATGAGTTCAAAACTGTCCAAAACTTCTCTTACTAAAGGAAGTGGCTCAACATTTTCTATTCCCGCATCAGGATCTCTTCCTAATCCAAAGAAAAGCTCTGGACCCATATAATTTGTCGGTTGTGGAAGACTTACAAGAAAATGCTTAGGGAAAAGATCAGGGCCATATTTGGGATGAGGATCTTCCTTGTGAATAAATATATTCGCATATGGTGTTGCCGTGTAGCCTATATAAATGCTTTTTGAAAAACTTGAGAGTAGTTGTCTGATGCATTTATTGGTTTTAGCTGGATCCCATTCATCAACAATTTTACCATATTCATCTCTTTCTGGTTTTTTGGTATTTACTGAGGCATAGTCACATTCATCATCTATAACTAACAACGGGATATCTTGAATTATTTTTCTTCCTTTTTTATCTGGGACACCGAGAGTAGTTGCCCAACCGATAAGATTTTTCAAAATTGTTACATGTTTTTTTATTATCAAAATTATAGGATCACCAGTCACTGATGGAATGATACCCGCCTGATTAGCGATAGCTCTTTTGAAATCACCGTCAACGGCACTGCTTGTTAGGGTATTAACAACTCTATGATCAGAAAACATTCGCCGAACTCCGAACCTTTTTTCTTGGCCTGTGATCTTCTGGATAATTTCTAGATCATACCCGAGAAATTCTTCATTAATTCTTTCTTGAGTCTGACTTCTGAGGCTGTTGTGTACTCCGGCCAAAACAACAATTAATTTATACCCTGCATCTGTAGCTTTAGTAATAAGAGAAGTATAATTTGCTGTTTTACCAGATTGCACATTGCCAACAACCATACCTCTCCTATCCCAAACCCCATCACGTTTTGGATCTTCCAATTTGCTAAGTATAAGGCTTGAAAAACGATCAACACTATTAACAATAGATGCAGGCCATTTTTTTTTAATTATTAGATATTCACGATAGTGTTTCCAGAAATGCCACTCGAAATCGCCCCTTAATGGCAAATTGGTATCTGGATTAAACCACTCTTCATGCATATTATTGTCTTCAAGAATTTTAGCATCACCTTTAATTGTTGGAGAATGTATTTCCTCAAGCATGTTAAATAATTTTTTATCATCTAAATCATATTCGGAAAAGAATCCTTTCATTCTATCTATAAAACCATTAATTGTCTCTGGCGTAGGAGAATGCATATCAAAATAGGCATGTGACATATTTTTTATCTGCTCAATAATATTTTCCATTTTTAACTCCCTTCAATGATACTATCTAGCACTGCTCTATATATAGGGTTACTGTTGAACGGCTCAATACAGCAGACGATATCAACTGCTTCCTCATGAGTGCACCCTTTAGATATTTTTGAATCATATAATTCTCTGCACATATCTATTAGTCCTGGTGGCGGTGGAATCAAATCATCTGGGAGATCAACATGGCAATCCTCATGTTCCAATCCGTCCATAATAATAAGCCTGTGAGGGACTGTACTTTCAATCAAGTAGCATAAATTATTAATCCATTTTTTTTCTGGTGATACTTCATCAAGCAGCATTCTAAGAATTGGATGGTTTAGATTCAGCTTATATATAATCTTTTCTCCTGACATCCTTTTGAGCCACACATTATCTTTATTAGCTATTGATCTCCGTGAAGTACCTCCTCCAGTCCGTGCTCTATAAACCTCAGAAGCTTTTCTTCTTGTTGCCTTTGCTATTCTTAAGAGTTCTTTTTTCAACCTGTCTGGTGGCGATGCAACCGCCTTTCTAACATCAATAGACCATTCATGATCCATATCATTGGTTATATCGATTTTTATTCGGGCGAGTTTAAAGTGTTCTTCAGGTTTTAAATCAAAATCTAGATAACCACCAGAAACAATCATACGTTTATTTCGATAGACGTAGAATCCCTGTTGGGCATTCCACCCTTTAGGGCCGGCACCTTCTTCATTCTCTTCAGTGCTCCTATTTGAAACATGAGGCAAAACATAGGGGGTAACAGTGATCTTGCTATCTTCATACTTTTCAGCAGAAAACGGTTGTTTAAAATTATTCTTCAACAGATATGGATCCCAAGGTTTACACTCAGCTGCACCAATGTAAATATTTAGTTTTCGTTTACTGTTTTCAAGGTAACGGTGAAAAACCATCTCAAGGTATTTTTTTACATATAGAAACCGGATAAGAAAAGCTTCTTTAGGGTCGTGACCAGCACCATCACTCTCGTCTACAATTCTGTCCAGTTTTTTCCAAACGACTATTGTCCCCTTTTGCATTTTCTTTAATGGATCAAGAAGAGTGGTAACTTTTTCATCAGGTTGTTTACCCAGTTTCCATTCTTTAACAATTTCTATATAATCTAAATCCCAAAAGCGAATGGATACTCCTGTCCCAAAAATCGTTTTAGATGCAACTGTAATCAATTTACATTGCGAGAAAGAAGCTGTTTTTAATCCAAGCCCAAATCTGCCAAGATCTCTAGAATCACGGCTCTCCAGTGGGCTTTTACTACCGAGAGTCATAGCCATAACGAGATTATCTTCAGACATACCTTTGCCATCATCAATAATACGGATCCATGGGTCGCCCTCATTCCAGTCATATTGAACCCACACATTAGATGCTTCTGCATAAATGCTGTTATCTATCAAATCAGCTATAGCCATTCCTAAATCATAACCAAATGCTCGTAGTGAATGGATCATTGCATCAGCTTTTGGTGGGCAGTAATCATAATTATCTGATTTAATATTAAAATCCTTAATCTCTTTTACCCCCACGCGAAATCTCCTTTTATTGAATTAACTAACAAATATGCTATTAATCTTTTTTTTAAGTTTTTTAATATCTTCTGTCTGACATTCCCATATCACAGCAACTTTCCATCCAAGTTTTTCAAGATTTTTTCTATTTTTTTTGTCACGTTGTATGTTTTTTTCAAATTTATCTCGCCAGAATTCAATACCCTGCCTAGGGTCTTTAGGGAGATAATGACCATTTTTGCATTTTGAGTGTCTATGCCAAAAGCAACCGTGTATAAATAAAATAGTTTTGTACTTTTTAAGAACAATATCAGGTTTGCAAGGGAGAGAATTTACATGTAACCTGAACCGATAACCCATATTATGCAATAAGCGGCGAACAATAAGCTCGGGTTTTGAATGCTTGCTCTTAATTCGAGACATATTCCAACTTCTATGTTCTTTAGAAATACGATCAGTCAATATTCTCAAAAGCCTCATTTAAAAAATTCTTAACGACCTTTGCTATCTGGTTGGCAAGCAGAGGTGGAACAGCATTACCAACCTGTACATACTGACTGGTTCTGTTTCCACAGAAAAAATAATTATCTGGAAATGTCTGAATTCTTGCAGCTTCTCGGACGGTTAGGCTCCTGCACTGTCTGGGGTCCGGATGGATATAGTAATGGCCATCCTTTGAGATATGACTGGTAATAGTCTTTGCTGGTTCATTAGCCATCTGAACCCTGAATCTGTCAGCAAAATGACCAGAATCCCTGTTCTTATGGGCAGGCTTAAGCTCGTCTGGAAAATCTGTCAGTTTGGGAGACTCTCCATTTAATTTTGCATAGCAAGCAGCATATAGGTATCTATGCAGATCTCCGACAATATGCCCTCTTGCAGCATGGTTGTAAACGCCCCCTGTTCTTTTATCAAAAAACCACTCCCTTAACTTTTTATTATCAATAGTCTCTTGCTCAAAAGGCACAAACTCGGCACCACAATTTTTCGAAGTACCTAAAGAATTAATAACAGTTACAATCTTCTGCTCTACCGATGTGCCCGCTATATGCCTTATAGAATTTAATGCTTTTCTTGGAAAACTTCTCAGGGCATCACGCCAGTCCTCCGCATTAAATGAACCACGCGAAATATCACTTCGAAGTTTTGGAAGATTCAGCACCGCGTTGACTGGCACTGCCTCAGATGGTCTTAATATTCCGGGGGTTGCCTTGCCCCACAAATCTTCTCTAATACCTAAAAGGATAACTCTATGCCGTGCCTGAGGAACTCCATATTCTTCGGATTTGATTATGAAACTATCGTCATCAAATATCGGATTTCCATTTGAATCATACTTCCGCGCTTCTTCGACAAGAGAGTAAATCCTGTATCTTTTACCAGACTTACCTCCTGGCACTACCAAATCTTTCTTAATCTTCGGGAAAATAAGCTCATTATTGACTCTGGCAGAAAGAATACCTCTGACATTTTCCATGACAAACACAGCAGGGTTATGCACAGTAATAATTCTCAGATATTCTTTATAAAGGAAATGTCGGAGGTCATTTTCAGGAATGTATGTCTTTATACCCATATTTCTGGATCGGCCGACAAGCGAGTATGCCTGACATGGAGGGCCACCTATCAGCACCCAGTCATTCCGGCCATTAAGAGCCTTCATGATACGCCTGTCCAGCTCTTTATTGAATTCTTTGTCAGTTCTCAGTTCATCGTTCCAGGCTTCTCGATCAGAAGCAACAGACTGAGTCTTATACTTCGGGAGGAGATACAGTTCTTCTGGATTACGGCCTTCACGAAGATATGTAAAATATTCTTCTGGTAGTTCATTGTAAGGAAACTGTCGGAGGAAACTTCTAAGCCGTAAAGTTTTGTGTGCTGAGGTTTCTTTTTCTACAGACAGTCCGATCTTGAAGAAAGGATTACCCTCCTTCCAGCCAACCTGACTGAAACCTTCACCTAATCCTCCAGGGCCAGCAAACAAATCAATAATCGGCACAGGCATTTTTAAAAAGTATCCTTTTTATACAGGCTCTCCAACCTATCGTGCAGGTATTTTTAATAAAGTTATGAACTCTTTCAAAAACAGAAATACAGGGCATGCTCTTTTGAAATAACTTTTGTGTTACGAGTTTTCCATAATATGGGAGTAATTCGCGGAAGATATTCCAGTGTAAAACTTTTTCAGGTGAAGCCATGAGAAAAATCAAACCTCAATAATCAGCGGTAAAACTGACCACTTTTTTCTAACCGATAATAAAAAAAATGCAAAATATCCGGGTTTCTATTCTTTTAAGGCTGGTTTCTTGTAGCAGAAAAGCTTCCAATGATCAATGGTTTTGGTTCAAGATTCAAGATTGATAAAAACAGGCCATTAGGCAATAGGTTGAAGGCTGTAAGGAAAGATTTAGTCCTGTACAGATCCGGCATTTTTGGGGCAAGATGATGGCAAATTGTGAAAAAAGAGAAGAGGGTGAGAAACCTGCGGATAGAGACCGGTATGTATAGATCTTAAATTTTTATCTTTAAGCAAAAGTTGCCGATATTCAGAAATATAATGTAAAAAACACCTCTATTTTCATAACCTTAAAGATTTGAGGAGAAGCTGTGTCTTTAGATGACCTGGTAAATGAAGTATGCAGAAAAATTGGCAGAAACATACTGCTGTTTCAGCAACTTGAGTATTACTTAAAGTACATTGTAGCGAATGCCTCTATTTCTGGTTATGCAGGCGAGATAGTAGAAAAAAAAGCCAGGCAAATAGCCTGTGCAAATAAAAAAACAATGGGAGCACTGGTTGGCCAATATGTTGAACATATGAATCCTGATTTTGTAAATAAAACATCCGAGCCAGAAGTAATCACCGCACCCCATTTTTCATTCAATTTTCATATAGGATCTGACAGTAATTTTTATGAAACCAAAAAAGCAGATCTGGCAAAAATGGTTGATGATAGAAACCACTTGATCCACAACATTCTGCCAGAGTTTGATAAAAACTCTGAAGAAAGCTGCCGCATGCTTGAAAAAAAGCTGGATAAACAGTGTGAAAAGATACGCTTTGAAATAAATCAGATTGAATCCATTATCAGGATTTTCATAGAAGAGAGAAAAAAATTAATTGACTCTTTTTTGTCTAATTAATGGAAAGAAGGATGTCCATAAATAAGTAAATAACTCCTTATTAATAGCCTATTCAATAACCTCTTTTACTCTTCCGACTATCCCACTTTCAAGTCGGACCTTTATTCCATGGGGAAATAGATTCTAAATTGAAGATTTAATATTCAAGATTGAATAATGATCACCTTAACAATACTTTCAGCTCATATCCTCTTGCTTTGATTCTTATGGTATAAATCAAAAAAAATAACACTCTGGTCAGGAATCTCTTTACAATGATCACAGGTTTTATCCAGTTTTCTGTTTTCTTTTCGGCAAAGTATGCACCAGTAATAGATAATGCGGTATCCGCTCCTTCCTACATATTTTTTAAATCGACCGTTATATACTCCATGCATCTTTCCATCAGCATCATCCGGATTTGTAAGGAGCCTTTCCTTCACTTTTACAATCCGATCATACCCGGGTGGATCATTGAGTTTAACCCGCTCCAGTTTTTCTGCAAATAAAGTAGTCGGTTTATAGATATATCGTGATTCTTCCATTTTTACTATTTCCGTGATGTGAAAACAGGAACGCCCATAAATAAGTAAATAACTCCTTATTAATCGCCTATTCAATAACTTCTTTTACGCACCTTACAACATATACAATGAACAGTAATCAATAATCAATGAGCAATAATCAATAATCAATGAGCAATAATCAATTCAAAATTCAAATAAAAACTTTAAAACAAAAACTATTTAACCGCGAAAGGCGCGAACAGCGCGAAAAGTTTTTATGGATAAAATTCTTTTTCGTGTTGTTCGCGTGGTTCGCGGTTCTATGATTTAACAGGGCTTCTTTTAAGGTTGGATTGTTGTAACAGAAAACTATTGTGGGAGCAATAGTTTTGGTTCAAGGTTTCCATCTTCGCCAAGGCTTCGACGGACAGGCAAGATTCTCCATTCTCATTCACCATATTTTGCACCACCTTCAGCCACAGCGTACCTGTTGGTATCAGTTTTCCGCTGGATTTTAATCTGGACTGTTGCACCAAGGACTTCTGCTACACGGCGAAGCATGCTTAAAGAATGTCCCTCATAAGACGGTGATTCCAGGCGGCTGATCTGCTGTTGAGAAGTCCCCAGACGCCTGGCCAATTCTTTTTGGGATATACCTGATTCTTTACGCAGTGCTGCTATCTGAAGGGCAATTTCCCATGCATTCCCCGCCTTCCTGAACCGTTCTGCAAAATCATGGTCCTTAAGCTGGGTTTCCAGGTATTTGTCGAAATTCGTTTTTCGTTTCATCTCTTAAACCTCGTAAGCCAATCCTGCATTCTAAACAATGTACAATGATCAGTAATCAATTAACATTAGATTCAAGATTCAAGATTCAACATTCAAAATTTAAATAAAAACTTCAAAACAAAAAAACTATTTAACCGCGAAAGGCGCGAACAGCGCGAAAGGTTTTTAACCACTAAATACACTAAAATCACGAAAAGTTTTATTTCTTTTTTAAAAAATAGAATCTTTTTCGTGTGGTTCGCGGTTCATTGATTTAACAGTGTAAAAGATTTAAAAAGTCCTTATTTCCGTTTCTGATATCGCACAGGTTTAGATAGTTTATTAATTTTCTTTTCATCCATAGCCTTCTTCAGCCAGGTATTGAGCTGGGTCTTGTTTACATCTAATGATATAGAAAGCTCATCAACTGTTACTGGATTTTCCATGTTTCTTATAATGATGGGTAATATAGCATCATAAATAGAGCCTTCAGGTCTATTTTCTGTGGGCTGTATCTTATATTCCGGTTGTATATTCTCTGCTATAGTATGTACATCCTTACTAGATGCTTCGGCCGGTTTCTCTTCATGCCTTGCTTTGAAATCAAAGATGCTCATACTTTTCTGATTCTTTTTGTTATCTTTTTTCTCAGCTAAATCCGCAAGTTGTTGCTTTAAATTATCTTCCCCAATAGTTTCCGGCCAGGCCACAGCACCAATATCAATCAGTTTTATATTTCCTTTTGGAACGTTGTTTTCAATACGAACAAAAACAGGTCGTGATGTTTCCCGTTTCAGTTCTTCTTCGGCACCAGCCCATGTACCGCCTTTTTTATGTTCAGCACTAACAACCAAACCATAATCAGCCATTGCATAAATCAGTTTATTACGTGACATGGCGGTTCCGACTGTAAAGTGAGCACCCGGGTGACAGGGAGAAATCAATAATAACCGGCCATCAGAGATAGCATAGCGGGCAGTACGCTCTACACTTTTCTTTAATAAATTTTCAGCAAGTATACCTATTGTTATGCCACCCGCTTCAAGCGCAGCGCCCATGGCTATCTGATCAACTCCACTGGCCCCTCCCGATACTACCGGCATTCGGTTAGCTGCGCATAATTCCGCAACTTCACGTGTGAATTTTTCACCATCCTGATCAACATCACGTGAGCCGACAATCGCTAGTCCTCCACCATTAAGCAATGACCTGTCTCCAGATCCAAACAACAATGGAGGGGCTTTATCTTTAAGGTGAGTTTTATATCGTTTAGGATAATCTTCATCACTTCTGCTGATAATCCAGATTCCGTTTCTTTGCCACTCTTCTACTGCAAATCCAAGTTTTACTCCCCGGCCAAGCAGGGACTCCAAACGATTTCTTTCAACCCTGGCTCCATTAGATGCAGCCGTAATATTTTCTTTATTTAATAGATCGGCAGGGCGCATTTTTTCCCTGATTAGCCAGTTAACAAGCGATGTATATTCTGTCTGCGATAAAGGATTCTCAGTACGATCCTTACCGAAAATACCGCAGAGCAGGATAATGGATTTTGTATCTTCTGTTAAATAATTATTCATTTTAATCCATTCTTGGCGAATTTAAGGCTAATGCCATTGGGTAAACAGCCAGACAACCTGCCTGACGTAATAATGCTGATGCTACAGTAAAGGTCCAGCGAGAGTCAACCATATCATCAATAAGCAGACATGGTGAGTAGTTTCCTGGTTCAATTTTTAGCTTAAATGCCCCATCAAGATTATTCGCCTGCTGGAAACTGTTTTCCATAAATTTTTGTTGTTGGTTCTCTTTTACTTTTTCAAGGGTATCAATGAATTGTATATTGAGTTTTTGAGCAAGGCGTTTCGCGAATTCCGGAACTAAATCAGGGTGGTTTTTCGAGGGAATGCAGGTAATCCAACCCGGCTTTGGATCTGGATTCCACACGCTCAACATGTCGGCACAGGCATCAACCAATTCATCACTAAACCTGCTATCTTCGTGTTTCACTTGATAAACAAGCTGCCCCCAGCCAGCATCACGCCATAGACATAATGCCCTGCCTTCGGAAGCCAGTAAATTTTCCTGAATCTTTCCTGTAAATCCATATAATGGAAGTGGGTTATGTGGTGGCCAAAGCTTTCGAGGTTCTATTGTTTGATAGCTTCTGCGGAGGAACAGGCCTGCTCTGTTTGCAAGGTTATCATTATAAGATTCATCCAGCAGCAGGTCCGGTCGGCAATTAACACATTTTCCGCAATTCTGCGGAGATGGATCATCAAGAGCTGATTGTAAAAAGGCCATTAAACAGCCATTACAATCCATATAATCACGCATTTGCTGTTGTTCATTTTGTCTTATTGCAGTGATATCATCAATGTATTCCTGGTCTATTTGGTAGCTTGAAGCCGCTGGAGTAACATTCCATTTTGACCGCATCTTGATAATTGGTGATGGAGACTCAACTGATAAAAATTTTAGAGTTTTTTCTATCTGGCTTTGTCTTAAATTTAAAACACTCTGCATTGATGGTACTGATAATCCATCTTCACATTCATCAAGGGCTCTTAGTATCACTGAAATGTGCGCCTGGGGTGGAAATGCACTTCGGATAAAGTAATCAGCAATATTATCATCTTCTTCTCCGCAAAGCAGGATTCCATAGGCTTCATCAACCGCTCTACCAGCACGACCTACCTGCTGATAATAATGAACTACAGATGACGGTCTTTGAAAATGAATTACAAATCCTAAATCCGGTTTATCAAAACCCATACCAAGAGCTACTGTGGCAACAAGGGCTTTGATCTCATTGTTTAACAGTTTTTGTTCGAGCTCTTCCCTTGAAAAACTGTCTTCACGGCTTGAAATACTCGCATGATATGCCTCAGCGTTTACTCCATTTAATTTTAACCATTCGGTAACTCTTTCGGCATCGCGTTGTGTAAGTGTATATACGATTCCGCTCCCTAGGAGACTTGGAATATTTTTTACTAACCAGGCCATTCTGGCTGACGGACTGGGCATATATATATTCTGTAGTTTCAGGCTTTTACGAACAAGGGTTCCTCTCTGAAGGATAATATTGTTACCCAATTGTGACTCAACATCATTAACAACTCTATCATTTGCTGTGGCAGTTGTTGCAAGAACCGGTACATTTGATGGAATGGCCTCCAGTACGCGAACTATCCGGCGGTAGTCCGGCCTGAAATCATGGCCCCAGTCAGAGATACAGTGAGCCTCGTCTACAACAAACAATCCAATATTATCTGCAATATTAGCAAGTATGTTTTGTCGGAAATCGTCATTTGCCAAACGCTCCGGAGAGATCAAAAGTACATCCACCTGGTTTAACAACATTTCGTTTTTGATCCGATCCCATTCCTCATTGTTGGCGCTGTTAATGGTTCGGGCAGTTATTCCCAGTCTTTGAGCAGCCTCAAGCTGGTTTCTCATCAAAGAAAGCAAAGGAGATATCAGAAGTGTAGGCCCCGCACCCTGTTCTCGTAATAATTTTGTGGCAAGGAAATAGACCATGCTTTTTCCCCAGCCAGTACGTTGAACAACCAGTACACGTTTTCTATTGAGCAGTTGTTCTATACTTTCCCATTGGCCATCATGAAAAGAAGCTTTTTGATTATTAAGTGCTGTTTTTAGGTAGGCTAACGCCTTTTCTCTCATTCTTATACCTCGATTCAGATTTCACTTCATAAACGGGGGTGTCCATCCAGAAAGAGACAAATTCTGGATGGACACTAATTAAATAGAGGTCCATCCGGAAAATTTAATGGTCTAAAAGATTTATAAAGTACTTTTTGAATAATTTTCCAGTAATGCCTCTGGCATACCGCCTTCAGTGAGGACCACACGGTTTTTGATGAGCCATCGCCCATCTTGTTTTACCAGTTCAGTCCTTTCACGCCCGTACTCAGTAATTTTACCCTCTGTTGTCAGCAGGTCTGCCTTTATACTGTGCCAGAGAAATGTTGCGACAGCCTTGTCACCCTGCACATCAACCTTCATGTTTGTTAACATCATCTCGGACACTCCCTCGGGTATTGCCCCTTCAGCTTTCGGCTCTTTTCCTTCATTGCCGCCGGTATTGAGCTGACCATATATGGCCTTGATCTCCTCAAGACCATTATAGACGAGGCCGTTGACCTCCAGCCTGCCGTCATCAGTGAAAAATGATTTAAAATCGTGCTTACTGTCCGGTCTGAACTGTGCATAGTAATCAATAAAAAGATCCTCGATTGCAATGCGCTCCATAAGTACTGTCAGCTCAGGCGGTGTTGTCTGCTGAGGAGCCTCAGGAGCCCCGGAACAGGCAGTCATAAATCCCAGCAATGTCATAATAACAATCAGTTTCAATTTTGTTTTCATGTTTTTCTCCTTTATTTACAATGAACAATAATTAATGATCAATGAGCAATTAACATTGGGTTCAAAATTGAAGATTCAAGGTTCAAGATTCAAAATTTAAATAAAAACTTTAAAACAAAAAAATCTATTTAACCGCGAAACACGCGAACAGCGCGAAAAGTATAACATTCTAAAATCTTTTTTCGTGTCATTCGCGTGGTTCGCGGTTCTATGATTTAACAGGGCTTCTTTTAAGGTTGGATTGTTGTAACAGAAAACTATTGCGGGAGCAATAGTTTTGGTTCAAGATTCAAAATTCAAGATTCAAAATATTTTAAAACAGCGTGTTAGGCCATAGACTGAAGGCTGTGAGGTAAGATTTAGGATAGGTCCGTCGTTGCTGAAGGTTTGCCGGACAGGAAGGTCAGAAATCAGTTATTTATCAACGACTTTAATATCTTTTTTGCGAGGGGTTCTTTTATTTCATTATGTCTTGGGACAGCTTCCAACACGCCGGTTTTGGGATTTACCCATAATGAATGGGATGCCCCTTGGCGTTTAAGGTAGCAGCCAGCTATCCTGAGTCTTTTTTCGAGGTCAGTTCTTTTCATCAGATGGCTATTGTTTCCTGGATTGCATCACATGGCAAACCCCTTTTAATATCTTCAATACGATCAAGCAAAATCAATGACACTGCCTCTTTAAGGCTTTTCTTTGCTTCCTCTATTGTTTCCCCCTGACCATTTGCTCCCGGCACCTCCGGGCAAATAGCCCAGTAGCCGCCTTCAGGCGCTTTTTCCAATATAGCAGTCAATTCACCTTTCATAACGATCTCCAGAGATATGGTTGTTTTTATAGTTGCATTTTACAATAACTGAACGAAAACTCAAAGGATAAGTTTGGCTTTCCAAGTTTTATCTGACTGAAAGCTCAAATTCAAAATAGTCAAATGGCTGATAAGGATTTTTTAACCGTTCATCATCCAGGATAAAACCTTTTACGATATATTCTTTAAGCTGTTCTGTAGCCCAGATACGAAAACGAGTAGCAACATGGCTTTTCACCCGGTAACCGACTGAGATGATCATGTCCAGATTGTAATAGTCAAGCAGGCGTTTTACTTCCCTGCTTCCTTCTTTTCGAACTGACAAGTATTTCTTGTGAGTTGATTCAGGAGCCAGCTCCTCTTCTTCATAGATATTTAAGATATGCTGGCTTATATTCTGTTGTGTTGTCTGGAAAAGCTCGGCCATATGGGGTTGGGTCAGCCAGACAGTTTCATCTTCCAAGCGCACATCCAGCTTGAGTTTGCCATCTTCAGCCTGATAAACCAGAAATTGCCCTTTTGCCTGCTCTATTTCGAGGTTTTTATTATCGCTCATATGGTCCTAATCTCCGTGTGAGGTGACATGAGTATGAATATCTGCTCTGCTTTTTTCACGCTGTCATCTTTTAAGCCTGAATCACGGAATACTGCACGTATCAGTGTTTTACCTGTTTTTTCCCACAATAAAAGTCAAATGTAAAGAAAGTGGCATTAACTTTTCATAAAAGATTTTATCGTCCAAAAACAACCCCCGAAGAATTATTTAACCGCGAAAGGCCTCCGCCTTCGTAAAAGACATTCATACTATGGCGGGACAGGCGAACAGCGCGAAAGGTTTAACATATTAAAAGCTTTATTTCGTGTGGTTCGTGTGGTTCGCGGTTCATGGTTTTAAATTATTTCAAGGTTGATTTCTGTTCAAAATACTGATTATCAGCTTCTTAACTGTCTCCATCTCGCTTGATTTACTGACCGCTACAAACAATGTCAGGCTGGCCAGGGCTTCATTACTTATTACAAGGCCCTCTTTTTCAGGGGAAAGGCGACCATTCCTTTCCAGAAACATCAAAAAACATGCTGCTGCGATACGTTTATTGCCGTCAACAAATGCATGGTTCTTTACGATCAGGTAAAGCAGGGTTGCCGCTTTTTCTTCAAACGTCGGGTACAGCTCTTTCCTACCGAATCCCTGTCGTATCTGTTCAATAGCACTTTTAAAACCATCTCCGCGTTCCCGGCCAAAAACAGTGGAATCAAAATCAGCCCGCATCTGATTTATCATTGTTTTATATTCTTCATAGTTCGGATAGGTAACTGGTGTGTCAGTTTTGCCTTTCCTGTCTAAAGTTTCGTGATCAAAATCATCAAGCAGCCTTAGCCCGTCAGCATAAAGCTTCAACCACTCAAAATCGGTATCTAATGCCCTGTCTTCAATGGCGCGGCTGATAATGCGGATGCCGTCCTTAAGGTGCCTTACTTCCTGCTGTTTCTGTTCCAGCCGTTTCTCATTAATTGCATACCCCTGTACCAGTGTAGTCTTTGAGCCGTTTTGTTGCCCACTGACGGAACTGGGTGCCACGAACTGATTTTACGCGATATCCTACTGAAATGATCACATCAAGGTTATAAAAAGCAACAGGTTTATCTGAATTTGCAATATGCATTTTTTGCATATTGCTTTTTTTCACAAGCTCGCCTTCCTTGAACATGTTATTGATATGACGTGATATAACAGATTGATCCCGTTGAAATAGTATTGTTAATTGTTCCTGAGTCAACCATACTGTTTCTTTGTCAAAACGCACTTCAACTTTAGTTTCGTTATCCCGGGTAGTATATATTTTAATCTGGTTTTTCATGGACATTTTATTAACCATAATAAAACAAATTCAAAATTCAAGATTCAATAAAAACTTTAAAACAAAAAAATCTATTTAACCGCGAAACACGCGAACAGCGCGAAAGGTTAATATATTAAAAGTCTTTTTTCGTGTGGTTCGCGTGGTTCACGGTTCATTGATTTAACAGGGGGCATTAATCTATTACCTGGAATTTTAGGATATCTTTTATAAGGTTAAAGTGCCCGTCAAAGGTATAAACAGCGCTGTCATTTTGTATTGCATTCTGGGCTATTATCAGATCAGGGATCCCAATACCATTCAGTCCGTTTTTCAAACATTGAAATTGAAAGTCTGTTACCTGGCTCCAGTCTATCAATAAATCCAGTTTGGAGACATTGTTTAACAATTTTATAATCTTTTGCTGGTTTCTTAATCTTAAAGAGGGCACAAGTTCGGATAAGATAAGATCATTAATAACAACGATGTTTTCATCAATAAAAAAATCAAGTTTATCGGAATTTTTTCCGCTCCTGAAATATTCAATCCAGACAGATGTATCGACTAATACCGACATTGGCGTCCTCTGACCGCCTTCATATCAATATCCAGATCCACTTTTCCTTTAAAATCCTTCAACCCTGAAATGTTTGATTTCCTGATTAATTCCTCTAAAGCCCTGATTATTACCTTGGTTTTTGTATCAATCCGGGCAGCTTTCATTGCTTCATCAACCAGGTTTTCAGGTAAATCAAGTGTTGTTCTCATCATTATCCTCCCCGAAATTATTATGCATAAAATTATAATATAATGCATACGCTGTCAACTTATTCCGAATTGATACTGATAAAGGGTTATCAAATGGTACTGATCTTTTTAATAGAATTTTTCATGTGGTTCGCCGTTCAAGGTTTTGAAATAGAATATTTTTCCTTTAACCGGGCAATCATTTCCTTCTATAAGTGACCTCAGTGGTCAATGCTATCAGTTAACATATTGATTTACATCATTTATTTTTACAGGCACGTTGTTTGCTAAAATAAAAGGAATGAAACCTACAACAAAAATTTAGGATATAGTTATGAGGATTCCAGGCAGCCATTCGCACCAGAATTTTTTTAAAAGACTATGCCATCATTGCAGTTCTCCATCCGGTAAGAAAATGGAATCTTTCAACCTGCATATTTTTACTGAGAACATCAAGGCATCCCCAAACAGCCAGTCCAGGACTGTTTCTACTGAGCAGCCATACCCCTCATTTATAATTTATTACAATGAGACCCCCATAAAAGCCATCTCTTTACCGGGCTGGTCAAATAAATGGTTTTCTGATCTGAATGTTATGCCTTTAGATAAAGATATGAAGCATATGGAGTATCAGCAAAGGCAGTATTCTGCACTCAGTGAGAAAAAGAAAGAAGAACTGAGCGAATACACCTATGCTGTTCAGACCTGTATCACCAATGTATTGATAACATATGGAATAAAGGACAGCATGGATTTTTATCAAAAATTAATGAAGGATGATGAACTAAGTGAAGAGATACACCAGGCTGTTTCAAATTGCCTGGCTGATAATGACCGGATTATGGAGTTGATGAAGTCCTTTGGATTATCATTATTCAATGAACATTGAACATTGGATTCAAAATTCAAGATTCAAGATTCAAATAAAAAACTAAAATCAAAATCTTTTATTTAACCGCGAAAGGCGCGAAAGGTTTATTTCTTTTTAATATAAAGTTTTTTTCGCGTGGTTCGCGTTGTTCGCGGTTAATGTTTTTAAAACATCTCTTTACTCATTTTATCTATCTCAGCGTTTACCGCATCATAGACCCCCGGGAATGTGCTGCCTGGGCCTCCGGCTGCAAGGCATGGAATAAAGTACAGTTTGCCATTGTTTGTACATGCCCTTCTTACCTCCCTTGCAACGAGATCCGCTGTCCAGTCAGGCCGGTCAATAGCACCATTATCAAGATCGCCCATAAACGAAATCCGGCCGCCATATTTTTTGACCAGTTCCGGGACATTATTCGTTGTGACACACCCCTGGAAGACATCTATCCCGACATCGATCATGGCCGGGACAAGGTTGGCTGCATATGAATCGCTGTGATGCACAATATACTCCACACCGTTTGCCTTGTATAATCCGTATATCTTTTTGTAGGCCGGAACAATAAACTCATTCAGCATCTGGGGCGAAAGGAATGAAGAACGGTGGCTGCCCCAGTCATCATGGTGCAACAGGGCATCAGGGTGAAAATTATCACAGAGTAGTTTTGCATAATCAAGTTCATACTGTGTTATGTAATCAATGAGCTCCTTCATTGCTTCAGGTTCCTGGTAGAAACTGATCATACAGTTTTCCATACCCATCAGGTAATGGAGCTGTTCAAACAGGCCGGGTGCTATAAGGCAGGTTGCAAAAACTTCATTGCGGTTTATTTCCTCTGCCGCTGGTTTAAACTGATCCCATGCCTTCTGAGGATAGTCAAGCCTGGGTGCTTTAACGGTTTCTTTCCATCTTGTGATATCCTTTACCACTTTGTGTTCATCATCATGCACAGGAAACGGGCCGGGTGTGTTTGCCTGGAACCTTATTGTAACCCCCCATCCATTCTTTACAGCAGGGCCGCCCGGAAC
>CAZCMD010000050.1:24717-27184 GCA_964499695.1 uncultured Desulfatiglans sp.
ACGCGAACAGCGCGAAAGTAATAATATTTTTAAAGTCTTTTTTCGTGTGGTTCGCGTGGTTCGCGGTTAATGAATTAAAGTTTTTTAACCACTAAAACACGAAAATGTTATTTGATAGATGTCTGTTCCTGTACTTCATCTGCCCTGACCGGTGTATTGAACACCTCTAGCCGTCTTTTTATTTCAGGTATCGCCTTCATGGTTGCATTGATACCGGCCTGCATGCATCGTTTTTTCTGGGTAAAATCGGTTGTCCCGACATTACCAACATCCGGTGTAATCAGCACATCAACCTCTTTTGCCTTGTATGAATCAATCTTGTTACTCATAATGGCAATGGCCTGAAGTGTGATGGAGACTATATTTTCGGTATCTTTATTAAGGACAGATTTACCGATTGAAACCACGATAACCAGGTTTGCCCCATACTTGCGGGCAACTTCAGGCGCGATATTCCCCAGCACGCCACCGTCAATCAACTGCCTTTTATTATATGACAGGGGTATGAATACACCCGGAATAGAACATGATGCACGGACTGCCTTGCTGACAGGACCTGAAGAGAAGATTACCGGTTCGCCGGTATTGAGATCAGCGGCGACCGCAAAAAAAGGTATCATAAACTTCTCTATATTCCGGACAGGTATCTTTGCATTCACAAATTCCTCCAGTTTATCCCCTTTAACCGGGCCCTTTGACGAGGATAAGATGGAAAAATCAAAAAGATCATCCTTCTCCAGCAGGAAAGAGGTCCATTCCAGATCAAAAGAATTGGGGTTTGAGGCATACATGGCACCTATCAGGCTCCCCACGCTGGTGCCTATGATCATATGGATCGGGATCTTTTCCTGTTCAAGGGCACGCAAAACGCCGACATGGGCAAATCCGCGCGCTGCACCTCCGCCAAGGACAAGGGCAACCTTAGGTTTAATGTAGACATAAACAGGGGCCTTCTCGATAATAACCGGGACCGGTTCAATAGCAGCCGTAGTTGGCTCAACAGCAACCGGGGTCTCCTTTTTCACATTACAGCCGGAAAACATTAATGATAAAAACAGTATAGAGCTGATGATGCTCAGCACCCTCAATAAGGACATGACACCCTCTTGTATAAAAACATTTATTTTAATTCTGCTAATTCTGCATAAGGTCTTCTGAATGTCAATAAGAAGGTAATAGATTCAAGATTAAATACAATGATCAATGAACAATTATCAACTATCATTAAATTTAAAATTTAGAATTCAGGATTCTATTTTATGAACAGGCTCAAGAATGAAAGAGCAGATGACAGCACCCGGGGGCAGAAGTCATCGCTCAGAGGTTTACAGGCGAGTCGGCCTGCCATCCCAGGTTTTATTAACTGAAGGCAGAATGCATTAACCCGGAAACCGGTGATTTCCGGGTTAAGCCCCTTTTTTACTTTTTCATAAGTTTTTCTATTTGATCCTTTACCGCCTCTGCCCAGATCTCATATCCCTTTATTGTGGGGTGAAGGGCATCGCTCATGACATCCTGGGGAATAAAGCCCTTTTCATCAAGAAATTTTGTGCCGATATCCAGGTAAAACACCTTTTTCCCGTCATGCAGTTTTGCTATCCTTTTATTTACCTCATCTATGGTCTTACGAACCTGGTCACCCGGTTTATCCCTTGGAAAGATGGCAAGAAGCAGGATCTTAGCAGTGGGAAAATCCTTCTTTAATTCAAGAACCACAGCCCCAACACCCTCTGCTATTTCAGGCCCTGTGTTCTGCATGGTATTGTTTGTGCCTATCATAAGCATGATGAGCTTCGGGCTGAATCCCTTGCCCTCTCCATTCTGTAATCTAAAAAGCACCCCCTGGGTAGAATCACCGGCAATCCCGAAATTGGCCGTCTTGAGGTTCCCAAAATATTTATCAAACACCGGCTTTCCACCAAAGGGGCCCTCTGCATTGCGCCAGAAGTCTGTTATTGAATCACCCAGCAACAGAAAATCTATATCACCCTTCCTCGCAATCTCAAGGTTGGCCTGGTGCTGCATCTGGAAGAATGGCATAAGACCGGGTACTGTTGCAGTATTATCACGGGGTGCTGTAACTGAAATAAGGCCCGGGTATTTTTTATTAATTTCCTTAACTGTAGGATCAGCAGCCTGAAGAAATTTAGCAAGTGCCTCCTCTGCAATCTTTACCTCGCTCTCAGCCGGTCTCGGTATTGCCACTGCCTCCGGCACAGGGGCATGCCCCTCCATGATCACCTGGGCATAGCTCCCGGCTGTGAAGTTAAAAATAAAAACAAAAAAGATTAGTGATAAAATATAGAAATAGGTTCGTGTAATTCTCGGCATGGGTTCCCTCCCTGAAAAGTGGTGATTGAATTATTTTTTTTAAGAGAATCTCATTCGCTACATCATTTAGATTCTTTATAACCCATTATTTAAATCAGTCAATCTTTAGTTTTAATGCATATGCTTTATTGACACC
>CAZCMD010000051.1:0-26629 GCA_964499695.1 uncultured Desulfatiglans sp.
TGCCTCGAATATCCTTTCAGTGGCTGTCCATTCTGCAAAATCAGGATTTGATTCTGTTACCCCGCCTCCTGCACCGCAGCACCATGCATATTCCTTGATCCTTTCCATCTCAATAAGCTTTACGCCTGGTAAGCTCTTAAGGATATCCCTCGGTGGTTCATAAACGCCCTTTGTGCCTCTTCTGTATTCCTTTGGCGGATCAAACACAAACCTGTCACCGGGGATCTTTTTGCCCTTGTAATGTCTCCAGGGTTCGCCGAGCCTGCCGAGCCTGCACGGGTCATGATATGTAACAACCATATCAAGGGGTTTTTTAGGTTTAAGCTTGCCCTCTTTAATAAGCATATCAATATACTCTGTTATGTGAAGAACCTTGAGGTCGCCCTTGAGTTCGTATTTATCATAGAGCACCTTGAATGCATGGTATCCGTCTGCGCAGGCTGTTACCACTGTTTTGATGCCGGCCTTTTTGATCATGGCCATATTCATCTTTGCCTGTTTCAGAAATTCCTTCTCATATCCCATCTGATAGGCGCGGCTTCCGCAGCAGGTTTCCATATCCCCTGCAATACCGAAGTTTACCTTTGCCTTTTTAAGAATCTGGGCTGTTGCCTTGGCTAGTTTGTGCATATCCTTATTATAGCTTGTAAGGCATCCTACATGAAAAAGCACATCAACCCTTTCCTTTGTTGCGTCCTTGATATCAAGTCCCTTTGCCCAGTCACCCCTCTTGCCCTGAACCGGCACCATGGAGCCTGTTTTTTTCAGGGATTTTATTACCCTTTCCAGTTCAGGGTTGGTCTTGCCTTCTTCCACACATTTGATCCTGAATTCATTGATCGGTTCCTGGAGCTCCATGTCCATTGCATAGTTGCATGATACGCCGCATGCCCCGCACATCTGGCAGTTATAGACGATATCAAGCAGTTTATCTGTATAATTGAAACCGTTTTTCAGACCTGCTGAAATGATATTTGCCCTTCCACCGCCTGAATAGCTGTGGAACTGAAACCTTGATATACTCGGACATACATATGAAAAATCATAGCTTTTTACCTGCTGCAGGGGGATGAATTTACAGGCTGAACACCGGCAGCACATGTTTACATCGCCCTGATATTGTTCTAATCCCATTTTCGCTACCTCCTTAATAATTTCAGAAAAAACTTTTTGGATACTGACCTAGAAACATACCTTACCCGGATTCATTACATGGTTAGGATCAAATACCTTCTTGATCCTGCGTAATGCATCGGTGGTGGCAGCGTCTCTGTTAAAGATCCAGTTTGTCTCGTCACCATATGGCCTTGAGAAAAAGGCGCCCATATTCATCAGACCTTTTGTTGCCATTGATGTTAAATCCTTCACCCTGTCACTCTCGGTATAGCTGTAGGGATCATAGAACAGGTTAAACTCACAGTGATATCCTGTGCCCTGTACAATGGGCTGTATGTAGAGACCAAGGTCAGTTGGTGAGTACCCGATCTCCTCTGACATCTCTTTCATTGCTGCTATCTGGCGTTCTAAATTATCATATATGGTGAGGAAGAAGATGTCCTGGTTCGCCCCTTTGAGGTTGAGCTTCCAGTAAGGTTCATCGCATGGCTTCTGGATCTTTTTCAGCATCGCATCGGCAGATATGATGCCTGCGGATTTAGAGGTATCAAGCCCTATACGCTGGTTCATAACAGCTATATCCTTAATATAGGCGGCGATTCTATCTTCGGGGAAATAATCATAACCCGCAATATTATAGAAAAGGATATAGGGCGGAAGCGTCTCTTTTATTCTCTGATAATCATCAGGGTCTTTTGCAAAGATGGCTGCAAGGTTTGTATTATTAAGGATAAAACATTCTGTTACCATCCTTAGCCTTATAATCCATGACATGAGATCAACGAGCTGATCAAGGTCATGGGATGCTGCGAAGAAGGGCTCCTGCATCTTCGGAAGCACCTCGCATCTTATGGAGATCCATGTGACAATACCCATTGTCCCCTGGGCGCCCTGAATAAGCCTGTGCAGGGATGCTGTTCCCGGGCCGTATGGGGCCTTCTGCATTGCACCTACCTTCCATTGATCCTTGAGTGTTCCGGGGCCTGCTGCCTGCCCTGTCCTGAACTCCTCGCCGTTACCGAAATAGAGACCGGCACAGGCAAGGGGGTCTGACATGTCCCACTGGTATCCGGGCATCAGAACCGGTTCCCTTTCAAGTATGCTCCCGATTACTGATTTTGTTTTTCTGGGGAGGAGCGGCATATTCAGCCTTAATCCCTCTTTTGTGCAGAGAGGAATGAGATCTTCAAATGTTACGCCCGGCTCTACCATTGCCACCCTGCGGGCACGGTCAACAAATTCGATCTTTTTTAAGCCACTCAGGTCAACAATAATACTGCCACCATTACAGGGCACGGTATCACCCTTGAAGTGCGGCGCCCCGGAGCTTACCGGGACAAGCGGTGTTTTTGTTGAGTTGGCCAGTTCGATCAGCTTCTGGACCTCGCCGGCGGTACCAGGTTTTACAACAAAAGCCGGTCTGACACGGTTCACAAAACTTATGTCGCTGGAATAAATCTCCAGGTCTTCTTCCCTGTCAGAGACCTTACCGGTACCTACTATTTTTACCAGTTTTTGTTTGTCTATCATTCTTACCCCCTTTCATGCCTTTCAAATTACTGATTCTGTTAAAAAATATAAAAATTACCGATATCAGATGACATCAGATTAAAGATCAAATGATCGTAAAAGCTTTTACGGGATATCAAAATACCAAGACTTTTAAAAAAAGTACCTTTGAACAACCTGTTCTCCGTTACCAGGCCCATATGGAAAAGGGCATCTATATTGATTTAACCGAGTTTATCGTGAGGCGCAATTATGTCGGAGACCATATCCAATGTCAAGAGTTTTAGTTCCGTATTCAGAAATATTCATGGGACAAATGCTCTTAAAGGTGGGCATCTCATACAATGATATCCTGACAGCCAGTATTTAAAATGGCATATGGTATCCTTTTTTGTTATCCTATCTTAAAAATTGACCGATTAAGATTAGATTAGTAATCAAACAGGAGAGATAAAGCTATGAATATGTACAATTGGATCGAACAGATTATATATACAGAAAGAAAAAAGGCGCTGCCGATTCTATCATTTCCGGCGGTTCAGTTCCTTTATGTAACAGTAAGAGAACTCGTAGCAGACAGTAACCACATGGCAATAGGCATAAGGTCTATTGCAGACCATTTTGACATGCCGGCGGCCCTTAGTTATATGGATTTATCCGTTGAGGCGGAGGCATTCGGTGCCCTTACAGTATACGCTGCAGATGAGGTGCCGACAATAATAGGCAGGCTGGTGACTACCAGGGATGATGCGGAGGCATTAAAGGTCCCGGAGGTGGGTGCAGGGCGTACAGGGATCAATATTGAAACCATACGCAAGGCCAAGATGCTTGTTAATGACAGGCCGGTTATTTCCCAGTGTATAGGCCCGTTTTCCCTTGCCGGAAGGTTGATGAATGTAAATGATGTAATGATGCACTGTTATGAAGAGCCGGAGATGGTTCATGTTATACTGCGCAAGGTAACCGATTTTATAAAGGCATATGCCGCTGCCCTGAAAAAAATAGGGGCCAATGGGATAATACTTGCGGAACCTCTTGCAGGGATTCTTTCTCCACCTCTGATAAAGGAGTTCTCTACCCCTTATGTATATGAGATAGTCTCTTCCTTACAGGATAAACATTTCATCGTTATCTACCATAACTGTGGTGGTTCTGTGCCTCACCTGCTGGATTCTATAATGGATACTGGCTGCTTTGCATTTCATTTTGGTGATTCTGTAGATATCAGGGCCATGCTTGAAAAGGTGCCGCGTAACTATCTGGTAATGGGAAATATAAGCCCGTCAAAGGTATTCAGGGTGAAATCCCCTGACGAGGTAAGGCTTGAAACGCTTAAGCTCTTGAACAAATGCGGCATGTTTAATAATTTTGTCTTATCCTCCGGGTGTGATATCCCCCCGAATGTAGACCTTGATAATGTGGAGACATTTTTTAAGACATCAGACGGTTTCTATTACAGGCAGAGCTTAAGGAATGCAATAGCCTGATTCTTTGCTGTAAAGCACATAATCAAAACGGCCTGCCAATATGGCAGGCCGTTCTATTATCTAAAACCGAAAGGTTTGCTAGGGATGATCAAAGACCATCTGCTGTACCTCTACACCGGTAATTGTCCCCAGTTTTTTGGTAAATTTATTGAATGAGGCGTTGCTCCCGACATATTCGATCAACAGGAGACCATTGGGCCCGCCTTTAGCGCCGGGTTCATGCAAGCCCAGCCGTGTCTTGATATCTTTACCAAATTCAGTCAATACCTCCTGCACCTTTACCGCATGCTTTAACCTCTTTGTGATATGAACTCCGCAAATAAGATGTTTGGACTTGGCCATAATGTTTCCTCCTGATGAATGGTTTGTTTTGGATAAAATAATTTAACGACCTTAGTTTTATTAAACCTATTCACACATGCTTAGATGATGATGTGAATTTTAGAATATATTTTTGGTTAAGACAAACTTTTTTTATGTTTTCATCTTGCCTTTTCATAAAATTAACTTTAAATCTAAACCATTATGTCATATCGGGTATAAAGAATTACAATGTCTTAAAGTGCCCGGGCATATTGTCTTATATAAAATTCAAATAGTATGTTTATCGTTACTTGCTGACTTGATTGAGGACTACAGTTGGTTATTGTCCTTGAAACCTGTAAAGAGTAAAGGTGGCACATCAAAACATAAATGGAAGACAAGAAAGGAGAGGGTTTGATTATGAAACACTATTCAATTTATCAAATACCGGTTTTGTCATTTTTTTCAAAAAATATGTATCGCTATGTGGCATCTGGCTGGAAAGGTACAGGGTTTGCTTATCTGCTTTTGCTTTTAGTAATTTGCTGGATAATCACCCTCATTAAGGTGCATGTGCAGGTTGGTAACTTCATAGACAATGAGGCTTACCAGATTATCTCTCAGGTTCCGGTGATTTCTTTATCCGGGGGCAATGCTTCAATTGAAGAGTCTCAACCATACTATATTAAAAATCCTGAGAACGGAAAGGATCTGATCATAATTGATACTACCGGTAAAATAACTTCACTGGATAACACCGAAGCCATAGCCTTAATAAAAAAGACAGAAGGAATATTTAAAAAAAGTGAAATTGAAACCCGGACAATCAGCTTTCAAAAATTTGGGAACTTTACTCTGGATCAGGATCTATTAAATAAATTAACGAATATTGTAAAAAAGTTAATGGCGATCGTGTTTTTTCCATTTGCTGTTCTTGGGTCTTTTGTATTCAGAATTGTTCAGGCCCTTGTCTATGGAGCCATAGGTATGCTGTTCGCTTTAATGCATAAATCCAAAATGCCTTATGTGGCGACCCTCAGGCTTGCAGTTGTTGCTGTAACACCTTCTCTTATCCTAAAAACACTGCTGGATGTTTTTGGGGTTACTGTTCCTTATGCAGGGTTATGGTATTTTCTGATTGCAATGGCGTACCTGTTTTTTGGAGTAAGAGCAGCCTCAAAGGGTAATGATTCGACAAATGAATTGGCTGGAAATGCAGGAAGTGAGACTCTGTAAAGCGTACTTTTCAAAGCAGGCGTGATGTAGCGGGATCTAGCGGTCGCACCTCAAATTATCAAAACAAAAAGACGATTGATATTTAGAGGTGCATCTCTTAAATTACTTTTCAGTGATTATTTTTACATCCTCAGATAATCTCATAAACCCATGACTGCTTTTTACTATTTCCATAACTTCCGGGGAGACAGTCTTAATGCCCATGAGAGAAACTTCTTCCTTATGTTTACTAAGAGCCCTCGCTGTTTCAGCATCAAGTTCAGTAAGGCTACTTAAAAATAAAACACCTTTATGTTTTGCCAATATCTCTGCTACTTCAGGTGTTATTGATCGAGCTTGAAAAGTTATATTCGGGCTGGCCTTTTTTAGTAATAACTCGGCGACAGAGGTAGTGATAGTTGTTAAGTTATACAATTCAATTGGGCCGTCATGAACATAAAGAGCCCTTGCTGCACCATCAGATATATTAGTGATATCACCCAGATTCAAAAGCCCCTTATGCTGTTTTCCGAAATACTCTGCCTCTTCAAGCGAAATAGTTTTAATTCTTGGAAAGCCTAATAATCTTTTATGTTTGCTTATATATTTTACCATGTCAGGTGTGAATTCGGTCATCCCGGTGAACCATATCTCTCCTTCATGATCAGCGAAAATTTTAGCATTTTCTGGAGTCAATTTTTTGATGCCTTCTAAAAAGATACCTCCTTTGTTTTTACTAAGCGCTAGTATAGTCTCATTACTAATATCAGTAAGCCCATTGAGTTCTAATGCGTTACATTTGGCAATACTCGCTGCAGCATCAGGAGATAATGTTTCGAGTCCGTTTAATTTCAGGTAACTGCATCTGAACTCACCTAGCCCCTTTGCTGCCTCAGAAGACAATAGCTTTAATCCGGATAGATTGAGTTCTTCTTTGTTTTTTGCCAAGCCTGCGGCTACCCCATAGACCAATTCCTTTATGCCTGAAAGGTCAATACCCCTACGGTGTTGTCCTAAAATCTCTGCAACTTCAGATGATATTGATTCTAGCCTCGGGAATGCGAGCCCTCTATTTGATTGAACCAATATTTTTGTGATCTCAGGAGTTAAAGAGGTGATATTTAATGTAAGTATGCCACTATCTTTATCCTCCAAAAATTGTATAGCTTCTTCTTTTGTAATTGAACTTGAGCTACCGGCAAGCCATTTGAGCATATCGCTTAGTATTTTGGTATATTTTTGGGCTTTGTCTGATGAAATCGAACCCCCATCGCCTTTTACTTTTTCTATTTCAATAAGATCCAATGATTTTCTACAATACTCCTTTGCCTCTTCAAATCGTTCAAGTTGCTTAAGGCACTCTGCTATGTATCTGTTCGTTTCGATATAGTAGGCATCAAGTTTTTCAGCTTCTTTAAAATCTGACAGGGCTGAAGCATAACCTTTATTAAAAAATAATTTGTTCGTGCCACGTCGTAAAAAAAACCGTTTATCTTTGGGTCGTAGTTGTATGGCTTTGGTATAATACTCATCTGATTTTTCAAAGTTATTGTGAATCATATATATCTCTGCTAATTGATAATAAATAACCGGGTCACCTGGGTCAGATTCAAAACTCCTTTTATAATCAGCTTCTGCCAGTTCATATTTCGCAAGATTTACCAGATAAACATTCCCTCGCAAGAGTAATACTGCTGGATTTCCTGGATCATATGCTAATGCTTCACTATAATAATCAATCGCTTTGTCGTAGTTTCCAATACTCGTTTCTATTTTTGCGAGCGTCGTTCTTAATGAAACCGAATTTGGGAAATTATTTATGGTTTTTTTGTAAACCTTTTTTATATAATTATTTATCAGAGGATCATTATAATAAGCCTTAATATCTACAGCATTGCAGGATTTTTCCATTATATAACTGAGCATACTCTCATGGATGATGCTGTTTTTTGGAGTCTTTTTATAACAATATTCAGCAAACTTTCTATATTCTTTTTCTGTACCGCGCCATTTAGGTTCAAGAAAATTAAGTTTTCTAGTATAAGCATTATTCCCAATGGGATCAGCCTTTATTGCCCTATTAAACCAGATATTCATCTCTTCTTCTTCTTGTGTCAGGCCCATATATACGGTAATCATGAAGGCTGCACTGTTTGGGTCTTCAGGATTCATTGAATATGCTTTTTCCAGATCTTTTTCGGCAAGTTTTAAGTTTTCTCTAAAACCATTCCAACCTTCATCTGAAACGGTGTATGAAAAACCTGACCCCCTGATCCTCCAGGCTTCACTGACATAATAGTAACCTCTAAAGATATAGGATGAATGATGAGAAGGTGTTTTTGCGCACCATTTGTCAAGTAAGTCACTGCTGTATAACCTGTTTGAGACAAATTGATATACGTCCTCAAGTACTCTTGTTCCATCTATGGTGTATGGTTTGCGCACAACAAGGTAATCAATGTATTCTTCTATTTCAGTATATTTGCCGGATTCTAGTTTATTGATAATATCCCTGCTTATAGCCCACGCCGGTTTTTTATCGTAAACCCTATATTTGTTGATTATTTCTTTACCAAAAACTTGTTCGGCTTTCTCCGCATCACTTACAGGTTTTTCACAGGAAAATAAAAACAAAGAAAAACAAAGGAATATTACCCACATTACATTTGTTATTTTTTCCATTAGAAATTCTCCTGTTTTAATCACGGCTTCATAATGACTCTATAAAAATAAATTAGCTGAAAATAATTATCATATTTTATAGAGGCATATTTGATAAAGAAGATAGCTCCTTAAAAAAACCATTACATACTTGAAAAATATCCAGGTAATAAATTTAAAGAAAAATCAAAACGGTATAGTACTTATCGTTTGTTTTAACTAAAAACTTTAAAATGAAAAGAAAAATTCAGTGTTACTAATTAGCTTCACTGAATTTCTCCTTACTTTTGATATGAAATACTCAGGCGTTATCAAACAGAGATTTAATTAGATGAGATCCAGTTTCTGTTCAATATAGTCCTTATAAATATTATCAAACCTTTCACTAGTAAAAAATTCCCTGTATGGCTTTTCAGACCTTTCCTTTATCCTCATATGTTTTCTTTCTATTTCTTTGATATACGGGATAAGCCCTGTTACTTTAGCAATCCTGGCCTTAAGTTCATCTATCCCCTTATCGCACTCAATGCCCAATGGCCCCATTCCTAGAATCTTATTTCCATATTCATTCATAATCTCGGCAAACCTTGTCCCCTCTCCGGCAGATACCCATTCAAGCCTTAATCTCTCAGGGTTGATACCGATATATCCAAACAGCCTTTTCATGATCTGCACCATGCTGAATGCATCATAATTACCCTCTGTATTATAGTGGCAGTCATTGAAGTGGCACCCGCCTACAAATACCCCGTCCATGCCCCGCTCAAATGCCCTCAATACAAATGCAGGGTCTACACGTCCTGCACACATGACCCTTATAACCCTGATATAGGGCGGATACTGGAAGCGGGATACCCCGCAGAGGTCAGCGCCGCCATAGCAGCACCAGTTGCATAAAAAGCCTATTATCTTTGGTTTGAAATTAGTGGATGCGTTCAATTATTTTTTCTCCAAAATACTAATCTTGAATCTTCAAATTTTAATCTTGAATCTATTCTACTGCCCGTCTTTTCACCCTCTCCCAACCTCTCCCCTCAAGGGAGAGGAGCTTCAGTTGAATCTTGAATTTTCAATTTTCAATCTTGAATCTATTCTCCTGCTGCATCTATCTGTGCAAATATCTCTTCATCAGTAAAGTGTTTAAGCGAGATAGCCCCTGCCGGGCATTTTGCATTACACAGGCCGTCACCCTTACAGAGCACAGGGTTAACCTTAGCCTTTTTACCTTTCGGGGTGTCATAAAAACTTATTGCACCATATGTACAGACCTTTATACAGGCGCCGCATGAAACACATCTCTCCTCATCTACATCACACACAGCACCTGATGCTGTGACTGAATCCCTGCTTAGAATCGTGGCAGCCCGGCCGCTCGCCCCTAATGCCTGACTTATTGCCTCTTTGATATGCTTTGGATAATGGGCAGTCCCGCACAGGAAAATACCCTCAGCCGCAAAATCAACCGGCCTGAGTTTGACATGGGCCTCCTGGAAAAATCCATCACTATTAAGGGGCAGCTTGAATAATTTCGATATCTCCCTGGTACCGGAGGAAGGTATTACTGCCGCTGCAAGCACAAGGATATCTGCATCTATGGCAAGTTCTGTATCAAGCACCGGGTCATATACCTCCACCCTTAATTTATTACTATCTTTAAGATGCTGCACCTTCGGCTTATCTTGAGGTGTATACCTTATAAATCTAACACCCTTTACAGCAGCCTTCCTGTAATAGTCTTCCATGAACCCGTATGTCCTCATGTCCCTGAACAGGATGGTGACTTCTATCTGCGGGTTTACCTCCTTCATCTTGAGGGCATTTTTTATTGAGTGGCTGCAGCAGACCCTGCTGCAGTAGTTTCTCTCATGGTTCCTGCACCCCACGCACTGTATAATCACCATGCCCTTTGCATTGAATATTTTAGTATCACCACGGTCAATCTTTTCACCGAGCTCAAGATTTGTCACCACATGCGGATTTTCGCCATAGAGATATTCCACTGGCCTGTATTCTTCGGCGCCAGTTGCTATTATGGTTATCCCGTGACGAATCTCTTTTGAAATACCATCGTATTTTACCCCTGTAATAAAGTTACCCACATACCCAGTTGTGCGGGTAATAAGGGCATTATGACAGATATGTATTAAGGGGTTTTTGTATACCTTTTTAATCAGCTCGTTAAGATTGCCTCTTACATCAAAACCTTCCAGGGTAAAATGTATCCTGTTAGCCATTCCTCCAAGTTCAGGTGCCTTTTCAATGAGGTATATCTCAAATCCCTGATCAGCAAGGTTAAGGGCTGCTGTCATGCCGGCTACTCCACCACCAATAACAAGGCCTCTCTTGTCCACCGGGAGATCAAATTCATTTAGGGGTTCAAGCAGGGCTGCCCTTGCAACAGACATCCTGACGATCTCCTTTGCCTTCCGGGTGGCCTCCTTTGGCTCCTTTGTGTGGACCCATGAACAGTGTTCCCTGATATTCGCCATCTCAAACAGATATGGGTTAATGCCTCCTTCGCGGCAGGTGTCGCGGAAGAGCGGCTCATGGGTGCGGGGGGTGCATGCTGCAACAACCACCCTGTTAAGCCTCTTATCCCTGATCTGGTTTGCTATCTGCTGGGCATTATCCGATGAGCAGGCAAACAGACACTCCTGTGAATGAACTACACCCGGGAGTGTTGATCCATATTCCACCACCTGGGGTACGTTGACTGTCCTCCCTATATTGGTACCGCAGTGACATACAAACAGGCCTATCCTTGGTTCTTCCTCTTTAGCATCTCTTTCCACCGGGTAGACCCGTTTAATATCAAGCTTGCCTCGGCGGTCTTTGATTAGCGCGCTCGCAAGTGCACCCGCCCCGCTCGCAGTAACCACTGATTCCGGTATATCAGCAGGCCCCATAAATGCACCGCTTGTATAGATGCCTTTGCGCGATGTCGCCACAGGATTAAATGGGATTGTGTGTATGAAATTGTGGGATTCGAGATCAACCCCGAATGCGCGGGATAACTCTTCCACATTGGCAGGGGGATTCATGGCGATAGAGAGGACAACCAGATCAAACTCCTCTTCCTTTACACCTTTGTCAAATGTTGCGTACCTGATAGTGACATTTTTAGTTGCAGGGTCTTCTTTACCAACAGAAACAAAGCTCCTTATGAACCTCACATCAGGAAGATTCTCTGCACGCTCAAAAAACCTTTCAAAGTCCTTTCCAAAGGCCCGTATATCATTATGGAACACAGTGCATTTTGAAGCAGCATCATGATCCTTTGTGAGGAACACCTGTTTCTGGGTGTAGGTGCAGCAGACACCGGAACAGTAGCTGTTATGCCCGGGTGTTACGCGTCTTGAACCGACACACTGTATCCAGGCAATATTTTTGGGATGTTTGTGATCAGAGGGCCTCAATATCTCGCCTTCAAAGGGCCCGGTGGAGCATAGGAGCCTTTCAAAATCAAGGGATGTAATCACATTCTCGTATATACCATATCCATAATCGTTTTTTATTCCCGGATCATATACCTCATAACCGGGCGAGAGGATGATTGCGCCCACTTCAACCTCGAGTTTGAGAGGCTCCTGATGCAGGTCGATTGCCCTGTTTTTGCATGCTCCAACACAGATGTTGCATTTTCCATCACGAAAAAAGAGACATGCTTCCGGGTCTACATAGGTGATGAGGGGGACTGCCTGTGCGAAATAGATGTGTATGGCCCTGTTCATGGAGATATTACGGTTGAAGGGGTCAGGGGTCTTGACCGGGCAGTACTGAACGCATGCGTTACAGCCTGTGCAATTTTCCTCTATTACATATCTGGGTTTTTTTATCAGGCTTACTCGGAATGCACCAGCCTCACCCTCAACACTTTTAACTTCAGTGTAAGAGAGGATCTCAATATTGGGATGTCTGCTGCATTCTATAAATTTTGGCGATTCAATACACATGGAACAGTCATTGGTCGGGAAGGTCTTATCGAGCTGGCTCATCTTTCCACCAATGGAAGGAGCCTTTTCAATTAGATAGACCCTGAAGCCGCTCTGTGCCAGGTCAAGGGCTGCCTGAATGCCGCTTATACCGGCGCCCACGACCATTACGTCGCCGTAGATGTTTCGATTTAATTTCTGTTCAGACATTTTTATTTTTTCTCAAAATATTCAATCCAAGACAATAATATAAATATCCATATTGGTAGAATTCGATCAGCATTCGTAGGGGCACAGGGCACTGTGCCCGCGGGCACGCTGCTGCGTGCCCCTACGGTAATATGCCCTATTTTAAATTATTTCATTTATTATTTCGGTTATATCCATTACCCTTATTTTATCATCGGCATTCATGGTGAGCCTGCTATCTTCAAAATTGGTGATGCAGTAGGGGCATGCGGTAACCAGTATCTCCGCACCAGTATCAATGGCCTCTCTGACCCTGATATCAGAAAACCTTTGCCCCTTTGTTGTCTCCATCCATATCCTTGCCCCGCCCCCACCACAGCAGAGGCTTTCACTGTATGACTCGGGTAACTCGAAAAAAGATATGCCTGGTATCATTTTAAGAATATCCCTTGGCTCATCATATATATTGTTATGTCTTCCGAGGTAACAGGGATCATGGTATGTTATTTTTTTGTTATATTCCCTGCTGAGCCTGAGTTTTCCATCTGTGATTAGTCTATCAATCAACTGGGTTATATGGATGATTTCAAAGTTGACCCTGAACTCCGGATAATCATTTTTAAATGTGTGATAGCAGTGGGGTGATGAAACAATGATCTTTTTTACACCTTTTTCTATAAAGGCCTTGATGTTTTCACGTGCAAGTTTCTTGAATAGCCCTTCATTACCGCTCTTTCGGATGCTCTCGCCGCAGCAGTTCTCACTACTCCCCAGTATTCCGAAATCTACTCCTGCCTTCTTAAGGATATTAGCTGTTGCCCTTGCCACCTTTTTAAGCCTTGGGTCATAGCTCAGGTAGCATCCGGGGAAATAGAGGTATTCAGTATCCTCTGTAAATGTCTTTACTGAAAGACCTTCTGCCCATGATGCGCGGTTCTCTCTTTTTTCATTCAGGGGGTTTCCTTCTGCTGCAAGGCTCGCGCTGATCCTCTTTAATGGCCTTGCAGTATCAGGGAATATCCCGTATTCACTGGCTATCCTTCTTAAGGCCATGCCTGATTCTATTTGCCTGACATCTCTCGGGCACTCAATCAGACATCTCCCGCATGTGGTACAGAGCCATAAATCCTCTTTTTCTATCTCGGTCATGCCGAATGTGGCCTGTCTCACAAGTCTGCGCATGCTGAATGCCCTCACCCTGTTCCACGGGCAGAGGGTGTCACAAAGACCGCACTGAAAACACATCTTGAAGGCATCACCACCCTTCTGCTTTATTACATCTACGATTTCTCTGTAGTCGGATATGTTTTCCATCATAAAACCTTATCAATAGGCCCTTTTATTTTTCATCTGCAAACCTGTTGAACATCTCCAGAACCTTTGATTTACCATGTTTCCTGATCAGCAGTTTATAGGCGGTTTCTATCGCATCATATCCTGGTTCTTCTCCTTTAATCTCTTCCTCTCTGGTGTGATATGTGAGTGCCTCAAATTTGCATGCCTTTACACACATTGGTTCATCAAGTGGCGGTACATCCTCGCACATATCACATTTGAGGGGGAGACCCGAGTCGGGCTCCTTGAAAAAGTCTCTTGAAGGACATGAGGCAGGGCAGAAGATGCATTCCGAATATTCTTTACCATCTATTACATACATGTTCCTGCCATTGCACTCTGCCTGTATGTAACCCCCGGCGCGTACAGGGACATAATTATCATTTATCTCGTCCATGAATACCCTTATCCTTGCCCTTGACGGGTTAATAGAGCTGTACCTGGGCATGGCATGAAAGGCAGAGCAGGCCAGTTCACATGAACGGCAGCCGGTGCATTTTTTAATATCCACCTTGATTTCCTTTATGACCCTCTTTCTCACCGTGCAATCCATGCTTAAGACTCCCTGCTTTCAACTGATATTACAGGAAGTGGGACATCTTCTTCTCCTGTAATGATGCCATTCTCAATGAAATCTTTACTAACAAACTCAAGGTTAAGAAAATCAAGGGTCTCCTTTGATGGTATCCCATCCTTTGTCCATCCCTTGAATGCATAGTAATCATCAAGAAGTTTCTGTTCAAAGGCCTCATCCCTTATGGCCCAGTGATCTTCAGGCGGGCGTTCATCCTTTCTTCTCATGCCGCGTTTTACATTGACTGCCCGCACAAGGGTTCGGTTTCTCTGAAAGCATTTCCAGAGCTTTTCCTTGTCGTAATGTATGCCTGTGGCGAGGGTGAGGATTTCAGGGATATTATTCATGTGATAGGCCACACCGCCGCCAAACTGCCCCCTGAATGATGAGACAAAACCGCAGAGCCCTATGGCATCATCTATATAATGCATGGCCTCATTCCAGTCTGTAATGGCGCAGGAGGCCTCATTGGATATCTCATTGCGCTTTTCCCACTCCATGAAATATTTAACAAACCTTTCATCTGGTACCGCCTCCCATTTTTTGATAAATGCCTCACGCTCAGCTATTGTAGGAAGGGGGTCCTGAGGGAAAGAGCCCTCTATCTGCGTAATAGCCATCTTTTCGGCAGTGGCTATCATGAGAAAATAGGGGGGGTTGAGTTTACCAAGTTTAATGGGGAGCTGCTCGAATCTTTTTATGGTGTTGTGATCATACTTTTCCGCACCCTTTCCTATCCTCCTTGCTGCGTGCCAAACGCCGTCAGCCAGTATGTCTCCTATACCTTCCCTGCGTACCACCTTTTCCATGAGGTAGAAGAACCTGTCACCGCTATCCGCCGGGAAATCGGGCAGATCCTTATCTGTAAGTATGCCTGCCTCATAGAGCTCCACTGCAAAGGCAAAGACCTGGGGTGTTGAATATGAATCAAGTCCGTATTCCTGTGCAATCCCAAGTATCTCATATGTGAAATCAAGCTCCTTAAAGGCTGCCATGTGGTATGTATCTTTACCGTAGCATTTGTATCCGAACCTCTTTTTCCCGGGCCATTTGATCACATTGCGGCAATTTTTGGGGCAGTTGTAACAGCTTGTCTGCCTGTCCATGTGGTCATACTTGAGCCTCTTCCACCTCTCTTCAAGCTCTTTGCTCCAGAAGCCCCTCCTTCTTGTCCTGGCATTCCCCCATGCAAAATTATCATGGTGAAAACTGTCATCCTCATCAACTGCCATCCAGTCTCCGCACCCGTCGCTTTCAGCTATCTTTTTATGCAGCTTCATGCAGATCTCAAAGAGCTCCGCTGGTTTTGCCACATTGATATCCCTTGTGCCCCTTACTGCAATGGCCTTGATCCTTTTATCACCCATAACCGGGGCAGGGCCCCTTGCCGCACTTGAATGTCCGTGATCCATTGAGGCGGTATATACCCTGTTTTCACCGGCAAGCCCAATGGCTACCACCTGCACCTTGTCATCTTTAAGCTCTTTTTTAAGGGCATCGCCTGTTTCAGTGCAGCCCATGCCTCTTAGATGTGACGCATCACGAATCTCAACCGTGTCGTTATTTATATAGATATATGAGAGTTCCGGGGCCTTTCCCTTAAGTATGATCTTGTCATAACCGGCATGTTTCATCTCAGGGCCGAAAAAGCCACCCATAAGTGAATGTGCAATAAGATTTGTCTGGGGTGATATGGTATTGACTGCAACCCTGTTAGCCGCAGGTACAGGTGTCCCGTGGAGAAGGCCTGTGCTGAAGATAAGGAGGTTGTCAGGGGAGAATGCGTCACAATCAGGGGGTACCCTTTCAAAAATAATTTTTGCAGCAGTACCCTGTCCGCCCAGGAAAAGTTCCGTGTCCCCGGGGTCGGTTTCCACCTTTTCTATATTGCCCCTTGAAAGGTCTATTTCAAGGTTGATGCCTGTCTCCGCATATCTCATGTCTGACCCTTTAAAGCTATTTGATGATCGTAAACCGGCTGTTTATCTCATCCGCTGTATTAATAAGAAAATCTGTAATCTTTTTCAGCGCCCTGTTTTTAAATTCCTGTTTGAGCCCTACCGCCCATATGGTTGCTTGTAACTCATCCCTGTTGGTCTTAATGGGCACAGCCACTGCAACAAGCCCCTCTATATATTCCTCCATGTCACAGGCAACGCCCGTCTCACTTACCTTAATGATCTCCTTTTTAATTTCACGCCTGTCTGTATTTGTCTTTGGGGTGTATTTTTTAAACCGGTAATTTTCAACTATTTTATCTACATCCTGGTCAGGTAACTGTGAGAGGAGGGCTTTACCTGCCACACCTGCAAAGAGGGGAATCTTCATACCGATTTCAGAGGATATCTTTACCTTTTGTGCCATATCAGCCTTATCGATTATTATGACCTCTGTGCCGGACAGTATGCCAAGAAATGCAGAGACCCTGTATTCATTGTTTATTTTTACCAGATAAGGATGAACTGTCTGGATAAGTTCTGAACCCTTTGCAGCGGCATTGCCAAGTATGAAGAGCCTTGGCCCCAGATGGAAGAGGCCGTCAGGCCCCTTGTCCAGCACACCAAGATCATTAAGTGTATGCAGGATGTTAAAGACCGTGCTCTTGTTTAAACCGAGTTCCCTCACGATTTCAGCAAAACCAAGGGGGTGCCTTGCATGGGTAATTAACTCCAGTATGGAAAAGGATTTATCAATAGCCGGGACTCGTTTGTAATTTGCAGGCATATGTCTCCTGTTAATGGATACGAAATCTATATGGAGAACAATTGGTCTCTATATAAATCATCTGCACTCCTTAGTCAAGCCAAAACTTCCTTTAGAAAGTGTATTTCAAGAAAGTGACTATTTCCTTATGGAGCTTTCAGAAATCAGCTATCAGCTCTCAACCAAGTCCATGTTTTGTATGCTTTTTGCTGAAAGCTGAACGCTGACAGCTGACCACTTTCATGAGAAAATAAATTTTTTTATTGAAAATCAGGAAAAATGCCATGATCCATATACCGGGCTTGATTATTTTATTATAAATAAGTATTCTTACCTATCACCTGAAAGCTTTCAAAAACAGATCATAAGAGGCTCCTCTAAAATATGGCAGAACTGGTAGAAAGAAGAAAATACAGGAGGTTTGAGATCCCGGGATGCAAGGTCAAGATAATGGGTGGCTTGGGAGATTCTCTATTTAGGCCGTTTTTAAAACAATTCCCCTGCCTCAATATAGGTATGGGCGGCATAAATTTTCTTTCAACCAGGGAATTCATCAAGGGTAAAGAGTTTGTTATTGAACTCTGTGCCTCTGAAGAAGAGAGGGTAGAGCTTCGTTCAAGGGTTATCTGGACAAACCCTGTTGCCATGAGTAAAGACCTTAAGGCAGGCTGCGAGTTTATACCATTCGGTGAAGATAAAAATATGAATTCCCCCGAAATAATGAATATTCTTAGAAGACTCTATGCGAGATATGTGACCGCTTAATACCTTTAGAATATAAAAATTACAACAAGCCCTATCAGCCAGCAGTATGGTGCAAACCACGATAAGTTACCTCTCTTTACAATCTTCATGAGTACCTTCAGGGCAAAAAGACCTGATACTGCCGCAACAATAAAACCTGTGATCATTGGTGTAAACGTTATGGCAGGCAATTCATGGGATGACAGTTGAAGCACCATTGCCCCCAGTATGGCCGGGATGGATAAAAGAAAAGAAAACCTGGCAGCAAGCTCCCTCTCTATGCCGCAAAGCAGGCCGCAAACAATTGTTGAGCCTGATCTTGATATGCCCGGTATTATGGCAATCCCCTGGGCAATGCCAATGAGGATAGCAGATAAAACCCCCAGCCTGTTTTTCTTCATGTATGACTGAGGTATAAGCTTTGATATACCAACGATAATGCCTGTTACGATGATCATTAGACCTACCAGCTGCACCTTTCCGAACAGGGATTCAAGGGTATCCTTGAATAGGACACCTATGATGCCGGTAGGTATGGTACCTATTATCACCCAGAAGGCAAAGAGGGCATGGGGCCTCTCTTTTATAGAAGAAAGTGGTGACTTGCCGGATATAATGTCAGAGAGATATCTCTTAATATCGAGAACAATCAACATTAAATCTGATTTGAAAAAGATAAATACCGCAAGCAGAGTGCCGAGGTGTAAGGAAACATCAAATAATATCTCAGGTTCTTTAAACCCGAGGAGATTCTGAAAAAATACGAGATGACCAGAACTGCTTACAGGCAAAAATTCTGTAAGGCCCTGTATTACACCAAGAAATATACTGGAAAGAAGGTCCATATTATCTGTCTCTAAAATAGTTGGTTTTCATCCAAAAACTATCGTTTTTTGATTCAAGCGGTCAGCTATTAGCGTTCAGCCTTCAGCAAAAGATTTTCAAACCAAAGAGTTAGCTGACATCTGATCGCTGACTGCTGAAAGCCTCATCCAGAAATTGCATCTTTCTGGATGGGCATTACTTATATAAAAATCTTTCCCGGATTAAGCACATTGTTCGGGTCAAATACCCTTTTTATCTGTTTCATAAGTGCGATTGCAGCTTCTGAAAACTCCATATCCATAAACTCTGCCTTTGTAATGCCTATGCCATGTTCGCCTGTGATTGTGCCGCCTAGGTCAATCACCCTCTGTAAAAGCTCCCTCACTACCTTCTCACCCTTTTTCTTCTCTTCGGGATTATTATCCAGAAGTATATTTACATGCAGGTTACCGTCGCCCGCATGTCCGTATGCAGGTATGGGGAGCATGTATTTTGCGCTGAGTTCGCCAAGGAATGTGACTAGATCCGGTATCCGGTTTCTGGGTACAACAACATCCTCGCTTATCTTGCCTGGCTTAAGAGTGAGCATAGCGTCAGATACCTTTCTCCGGGCCTCCCAGAGTTCTTCCACCTCTTCTTTAGTTGTTGCAAGCCTGAACGCTGTCGCACCGGAACTGATACATATCTCCCTTACCCGTTCTGCATCATCAGTGACGAGCCTTTCACTGCCATCAACCTCGATAAGCAGTATGGCTTCAGTGTCCTCCGGTAAAGGGAACTTTATATATGAGCGTACACACCCTATTGTCATCCTGTCAAGAAATTCCAATGTTGCAGGTACAACCTTCCCACGGATTATGTTTGACACGGTCCTGGCTGCTGTCTCAAGGTTTTTAAAAAAAACAATCATGGTTTTTTTTGCTTCAGGTTTGGGCAATAGCTTAAGGGTTATGGATGTAATGACAGCAAGCGTACCTTCTGAGCCCACAATAAGGCTTGTGAGGTCATATCCGGCAACCCCCTTCATTGTCTCAACACCTGTCTTAATTATCTCGCCTGTGGGTAATACGATAGTCAAGCCCAGCACATAATCACCTGTAACACCATACTTGAGGCCCCTTAAGCCCCCGGCACACTCGGCAACATTCCCGCCGATAGTGGAGACATCTGCGCTTGCAGGGTCAGGCGGATAAAACAGACCAAGCTTTTCCACCTCCTGTTGAAAGAGCTCGGTTATTACAAAGGGCTCTACACGGGCAATAAGGTTATCTGTATCTATATGGAGGATGCGGTTGAATTTATCCATGGCAAGCACTAGTCCGCCCTTAACTGGAAGCGCACCGCCTGATTTACCGCTCCCGCCTCCCCTTGGTATTACTGGGAAATATATCCTGTTTGCGAGCCTGAAAATTTCGGATATCTCATCAACAGTAGATGGGAATGCAACTGCATCGGGCATGAATCTCATCTTTGTGCTGTCAGTGGAGTATTCATCAAGTTTAGCCGGGCCGGTTAAAAGAGCGCCCGGTTTAAGAATCTTTGTAAGTTCAGCCAGGGCATTATTGGGGATCATTGCTAGACCAGGGTACGGCAATTAAATGAGTGTTTCAGGGTCATGTAATCCATATATTTGAGATCACCCCCAACAGGTATACCAAGGGCGATCCGCGTAACCTTTATGCTTTTCTTCAGAAGTATATCTGCAAGGTATGATGAGGTTGCCTCTCCCTGGGTAGTGGGGTTTATGGCAAGCACCACCTCCTCGACCTCTCCGCGGTTACATCTTGCTATAAGCTCTCCTATCTTCAGGTCCTCAGGCCCGATCCCATCAAGGGGGGAAAGCACACCGTGAAGCACATGATACTTTCCCTTGAACACGCCTGTCTCTTCAATGGCAAGCTGGTCTCCAGGCCCTTCAACAACACATATTATATTACCTGACCTACCCGCATCCCTGCACACGGCGCACGGGTCTGTATCGGTAAAGTTAAAGCAGACAGAGCAGAACCTGATCTCATCCTTAACATCAACAAGGCTTTTTGCGAGGCTGTCCGCAAGTTCCCTGCTGGAGTTAAGGATATAGAGTGCCATCCTTGTAGCTGATTTGCTGCCAACGCCGGGAAGCCTTGAAAGTTCTCGTATAAGTCTTTCGAGTGGCGGGGGGAATATATCCATATTTATTACATCAGACCCGGAATATTCGGGAGATTGAGTCCCCCGGTAAGTTTGCCCATCTCGTCATTAACCATCTTCTTTGCACGGGTAAGGCCGTCATTAACTGCTGCAAGCACAAGGTCCTGAAGCATATCCACATCTTCCGGGTTAACCACTTCACGATCTATTTTTATGGAGAGCAGCTCCTGCTGCCCGTTTACAACAACAGAGACCATGCCGCCGCCTGCTGATGCCTCTATTGTCCTCTGGCCGAGCTCCGCCTGAAGCTTTGCCATCCTGTTCTGAAACTGCTGGGCCTGCTTCATCAGGTTCCCCATGTTCGGTATTCCCTTCATTTTTTCCTCCTTTTTAATAAATAAGTCATATAAGACTTATATGTCGTATATGACTTATATGAATTCTAACTACCCTTTAATGCACCCTTAAACACGCTGAGCACTTCCTTTACCGATTTTGGTATATCCGCCTCTTTCACTACAGGCGCGGGTGCTGGTGTAGCTATTACCTCTGCTGGTAGATTTATTAATATCTTAATATCCTTTTCAAAATATTCTTTCAACAGGCTGTTGAGCTTTTCAATATTTTCCGGGTCATTAAGATATTTTGTTGCAAAGGGTGAATTGCTGCGTTCAATCTCAATCGTTTTGTCTTTGATTTCTGTTGGTTTGCACTCCTTCACAACTGCATACATCCCCTTGTTACGGGCAGATATAAAGCTTAAAAACCCTTCCCATCCTTTTTCTGCTGCAGGAATGGCTTTTGGAGCAGATTTGACTGAAGAAGGGGCGCTATTTCCCCATCGGGCTTCGGGCTCTGATATTACGGTTTCAGCTTTTTTATTATCTGTAGAAAAGGTGGCAGGCTCTTTAACCATCCCCTTTTCCATTGCTTCAATCCTGTTAATCAAATCGCCTACAGAAAGGAGTTCGCCAAGCCTTGAGAGCTTTATCATAATGGTTTCAAGCACTAGCCTTGCATGTGATGTAAATCTGAAGGCCTCTTCCTTAGTAATAAGTATATTGAGGCTCTGCTGTAGCTTCTCGATACCTGCCTTTTTTGCCTGGGCCTGAAGTTCCTTAAGGGTTTCTTCTGTAACATCCAGCAGGTTCTTATCAGGGGCAACAAGGGAGATGAGCAGGTTTCTGTAATGATCCATCAGGGCCTTGTAGAATTCCTTAATGTCATACCCGAAATGGTAAATGCTGTTTACGATTTCTATGCATTCACCTGACCTGCCATCTATTATCGCATCAGCAGCCTTGAATACAAGCTCGCTGTCAATTATTCCTAAAATATCAGCTATATTTTCGTTTGCTATCTTTGTCCCGGAAAAGGATATGACCTGATCAAGCAGGCTTACAGCGTCTCTCATACCGCCATCTGCCTCTCTTGCGATAAGGGCGAGCCCCTGCCTGCTGATTTCAACCTTTTCCTCAGTCGTGATCCTTTCAAGCTGCTCCACAAGCGTTGCCTGGGGTATCCTCTTGAAATCATATCTCTGGCACCTTGAAAGTATGGTTATGGGCACCTTGTGGGGTTCGGTTGTGGCAAATATAAATTTTACGTGGGGCGGCGGTTCTTCAAGGGTCTTTAAAAGGGCATTAAATGCCGGGAGTGTGAGCATGTGGACTTCATCTATGATATATACCCTGTATCTCCCTGATGAGGGCATATGTTTGATGTTCTCCCTCAACTCCCGTATCTCATCTATACCGCGGTTTGAGGCGCCATCGATCTCCTGCACATCCATTGCAGAACCAGCGGAGATATCCATACATGATTCACATTTATTACAGGGGTTTCCCTCTACCCGGTGTTTGCAGTTGATTGCCTTGGCAAGGATACGGGCGACAGAGGTCTTGCCGACACCTCTTGCCCCGCAGAACAGATATGCATGGTGAAGCCTGTCTGCGGCAATGGCGTTAAGGAGCGTTCTGGTGACATGCTCCTGCCCCAGGACATCCTGAAAGATCTGGGGACGCCATTTTCGTGCAAAAACTTCATATGCCATATCTGTTTACTCTTATACGAAATAAAAAAAATGGCGGAGAGAGAGGGATTCGAACCCTCGGTACCGCTTTTGGCAGCACACACGATTTCCAGTCGTGCTCCTTCGGCCAGCTCGGACATCTCTCCGCATTAAAACCTAACAGTATAGTTAACAGCTAACTAATTAAAAACATTAAGATTAAAAATAATTTTTAATCTATGATCCAGCATAACGCAATGCGGCCCGATTTATAGCAGAAATAGTTTCATATGAAAAGGGTAAAAAATCTTTAGAATAAAAAGCCGGCCTCAGATTCTGGCAAGGACAAAAGAGGGATTTTTTGCTTTAGATGAGCAGGATTGACTTGAAATATAAAGAGAAACCAAATAGAGTTAACGCCTGTTCTTTCTTAATGGGGGATGATGATCATGCGTCAACACTGGGGTTCACGTATCGGGATTATTCTTGCAGTTGCGGGCAGTGCCGTGGGTCTTGGAAATTTCTTAAGGTTTCCTGTGCAGGCAGCCAAATACGGTGGCGGTGCATTCATGATCCCTTACTTTATTGCAATTTTACTGCTCGGCATCCCTCTCATGTGGGTAGAGTGGACATTGGGAAGGTATGGAGGCGGGTTTGGACACTCCACTGCCCCTGGCATCTTCCATAATATTGGTAATAAAAACCGGTTTATCCGCTACTTTGGTGTTATAGGCATATTCGGCCCCCTGGTTATTTTTATATATTACTCCTATGTAGAATCATGGCTTCTGGCCTACAGTTTTTTTGCCCTTTCAGGTAAATATATGGCAGCCACCACTGAAGGGGCCATGAAATCCTTTTTATCCGGGTTTCAGGGGCTTGAGCAGAACCAGTTCTTCCAAAATATAGGGACAGCCTATTTCTTTTTTTTGATCACATTCTGCCTGAATGTGCTTGTCATTTATTATGGGATTAAAGGCGGTATCGAGCGCCTGTGCAAAATAGCAATGCCCCTTCTCCTTGTGTTTGCCATTATCATACTGATCAGGGTCATAACCCTTGGCACCCCAAACCCTGAAATGGCTGAATGGAGCATCAAAAATGGTTTCGGATTCCTGTGGAACCCTGATTTCAGTGCCCTCTTGAGTGCAAAGACCTGGCTTGCAGCAGCAGGTCAGATATTCTTTACCCTGAGTGTGGGTATTGGTGCAATACTCACCTATGCAAGTTATCTGAAAAAAGATGATGATGTGGTGCTTTCAGGTCTTACTGCTGTCGGCACGAATGAATTTGCTGAGGTCATACTTGGTGGAAGCATCATTATCCCAATGGCATTTGCGGTCTTTGGACCAAATGATATTATCAGTATTGCCAATAGCGGCTCATTCAATCTGGGGTTTGTAACCATGCCTCTTATATTTGAAAAGATACCTGCCGGTGCTGTCTTTGGCTTTTTATGGTTTGCACTGATGTTCCTGGCAGGTGTTACCTCCTCAGTCTCCCTTGCCCAGCCGGCAGTTGCTTTCATGGAGGATGAGTTTGATATAAGCCGTCCAAAGGCGTCTTTGTATTTTGGGATTGCCGCCTTTGTCCTGTGTCAACCAGCCATATTCGGGCTAAGGTATGGTGTTGTTGATGAACTGGATTTCTGGGGAGGCACCTTCAGCCTTGTACTCTTCGGAACAATAGAGGTAATACTTTTTGCCTGGGTCTTTGGCATGAACAGAGCATGGGAAGAGATACACTGTGGTGCAGAGCTCCGTGTGCCTAAAATCTACAAAATTATTATCAAATATGTTACACCTCTTTTCCTTCTTGTAATACTGGGAGCATGGTTTGTGCAGGATGGGCTTCCAACAATCCTTATGAAGAATGTACCACAGGAAAACCGGACAGTGGTTCTGGTTTTAAGGCTTATGCTGGCTGTAATCTTTATTGGTATTTCAGTAGGCGTATGGGCAGCCTGGAGAAAAAGGGGCAAGAGGGCAGGAAAGGAGATGTTATCATGAATACAGCAGGGTGGATATTTATATGCCTGTCATGGGGCGCTATTATCGGGCTGCTCATCTTCTGTATAAACAGGCTGGTTTCAAAGAACAAAAGGCAGGATGACACGTGTATTAAGTAGTGTTCATCCAAAAACTGATGTTTTTGTATGAAAGCGGTCAGCCATCAGCGTTCAGCTTTCAGCAAAAGGCATATAATGCAAAGAGCTGGTTGATCCCCCCGGGGCGAGGCTGAAAGCTTCATCCAGAAATAACCTCTTTCGGATAGAAGCCAAATATTTTTTTTCATTCAACAGGCGGAGATACTGTGATGCGATCTGTGCTGCCAGTAAAAAAGGCTCTTATTTCAGCTGTTACTGCTATAAGTATTATTTTATTTTCTCTTTCTGCTCAAGTTTTTTCGGATATATCTCCGACCGTAAAAAATAAAATACCTTTACCATCAGGGTATCAGCGGATAGCTTACCCGCATGATTCTTTCAGCAGTTGGATACAGGCCCTGCCCCTTAAAACAGAGTCGGTAATAATTGACTATCGCGGGCATACTATTGAATCAGGGTTTTATAACCTCTTTGGTGTAGTGAGGATGCCCGTTTTGTTTAAATCTGATCTTGAACAGTGCGCTGATTTTGCAATGCGTTTCTGGGCCGAATATCACAAGGAAAAGGGAAAGCTTGATCAGTTTTTTTTATTTGACTATTCGGGCAGGAAATTATTTTTTAAAGACTCGGGTAAATCATATGCGGCGTTTCTTAAAACAGCCTTTGCAAATACAAACAGTCACTCCCTAAAAATGGGTTGCATACCGGTCACAGCGGATGAGCTGATGCCCGGCGATCTCTTTGTGCAGAATAGAAGGGGAGGCGTAGGCCATGTCTCTGTAATCATAGATATCTGTCAGTCAACAAATGGCAAAAGACTCTTTCTCGTAGGTTACAGCTTCATGCCGGCACAGGAGTTTCATATAGAAAAGGCTACTGATGATTATGGGATAGAGGGATGGTTTACCCTTGAGGGGTACAAGCAGTATCTCAGGGATCATCTTGATTATGGTGAACCGGTATTCAGGAGGTTTGCGCTATGATCCTTTCATTGATTACATTTCTGTTTTTGTCAGTAACTCAATCCTCTGTAACAGAATGGGAGAATTTTGAAAAGGCTGTCCGTGATCAAACGGTTACAAAAGAGGATGCGCGCAGGGAATTCCCCGGAATATACAAGGGACTAAAGGATGTTTGTAGAGATTTTTCATTTACACCTGACGCCCGATGGCTCTTCCCTGTAAAGGGATATGGTATGAAGGATGTGGGTAAAGGCGGTTTCAGGCCGGGTATCTATTACGGCTCATCCCCTGTTAAGGGTTATGACTTTTATGATGGAAACCAGCATGGCGGGCACCCTGCATATGATATCTTTATACATGATAAGGATCAGGATTCAAAAGATGACCTGACCGGTAAGCCTGTATCAGTAATTGCCCCGGTCGATATCCTGATACTCAGCACAGAGACTTTGTGGAGTCCAGGTTCTGAAATAAGAGGAGGCCGTTACATATGGGCCCTTGACCCTGTACGTGATCAGATCATCTATTTTGCACACCTGAATGAGGTGCTGGTAAAGCCCGGAAGTTTTATAAAGGCCGGTTCAAATATAGGAACAGTGGGGCGGTCAGGCAAAAATGCCTTTTCCCACCGGTCTCCCTCCCATCTCCATCTGATGGTGTTGAAGGTAGATGGGGCTTTATTAAAACCATATGATTATATTGCCAATCTGGGTGACTACTGAGTACTGTATTTCATTAATACAGTACTCAGGATATGCATCATTTTAATTTACCACGGAGTTAATCCGGTTAAAGTCAAGCAAAACCGGGTAAAAAAGATATT
>CAZCMD010000052.1:0-26224 GCA_964499695.1 uncultured Desulfatiglans sp.
TCTTCAAGGTCGCGGGCCCCGCCATGATATACAGTTTCCTTAAGAGAGGGGGCATGATCCCTGATCTTTGCCTGCCAGTGACTTAGTACCGTCATCGGGCATACAACAAGAAATGGCCCTGTAATACCCTGCTGTTCTCTCAGTGCAAGTAAAAATGCCATGACCTGATGTGTCTTTCCAAGTCCCATATCATCACACAAAAGACCGCCAAAAAAATTTTCATGCAGATATGAAAGCCATTCGATCCCCAGTTTCTGATATTCCCTGAGATCCGATTTTAATCCACCGGGCACAGTAACAGGCCTTGATGGTTTCAGGGCAAGTATATTTTTAAGCAGGTCATTGGCTTTTGCTTTATTGCCAATAACATTGAGATTCCTGCTGCATGTTTTAAAACGGATCAGGCCCGTTCTTGTCAGCCTGAATACCTCTGAATCAGTGCCAGGGTCTGTGTCCTTAAAGCAATCTGCTATGATCCGTATTTCAGATGACCTTGTATCTACCCAGCCGCTATCCGTCACTATATACCTTTCTCCGTTTTTTAAAGCCCTGAGGATGTTATTAAGAGAAAGATCACTTTCTCCGAAACGGTATTTTATTGAAATCCGGCACCAGTCCCTGTCAATGGCTTCAGGCGTTAAATCTATCCTTTCATATTCCTTTAATATCCTGACAGGTTTGATTTCCTTTGAAAGGATAATTGAATTACCGGGAAATTCACATTCGCCTTCATCCGTAAACTCAGGGATACAGGATTTTTTAAGGGCCATTTTAACGGGTGCCCTGAATTTACGCTCCTTACCGGGCGTTTCAAGCTCCGCCATTATACCAAGCCCGGGGATATATATGAGGTTATCATATTTCAGGTAGTTAACCCCTTCTCCTTTTAAAAAACCTGCCTCGCCCTTTTTTTGTATCTGCTTGATAACAGGGCGCACATCAAGGTCAAGTTCCGTGTCAGTTGTTACATTAAAGATGGATTTAAGAGGCACAGGTTGTATGGGTAAACCATGCTGATTCATTAAAAGATCTTTAAAGGTAATGAGAAACACCCTTACAATCTTTGCAGGGACATTGATCCGAAATACAGGTGCTCCGTAACTGTTATTGCATGTAACAGCGAAGCCGCCCGATCTAACATTAATGGACGGGCTGAATGTGAACGAGCCATTCCCCATTTCTCTGAATGCATGATAGGCCATACGAAACCAGAAACTCTCTTCCAGCATCTGTCCCCTTGTCCTGAATCCGCGTTCAATCATCATCCATGCGTTTTTTGTCATTGACTGATGATACAGGTTACTGAGAACGAGATTTCTGGCAGGGACAGTTTCCCTTTCCGTTGTTTGAGGCCTCCCGATACAGCGCTCTATAAATCTTGAGGTATCACTTTCTTTGGAGTAGTAACTTAACAGCTCATTGTTTTTGGCATCAGTTACAATGATGACATCTCCCTTTTTTTGCTGAACCTTTTTTATGCTGACATGCCTTAGGAGGGTATTGTTTCCTTCAATGAGCACTGATGCTGCCCTGTACCAGAGGCCTGACCTGAAAAGGGTGTCAAATGACTCTTTTGTAAGGGCCTCTTTTATCTCATGAAGCTCCTGCATGTGAGAGCAGACCCCTTCTTTTTGAAGCATGCAGGAGCAGAAAATTTTACCTGAGGGGGCATCCTCATTTTTTACATAAAAGGCAACCCCCGGGCTTTTATCGGATGTTAAAGGGAGCAGGGCGATTGAGTTACTGTGAAACTCAACACGATCGAGCAATCCGGTTATATCGGGTTTTGATGAAGACATGGCCTAACTAAAAAAATAGTATTTTCAAATCTCAAAATGAATTAACTGCTAATTAGTTCTGTAAAAGAAGGATTCTTTATAATATATTCCCCTTTTGTGCAACATGTAGATGTGAGAATAAGAAGAATAAAGGTCTATCAGTGGAAAAAGATATAAACAGGATAATCATCTCAGCCACCCTCCTCCCCAAAGCGCTTGAAACCAGTGCGGAAGGAAGAGATATCCTATTGATACTGAATAGCCATTTAAGCCCTGTTAAACCGGGGTGTGACTTTATGTTACCCTCATTTGGCCTGTCCCAGGCCATTTTGAATGCCCTGCACTCTGCCAGAAGAACCAATAGATTGATACGAGGTCTTGAGGAGGCAGAGAAAAGACTGGGTGCGGAGCGGGCAGGAATAGCGCAGGCTGATGATAAAACCGGTGCAACCAGAAATGAACGTATCTCCAGACTGGCTGTTATTGCAAATGACGGAAGTGAACGTTTTTACAGGCAGATAAAAAAGGTGGTTGAAAAGAACTATCCGAGGCTGATGGCATTATATCTTGATGCCACCTCCTTGGAACTTGGTGAAAGGCTTTTTGGGCATGAGAAAAGGGCGCTATTTTTACTTATAAGCCATAAGGATGCAGTTATTAATCTCTTGAAATCGCTCATTATTTAGTGCATATCAATGCTAATAAATAACTCAAGGTTTTTTAATGATTTACCGATGAAGCTTGTTGGACCTGAATACACGGGCGGAGATATTTTTCTGTAAGTTGCTCAATTTTATTATGATAAAGCTAATTTTAAGCAGTAATAATGCATATAAAAAGATAGTTGTTTCCTTTATATTACCTTTATTCCTGATCCTTTCTATGGTGCAGTTTACCGCATCCGGGATTACATCAAGGCGGTTGGATGATACCTTAAATAAGGATAAGCCCTCTGAAAAGTATTTTCTTAATATCGATAAGGGCCGGATAACCCTTATTGCAAAGGGTGGCCCCCTTGGCCCCATTATGGAAGAGATAGGCCGCAGGAGCGGTGTAAAGATAGTGATAAGCCCTGCCATCCGATCAAAAAAGGTTACCCTGGACTGGAAGGATATCCCCATTGAAGAGGGCATAAAAAAACTGGCTGGAAATACAGGGCTTGTTTTTAAAAAGGATGAAACAGGTGCCATTCATTTATCCGAGGTGCATATTGTCCCATCATCCATTTACGGATCAGATGGGACACAGAAGGGCACAAACACTTCCGGGGGCATCGAGGAAGCTCAAAAACCGGTCGAAGCAGGTGCGTTAAATGGTGACATAAAGACATCCTCATCTGAAGGGATTAAAAGCCGGTCTGAAGGAAAGGATGATCGTATAGTAATGAATGAAATGGTGATTCGCTTCAGCAGGGAATTGAGCGAAGCAGATATAAAGAAATTCCTCTCCGATTCAAATATCAGCATTAAAAAATATATAGCCGCACTTAACTATCATGTCCTTTCCTTGCCTGATGGCATGACCTATTATGAGGCCCTTTCACTCTTCAAATCAAAACAGATGCTCTATCAGGCTGAACCCAACTATATTATCCCCATAAAGGCTATACCGGATGACCCATATTTTCCGATGCAGTGGGGCCTGAATAACAGCGGGATTTCAGGCCTGGTTGATGCGGATATAGATGCTCCCGGGGCGTGGGATATAACATCAGGGAGTAGCGGGGTAATAATAGCGGTAGTCGATACAGGGGTGGACTACACCCATGAAGACCTTGCAGACAATATCTGGCATAACCCTCACGAGATACAGGGCAATAATATTGATGATGACGAAAACGGTTTTGTTGATGATGTTATTGGCTGGGATTTTGTTGACAGAACATCCGGTAACCCTGATGAAGATTATCAAGAGCCTGACAATGACCCCCTTGACAGGCATGGCCACGGCACCCATGTTGCAGGTATAATAGCGGCTCTTGGGAACAACGGGAAGGGCATTACCGGGGTTGCATACAACAGCAGGATTATGCCCTTAAGGGCAGCATACATGGACGAGTCAGGGGAGGGTCTCCTTGAAAGCGTGGACGCAGCACAGGCGATTATATATGCGGCGCATAACGGGGCAAAGGTCATTAACATAAGCTGGGGGGACTATGCGGAGTCAAACCTTATAAAGGATGCCATTTCAATCGCATTAAACAGGGGCGCCATTATATGTGCTTCAGCCGGAAATGATAATGTTGAGAGCCCGATTTTCCCTGCCGCCACCGATAACCCGGCAATTATCGCTGTCGGCGCTACAGACAATTATGATAACAGGGCGACCTTTTCCAATTATGGCAAATGGGTAGATATATCTGCCCCGGGAAAAGATATTTACAGCCTTAAACCCGGCAATACATACGGGTACTTGAGCGGCACATCAATGGCAGTGCCACATGTCTCAGCCGTTGCGGGCCTGGTGCTTTCAGCCTTCCCCGGGATCACCCCTCTTGAGGTGAAGGCAAGGATAATGAATTCGGCTGATGTGCTTGAATCTCTTACAGGTAAAAATTTCACCTCCGGACGCATAAATGCATACTCCGCCCTCATTTATGGCAATTCAGCTCCATGCATATTTTCCGTTTCACCCTATCGGGTTCAGGAAGGGGAGGCCATAACAATATCAGGTTACGGCTTTGGTGAAAATCAGTCCAACGGGTTTGCAAGAATCACCGGATACCCTTTTCCTTCCCTGAATATAATATCCTGGAGTAATACACAAATTATCTGTCAGGCACCGTGGGGTGAAGTCAGCGGAAGGCTTACTGTAACAACTCCTCATGGAACAACTAAAAGTATTCCTGTTGATGTAGTGATAAACCAGTATGATGAAACACATGCTGTCAACAGTTACATTAATGGAGGCATAAGACAGAACTGGCAGGGGGATGATACGTCCTGGTCATACACCCTCCCTTTTGTCTTTCCATTTTTTGGTACAGAGTATGAAGAGGTATTTATATCATCAAATGGATTTATTGATTTTACAAACAGCAATGCCTCTTACCTTAAGTCAGTAGATAGTCTGGCAAGCCGAACCATGATTGCCCCCTTCTGGGACGATCTGGTTATTGACCCGATAGAACATCCGGATCATGATATCTACATACATATGCCTTCTGCTGATTCTATCTGTTTCAGGTGGCATGCAAAAAGTTACTATACAGAAAGCGATATCAATCTGGAGATTATCCTGTACAGGGATGGAAGGATACAATTTAATTATGGTGAAGGTAATGCCGGATCATCCCCTGTAACAGGTATTTCTGCCGGGGACGGCGCTAATTATATGCTTTCAGAATTGTACGGGACAGGTCAGCTTGAAAACAGTGATACAGTTATATTAACCCCCGGTGACCGGAATTTTACCCTTTTTCTTAAGAAGGGGTGGAATCTCATCTCAGTACCTGTGTGCCCGGACGACCCTGTTGTGCCCATGGTGCTTGGGGATGCCTATAACAGCATTGAAACCATATGGGGTTTTTTTTACAATTCATGGCAAATACATATAGCGAGGATGTTTCCGGAGAGTGACTTTTTAAGCTTGAAGGATAATTACGGATACTGGGTAAAGTCCGGGGAGGACGCTGTGAGGGTACAGGTATCGGGTGAATTAAATCAGGGCGCCATATCACTCAGAAAGGGCTGGAACCTGACCGGATACAAATCCCTTGAGATAAGAAATGTTTCTGAAGCGATATCGGAAATAGCAGATAAAGTGGATTCAATCTGGACATATAAAAATGGTAAATGGTATGTTTATGACCCGCTTCATCCTGAATTCAGTGATCTTGTTTTCATGGAGCCGGGGCTGGGCTACTGGATAAAAACAAATGAATCATGCACATGGATGCAGTAACCCTATGAGGGAATTTTAAAAAAACATGATGAAAAAAATACTTGCAACCATGATTTTGCTGTTGTACTGCGGCTCAGGATATGCGGCAGGGCCAGCTTCCCTTCCTGCAAGGGTAGGCGGTGCTGTAACTCTTGATGGTAAACTTCTCACCGCTGCTACTGGCACTGGATTTGTATTCAGGGTTACAGCAAAAGATGGCAGGGATTTTACCCCGCCAGCTCTGGACAATGACGGCCTTAACGGGGCTGGTAAATATATTATTGATATCCCTGTCCATGACCCGGTAAACCAGCCCGGAGGGGCAAAACCTGAAACCAGAGCCATTATTCGTGTTTTTAAAAACGGTAAAGAGCTGAAGGTTGTTACACCCACCAATGGTGAGTTTATTACAGGCAAGAGTGGTTCAATTACTATTATTGATCTTGTTATATCGGCCCAATGATTGAATAACAAAATACGTATCTATAAGTACATATTAACCTTTTGATAATTATTTAAAGAGCTATACGGGGCACTCTTTCAAAACATTCCCACGGTGATTGTAGGAACGAAAGGCTAAAATGTGTAAAATGGGTTAACCCGGTTCCTGAATCACCTGATTTACTGATATCTAAAAAACTACACCCTTTCAATTAAGAAAATCATGTCTTTTACCGATGTATCTGTGATGACAAAATATATATTTGCTAATTGATAGAGGAATAAGAAAATGGTCAGGTATATCAATAAGTTGAGCGTATTTCTACTAATGGTGACAATACTTTTACTCCCCGGTAGAATTATACTAGGCGCACCGGTTTCAATAGACAGGGCAGAGTTTGTTGCAGAGGGTTTTTTAGCCCATATTAATGCATCAAATACAATCGTTTCAATAAAGGAACTGAAATACAATGAGAGACAGGTTGCATGGTTAATCAATCTAAACCCTTCAGGATATATCCTTGTTGCTTATGATGATATAAGGGTGCCTGTTAAGGGGTATTCCCTTGAATCCCCTTTTTCTACTCTACCACCAGCCTATAAAGAGGTATTGCTTAAGGAGCTTAATATTGAGCCTGGAATCACCGTTAACCAGGTTTCCCCGGCAGAAAATACAAACAACCCGTACTGGGAATTTTTAACAACCCCTGATAAAAACGGGGGTAATGCAACCATACAGAGCTATACCCCTGATACATACCTGCTTACAACCCAGTGGGGACAGGATTACCCATACAACAGCATGAACCCTCAGGTCAGCGGGGACTACACCGTTACAGGCTGTGTGCAGACCGCCATTGCGCAGCTTTTGAGATATCATGAGCACCCTCAAAAGGGGAGTGGTGTATTTGCTTATTCATGGAATGGACAGACATTAAGAACCGTTTTGAACCGGCCTTTTAACTGGGATATCATGCCTGACATAGTGAATGGCAGTGTGCCAAAATATCAGAGAGACGAGGTGGCTTCTCTCATGCGGGACATCGGGATATTGAACCATGCAGATTTTGATGTAAACAGCACCAGCACGAGCTTCAGGAAATATGAATTTGCCAGGGCATTCGGTTATGCCCCAATATCCACAATGGAAATCAGCGATTCGGCCTTTTTTAGTACGATAAAAAATGAGATAGACAATATGAGACCTGTCCTGTTAAGTATGCCCGGTCATCTGGTAGTAGCTGATGGTTACGCATCCACAGGGGCAGGAAAGAAGATACATCTGAATCTGGGCTGGGACGGTGCATATGACAATTATTACTATCTTGACCAGACAAATGTTATTGGACCGTACTCTTTTGAACCTGATCATATGATCTACTATAATCTGCGTCCCTGTGCTGGGGGCGAATGTTCACCTTATTCACCGGCTTCAGCAGGTGCTCCACCGGTAATCAACAGCCAGCTTCCTGATACCATAATTGATGAAATGGGGACAACCCTGTATATTGATGCCTATGACCCTAATGGCAATGATGTAACCCTTTCGGTTTTATCAAGCTGTAATGAGATCGGCGCAGGGCTTGATTCAAACCTCCTGACCCTCACACCAATTGAGACAGAGAGCTTCTGTGAGGTAACGGTGCAAGCACAGTCTGCAGGAGGAACCGCTTCAAAGACATTCAATGCCCTCAGCCTCGATAACATGATCTACCTGGGTGCAGAAACAGAGCTTGGAGGAAACTGGGCCAGCAAAAATGAAACAGACGAATTTTTCGTCTATCTTTCAGGTGCAGCCACCATTTCAGGTACAAGGGGGTACTCTAACCAGGCATTTTACATATGGGTGGAAACGGAAAACGGGTCAACAACAATTGCAGGCCCATCTGATAATACCATCAATTATACCTTTAATCCTGGCATATACCGTATAAATGCATCAGTTTGTTCACAAAACAGTTGCTATACATTTGATGATAAAAAAAGTTATATAATAACTGTTTCCATACCCGGTCTGAATTATGCTGTGTCAGATCTGGCAGCAAATCAGGGTGTTTCTCTTCACGAATTTTCCTCCGGAGACCTTACCCTTTCTTCAGGCTGGAACCTTATTTCTCTGAATAAACTACCTCCTGATACCAGCATTTCATCGGTATTATCAGACTTGGCAGGCAAGGTTAACAGCATCTGGGCATATGATGGCACATGGCAGGTTTATGACCCCTTAAAACCGGATTTAAGTGACCTTCATGAAATGGAACCGGGAAAAGGCTACTGGATACAATTGAACAGTTCAGCCTACCTGAATATCACCGGCAATTCCTCATCCGGGGGCATAAATCTTGCGCCGGGCTGGAACCTTGTCGGGTTTAACTCCGGGACATCAAAGGAGCCAGGGGTAGCCTTTTCTACAATTGCAGGCAAATATTACTCAGTATGGTCATTTGCGGGCGGGGCATGGAAGTTTTATGATCCATCAAACACAGGATCAAGCACACTCTCTGAGATTAAACCGGGGGGAGGCTACTGGATCAAGATGAAAGAATCATCTACATGGGCTCAGTAAGAATCAGGGTGGCAAACAGACTAACATATATCGTGTTTACGGTACTGCCCTGAAACTCCGGCTGCTTTGCCTTGCATGAGTTCATATAAAGAACTATACTATCTCTGTAAAGAATGATTTTAATATCTGTAACCATTTTTATCTGTAAAACGATCATGGTCTGAGGTATAGTTATTGCATAATTATCATTTAGTTGATGGAGTGCAGTTTATAAAAATTATTTTTATACTTTTTTAAAATCTTTATCCGGTAGATTAATATCATCCAGATTATGAGTAAAAACATACATATATCCCTGATAATAATACATACTGTATTATTAATCTTTATTCTCTCCGGGACAAATTTTGCCTCGGCAGGCCGGACAATGGAAACATACTCATTCCGTTTTGAAAACTGTACAATATCTGAGGCATTAAGAGAGATATCCCAAAAAAGCGGGGTAACAATAATCCTGAAGAGTGATATAAACAAGACTATCCAGGGGAAATCCTATACTAACCGGACACTTGACAGGATAATTGCCGATCTCCTGAGGGGGGAAAACTGTGCTGTGGTCTGGAATTACAGCAAAGGCATACTTGCTTCTATAGGCCTTTACACATTTGAAAAGGATAGTAAAAGCGTAAACATGAAATTTTTCCCGAACATAACCCCTCCTGTACGGGAACCGGAAAGAGAAATAGAAAGAAATAATGAAGTTCCACCAGTAGTCCAGGACACGGAGCGTGTCAGGGCTGATGAAGACAGAGAAATTGAGGCAAGGCGTGCCCTGATGGCAAGAGAAATGATGAGAAGAAGGGATATTGAAAATGATAACGACTTGCCAGACCCCGGTTTTCCGGGTATAAGAAGGCCAATGAGGAGGGTTAATGAGGCAGGAGAAGTTGCGCCCTCAGGTTCAGCAGATGATTCAGGGGTTGTAGACCTCAATACAAATGAAACAACAGGTGTTGTAACAGGTGAAGAGGTGAATGCTGGCACGCCGGAGGTAAGTCCTGCTGTACCTGATGAAACTGCTACACCCCCTTCACCGGAAACCCCTGACCCGGCAAGCTTTAATGGGCTTGAGCCTCCTCCAATGCCCCCGGGGTTTTAATTATTTTTAATGGATGGTGCAACATGAAAAAGATAGCTCTTTTTTTATTTATGTTTCTTATATTGACCACCTCTTTATCATATGCCGTTCCACCTCAACCGGCGAGGATAGGGGGTACAGTAACCATTAATGGCAGGGCGCTGACCCAATCATCGGATACCAGGCTCACTATAAAGGTAACTAAACTCAATGGGACAGCGCTTGTCCCTGCGGCAGAGGATGTTGACGGCCTCTCTGCAAATGGTTACTATCTCATTGATATCCCCATATATGAGGCAACAGACCAGCCTGGTGGCGTTACGCGTGGCACAACTGTTGTGATTCATGCGTATTGGGGATCAAATGAGCTTACAATACTCTCCCCTGTAAATGGGAGGATAACAGTCGGGGCATCAGCAAGTACAACAACAGTAAACATTAATGGTAAGGGCGCAATCGGGTCTGTTGTGCCAATATTGAATCTGTTACTGGATTAGTTTTTTTGTTATCTTTGATGACCTGTATTTATACAGCAGTTCATAAAGGAATATTATATAAAATGGCACATACTGGAACAGTATCAGCCAATCCATTTTTAAGCTTCCTACAGTGACACTGCCAATATCCCGTGTAAAAACAAAGTAATAGAATACCAGTAAATATGAGAGTGTAATCAGAGCCCAGCTCCGGTAAATGCATAAAAATGGGATAACCCAGCAGAAGTACCAGGGGAAGCCCACAGGGGATAATAAAAATAACAGGGTAACGGCATGGAAGATCTTTTCTATTATCGGGCGGGTATTAACGAGGATGTATATCCACATAGCAATATATATAATGCCGCATATTATTTTTGAAAGGATAATGCTGTTTGCACCTGGAGATGTAACAAGGGAATTTACAAGAGAGTAGATGAAGCCATTATTTACCCATACCTGTGTATAGGTCATAAACCCGGAAAAGACTGATAAATAACCTGTCTCGCCCCATCTAAAAAATACAAGGTACCCTGCCACAATAATAAAAATAGAGACAAAAAAGGCCCTGTACTGTTTCTTGATTAGAAGAAAGGGAATAAAAATCAGGGGATAAAATTTAGCAAGCGTACCAAGACCCAGACCTGCTGCAGAAAAAAGAGGTTTTCCCCTGATCAGCATGTGCACCGCAAACATGACACAAAAAAGGGCAATGGAATCATAGTGCCCTGAATTGGCGAACTCTTTTAAAATAAGGGGATTCCATGCATAAACAACCATATATAGGGGATTCTGTTTCAGTCGTTTAAGGATAATAAACATGAGAAAGATAACCCCTGTATCAAAGAGTACAAAGAGAGACTTTATAAAGAGGACAGAACCGGGGGCAATGACGGCTGCAAAGGCAAAGATACCCTGTGCCAGGGGCGGGTATATGGTATGAATATCCTTGAAGCTTATCCGCGCGTATGATTTTGGGTCTTCATCTCGTATTGTTTTGAGTTTTTCAAAATCATCACCTATCATTGTAGAGACAGGTTTTAAACCTGTCTCTACGGCGGGAGAATCTGACCTTGTTTCTAAGTCTGCAACATTGGGTTTAATGCTCGCCTCTATTGGAGGGTACTTATACGGATTGATCCCGGTAAGAGCTACCTTTCCATCCCAGATATACCGGTAAATATCATTTTCATGAACAGGTACACCTGGTAAAAGGATCAGGCGGAAAATAATGGCACTTAAAATGACAATATATATGTTTTTCCGGCTTATAGAAAAATTGTGAGTCTTGAGAATAACAGAAAGGTAAAGAATAAAGGCAGATGTGTAGAGTATAAAAAATCTCCCGAAGGGCATATGTCTGTTCGGGAGATCATAGAAAAAACCCTCTGTTCCGAAAAAACCATGGCTCAAAAGGGTAACAAAAAGCCAGACAATCGCGGACAAAAGGGCATATATTATCACTTGCTGCCTTTATTCTCTTTGGGAGAGTCATCATATTTTGCTGGATACAGCTCTTTATTAATGACCTCTTTGTTTTTAGTTACAAGGATAATTTTTGCAACATTGTTCCCATCAACATGGTAATCAAGAATATATTCATCTTTATTGTCTGAAAAATGTACAGCTGCTACACTGAGACCGTCGACCTCTTCAAGCGCATTGGCAATGAATTCAAATTTAAGTTTGAGCCCGCCTATTTTTACCAGGCCTGTCTCAGAGTCTGTCTGAGCCTGTATCTTGTCAAGGATAACCATGTCAACAGTCGGATTATACATACTGAAAGAGCCCTTGAATACATCATAATCTGATGCATAAAGGAGGCCTGCGCTTAAAAAAATAGCTAAAACAATAAATAATATCCTTTTCATATGTCCCTCCATAAAAATTACTTATAAAGTAGCCAGATTTCATAAAAAGTCAATTGTCTCTTTACCTTCCAACTTTCAGAATTCTTGACAAAGATCGGCAGCCAAAATACTATGCACTGGTTTTTTAAGGCATCTTTTTTAGTTTTCAGCACATCCCCGGTAAAGGGAGTTCATATCAAAAATATATTAGGGAGGATTTATGACCAGATTATTGAAGAGAACCTTTTTATTGTCCTGTTGTATTCTCATGAGCGCCCTTCTAACAGGCCTTAGCGCCGGTGCAGCAGAAGAAAAGGCCCCGGCTGCCGGACAGGCAAAGGAAAAGCCCAATCCGTTCGCCTATACACCGCCATCTCTGGAATGTACACGGGCTACGCTTGTGAAGGCAACAGAGAGTTATATCGACGCCCAGAAGTCCGGAAAACTTACAAAGATGTCGTTTACAAAGGATGCAAATTTTTTAGAGGACATGAATCCAAGCACAAAGGACAAGGTCCTAATTAATACTGCCTTACCGATAGCCTTTCACCGCAGTATGTATGATAGTGCACGCTGCAAGACATTTACTGAGGTGATAGTTACAGAAGGCGGGCACCCGTATGTAATCGGAACACGGCTTACAGTGGATAAAGGCAGGATCACAGAGGTAAACAGCCTTATCACAGACAAGTCTGACTGGCTCTTCAATGCTGATGATTATCTCAAGTATTCCAAGTCAGAGGATTGGTCGACTCTCCCTGTTGATAACCGGGTAAGCCGACAGGAGCTTATAAATGGGGCAAACAATTATTTTGACTTTATCTTCCTGGATAAAGGCGTAAGAGCGCCATGGGGCTCTCCATGCGCCAGGCTTGAAGGAGGAGCCTATACCAATGCCAAGAATGAGGATAAGGACACCTGCCAGATACCTGCCCCATTAGGCGAGATGTTTGTCTCAAACCGCACATTTCTGGTTGATGAGGAACTGGGAACTGTCAACATATTCTGTCTCTTTGAGGACAACGGGGCAGGCATGCCCGATTCACACACCTTCAGGCTGGTTAACGGCAAATACCGCTTTATTCATACCCTGAGTGTTAACAGGAATGACAAGCCGGTAGAGGTCCCGGAATATAAGCCTGCTCCGGACCCTGAATGCGACCGTAACATGCTCAAGGCAGCAACAGCCAGCTATATACTTGCCCAGGAGGCCGGTAACCTTTCCAGGATGGCCCTTGCCGACAAGGTAAAATATTTAGAAAACATGAAGGAAACCACTTCAGATAAAGGCATGTGGAATACACCCTTAAAGATCGCCTTTCACAGGAGTATTTATGACACGGTTCGCTGCAAGACCTTTACAGAGGTTATCGTTACAGAAGGTCCTGAAAAATATGTACTTGGTACACGTCTTACAGTTGATAAAGGAAAGGTAAAGGAGATTGACAGCCTGGTTACAAGTAAAAAGGATTGGCTCTTTAATGCGGATGATTACCTGAAATATTCAAGCTCAGAAGACTGGCCAGTGCTTGCCCCTGATGACAGAATCAGCAGGCAGGAGCTGATCAATGCCGGTAACCAGTATTTTGACTATGTGTTCATGGATAAGGGTATCAGACCCCCCTTTGGACACATCCCCTGCGCAAGGCTTGAGGGCGGTGCATACACGAACCCCAAGGGTGAGGAAAAGGATACCTGCTGGATACCAGGGCCTCTGGGCGAACTGCCGATAGTGGGCAGGACATTTGTGGTTGATGAAGATATGGGCACAGTCAATGTCTTCTGCAAGTTCGGTGCATATAAAAACGGTATGCCTGATTCACACACCTTCAGGCTGGTAAGGGGAAAATATAAATGGATTCACACATTAAGTGTTAACCTTACGGATCGGCCATTGGCTGTCCCGGATAATGCACCAGGGGTACCGGAATCGCATTAGAAGGTTTTCCCGCATAAACGGGAAAATTTACATATACGTGCGTAGAGACAAGGCCTGCCTTGTTTCTACATATTAATAACGCTAAAGATAAAGATAGATAATTCACTTATATTACAGGAGGATTACCCGTGGACAGAGAATTTACCAGAAGAGAGATAATCGGCGCAGGACTGGGAGTTGCTGCTGTTGCACTGGCAGGGACAGCCATCTCAACAACAGCCGCTGCTCAGGAGACGCCCGCATCGAAAGCCGGAACAAATACAGCCGCCAGTTTAAGCGAATTAAATAAATTTGGTGAAGAGCTCGAAAACGGCCTGGTCTTGAGGACATCACCCATTGCAGTAAAGATGCTTGAAAAGGAGGCAGATATCCCCAAAGGGGCATACCGGCCAAAAAGAGACGGGGGCATTCATATTGCCCAGTGTCAGGCATTCGGTATGTCGCGGCGTCAGGGTATGACTGTTGCCATGCTTAAAGAGGATCACTGGTGCCCCACAGCCCTTATGGCCTATGGAATGGTTCCAAAACCATCAAGCGGGTTTTTTGGCGAGGCATACATGAGTTTTGATACAGGAAAATATATTGGGATTGTCACCGCACCCCTTAAGAGCGCAACATTCATGCCAGATCTGGTTATGATCTATATGAATCCTGCCCAGTTGAGAGGGGTACTGCTTCCCATGAACTTTAGCGGAGCTGATCAGGTAAAGACAGAGTTGTTTCTCCCCTCATGCGGTCATGCGGTTGTAGACCCCATGAAGACAGGGAAATATGTGGTGGTTTTACCTGACCCCGGAGAATACCAGAGGGGGCTAGCAACAGAAGATGAGATGATACTCTCTGTCCCGCAGGCAAAGATGCAGCCTTTTATGGCAAGTCTTAAACAGAGAGGCAAGATGTATTCCCACAGGGAGCAACATATGGACATGAAACCTGACTTTGAACAGCCGCAATTTTATAAGGATATGTTCAAGCAGTGGGGGCTTGATACAAACTAGAAAATATCAAACAATCAGGCTGTACAATAGTTCAATCTCCTCTTTCCATATGGTCGGATCAGGTGTCTCAAGAACCATCGGGAGATTATCAAAAACCGGATTGTTCATGATAAACCTGAAGGGCACTAAGCCAAGGTGCCCTTTACCTATACTCTCATGCCTGTCTACCCGGCTTGCATGTGATTTTTTAGTATCGTTCAGATGAAGGGCCTTCAGATATTTCAGGCCTACAACTCTGTCGAATTCCTCCAGGGTGCTCTTAAAAGCCTTATCAGTCTTAATATCATACCCTGCAGCATAGGTATGGCATGTATCCAGACAGACCCCTATCCGGGTCTTATCCTTTACATTACCTATTATGCGGGTCAGGTGTTCGAACCGGTCTCCCATGTTTGTCCCCTGCCCCGCGGTGTTTTCGATTACTGCCATAACCCCTTTTGTCTGATCAAGGGCAAAGTTGATGGATTCGGCTATCCTCTCAAGACACTTGTCAGGATCAATCCTTTCAAGGTGACTCCCGGGGTGGAAGTTCAGGTATTTTAGACCGAGCTGTTCACATCGCTGCATCTCGTCAAGGAAGGCTGCCCTGGATTTTTTTAGCCCATCTTCATCAGGGCTTCCAAGGTTGATAAGGTAGCTGTCATGGGGGAGTATATGTTCCGGCGCAAAACCTCTGTTCTCACAGGTCGCCTTGAATTGGCTGATATTTTCAGGGGTAAGGGGTTTTGAGACCCACTGCCTCTGGTTCCTGGTGAACAGGGCAAATGCCTTTGCCCCGATATCCTCTGCATTCTTCGGGGCGTTTTCCACCCCTCCGCCTGTACTCACATGTGCGCCTATATATTTCATTTAAACATAACCCTTTCTATTAATAAATATGAGTTATCCGAGAAATAACCAGGCATTGACAAGGTCTAAGCCGGATTAAAGTTCAATCAAAGAATAAGGCTGGCGATATTGTTTGTCAAAATATTTTGAGCATTAATTACTATTTACAGACCCATGACAATGGCGTACTATTTCATGAACTCTGCATGATGAAGAAATAATGGCAAACCTGCAAATAAAAGGCATAGACGATGATCTCTACAAGGAAATAAAAACATGGCAGCATCCCGAAACCGATCTGTAAGTCAGCAGGTATTAATGCTGATAAAAAATTATCTCTCAAAGCAACACCAGATAGAAAAGATAAAAAGCCCTGCACAGGTATTGATCGATCTTTCAGACTCCTGGGATGATGAAAGAACTGCCGAAGAAATTATCATGGATATCAAAAAGCATAGAAAAAATTCAAACAAACTTGGGATGGGGTTGTAATGTATCTGCTTGACACCGATACTGTCATATGCAGCCTTGTTTTCGATAACTGGGCTGATTAATAGTATTCAAATTTCTATCATGAAATACAAATGCGGCTTGGAAAAATATAATAGGATTAATTTTTCACCAATATTTCATTACCAGTTCATACTTATTTCACAGCAAGGTTTCAGGATACTGCTGAAAATAAGGATTAACCTCAGTCTGTTTTTGACAACAACTTAAGGTGACACATAATGTCAGGAGGCTATATGGCGGCATATATCAGGATTACCAGTTTATTACTTTTGGTCTTCTGCATTGTATTATTTACCCCTTATCATATCTCAATAGCCCAGCCGGTTCAGACTGGAGAGCCCCTTCTGATATTAAATGTTACCCCGAACGGCGAGGATGTACCTGCCGGGAACAAAATAGTATTCCAGTTTAACAGGGCGGTTGTGCCTGTAGGGGCTATGGAGAGAAAGGCCTCTGAGATTCCCATAACCATAAAACCTGAAATCAAAGGCCGATGGCGCTGGCTCAATACCTCCACACTTGCTTATATACTGGATGACAACTCAACTTTCAAACCGGCTACCAGATACGAAATAGAGGTAAGACCCGGCATCAAGGCAGAGGATGGTGGAACCATGCTTGCCGCTGTAAGGCGTACCTTTATAACAGAGAGGCCAAAGGAGGTGAATACATGGTTTAAAACATGGAGGTCCCCGACCTATCCTGTCTTAAGGGTTACCTTTAATATGCCTGTTACAAAAGAGTCTGTGGAAGCGCATATATATATGCATCAGGGCTGGCTCAAGGAAGGGAGGGTTAATGTCAGGGCAGAAATTGATAAAACCGAAAAGGATCTACCGGATGTCCTGCCCCTGCCCGGTGAGGAGGGTATAGCCCTCGTTATAAATGAAAATAAACCTGAAGAAAAACCTCTTGAGGAGGTATCAATACTGAAAAGCTTATATGATTACGTTGTGGATTATATATCCAACCTGTTCTCAGACGAACCATTAGAAAAAAAGGTGGTTAAATCTGAAAAAATAGACACAGGGCCGCAGCGTGTATGGTTGGTTATGCCTGTAAAAGAGCTGAAAGAGAATGAGGCCGCATATCTCAGGGTTGAACCTGGGCTTGAATCAATTACAGGCACAGAGAAAGGGGTTGAAGACAGGGATCTGATCTCATTTGCCACATTCCCTGAATTTACCTTCAACGGTTTTGAATGTTTCAACAATAATAACGACAGGATATTCATTAATGTGGGCGATACCCTTTCAAGAGATAATTTATGCAACCCTATGCAGCCGGCTATGCTCCTTTTTTCATCCCCGGTCTTAAATTCGGAGATTAAAAAACATGTAAAATTCACGCCTCAGTTACGGGATATGGAGTCTGATAGTGAAGGCGGGAATGAATACTCCATGCTGGACAGGCCCTACAGCAGGGATCAGAAGTATTATTCATATATACCAAGGCGCCTTAAGGCAGCGCAGGATTATCAGGTAAAGATACTTCCCGGTATTCGCGATGAGTTCGGTCGTACACTGAAAAAGGAGATAATCATAAATTTTGCCACTGATCACAGACCCCCCGACTACCAGTTGTTAAATCCCATTGCCATACTTGAAAAAAATGTAGATACGGATATGCCCCTTGTTGTCACAAATCTTGATAAATTTCAGGTATTTTATGACAGGATGACTAACGGGGATATTGCTAAAGACTTAAATAAAGAACTGGCTCTGCTAAAAATAAAAGACCTTTCAGTAAAACTCCCGATGAAGGTAAGAGATATGCTCGGGAATGAGTCAGGCGTGGTAACAGGCACTGTTGATACTAACCCTTATATTAAAAAGTGGGAGGATTATAACAGGTTCTTTGCCGAGGTGACCCCATTTCAGGTGCATGTGAAAATGGGCCATTTCAATTCTATTGTATGGGTAACAGACCTTGCTACAGGTAACCCGGTTGAAAATGCCCGGGTTAGCATCTTCAAAGCCCCTGCCAAAACCCTGACTGCATCACCAGAAATCCTTACCAGCGGCACAACCGATTCCTCAGGTATCGAAACCCTTGAAGGGCTGGAAAAGCTGGACCCTGAAACAGACTATATCTATGGTTATAACAGTAATCGCCAGATGTTCTTTACAAAGGTAGAAAAGGGTCCCGATATGGCTCTTCTACCCATGGATTATGAATTCCTCATGAACACATACAGCGCTTCGCATGATACCGTGTATTCTACATCAAGAGAGAAATACGGATACATACATGCATGGGGTACAACAGCCCAGGGCGTTTACAGGGCAGGGGATACAATCCAGTACAAGATATATGTGCGGAATCAGGATAATGAAAAACTTGTACCTGCACCTGAAAGCAAGTATTCACTAAAAGTCATTGACCCCATGGACAAGACAGTTCATGAGAAGAAAGGTATCACCCTGTCTAAATTCGGGGCATTTGATGGTGAATTAACGGTTCCGGAAACAGGCGCGGTCGGCTGGTACCGTTTTGAACTCTCCGCATCATATACAAAGGCCACCTGGGAACCAATGATGGTGCTGGTAAGTGATTTTACCCCATCTCCATTCAAGGTGACAACCGATCTGAACGGAAAGCAATTCAGGCCGGGCGACATGATAAATATCACTACACGGACAAAACTTCATGGAGGCGGCCCATATACGGACGCATCAGCAAGGGTTACCATTACCCTGAATAGAATGGCGTTTACATCCAGTGACCCGTCGGCAAAGGGTTTTTTCTTTGACACTTATTTTGCTGAAACCCAGGAGGAGCAGACCCTTGCCCAGAAGGAGGGCACCATTGATGATAAAGGGGTTCTTGAGACCCGGATAAAAATACCCGAAAGCAGCATATATTACGGTAAACTCACAATAGAGAGCGCGGTAAGGGATGACAGGGGAAAATATATCTCAGACAGAAAGGAAGCTGCATATGCCTCAAAAGAGATGTTTGTGGGCCTGAGATCAGATGCCTGGATTTTGAAACAGGGCGAGTCATCCGCAGTAGATCTTATAGCTGTTGATGTAAATGGTAAACCTGTAAAGGGGATACCTGTTACAGTGAAAGTTGAGCACAGGGAAACAAAGGCATCAAGGGTAAAGGGTGCAGGAAATGCATACCTCACTCAACTGAACACAACATGGGTGGAAGATGAAAAGCAGTCGATAACATCCGGAGAAAAAGGGGTAGAGTGCAGGTTTATTCCTCAACACACAGGAACCTGCAGGATAACCGCCAGTATAAAGGATTCAAAGGGGATGGGACACAGCACCCAGCTTGAAACATGGGCGGCAGGCAAGGATATGGTCCTGTGGGAGGATGACAACAGGAACGGGCTGGATATAATCCCTGAAAAAAATGAATACAAGGTTGGTGAGATTGCTAGGTACATGGTGAAGAACCCGTTCCCAGGGGCAAAGGCGCTTGTTACCATAGAAAGGTATGGGACCTTAAAACACTGGGTGCAGACCCTTGAAACAGCAACTCCGGTTATAGAGTTTAAAATCGAAAAAGATTTTATACCGGGTTATTATTTATCCGTTGTTGTGGTTTCACCAAGGGTTGATAAACCATTGGGTGAAAATGATGTAGACCTTGGAAAACCGGCATTTCGCATGGGGTATGTACAGGGAAACGTATCTGACCCATACAAACAGATATCTGTAGAGGTAACTCCTGACAAAGATACCTGCAAGCCCGGAGAGAAGGTGAAGGTTGACCTTAAAGCCATATATCAGAAAAAAGAAATAAATGAGCCTGTGGAATTTGCAGTGGCAGTGCTTGATGAGGCGGTTCTGGATCTTCTTATAAGGGGCATAGACTATTTTGATCCATACAAGGGGTTTTATGAACTGGAAGGCTTGGACATGCTCAATTACAGTCTCATCATGCAGCTTGTGGGTCGTCAGAAGTTTGAAAAGAAGGGTGCAGACCCTGCCGGTGATGGCGGCGGAGACCTTGGATTAAGGAACCTGTTCAAGTTTGTTAGTTACTGGAACCCCTCTATCATGGCAGATGAAAAAGGCAAAGCGGAAATAGAATTTGTAGTGCCTGATAACCTTACAGGGTGGCGGGTTCTTGTAATGGCGGTTACCCCGGGTGAGAGGATGGGGCTCGGTCAGGGGAGATTCAATGTGAACAGGCCCACTGAGATAAGGCCGGTTATGCCGAACCAGGTTACAGAAGGGGATAGCTTTGAGGCTGGGTTCAGTATAATGAACAGGACCGACAAAGAGCGGGAGATTGAAGTTGCCATTACAGCAAATGGCGCAGTGGATACAGTTGAAAAAAGCGGGCAGATGACATCCAAACAAAAGGTGATGGTAAAGCCATATGAGCGTGTTACCGTTAACCTGCCGATAAAGAGCAAAGGCGAAGGAAAAATCAAATTTATTGCAAGGGCTGGTGATTCCATTTACCGGGATGGGGCAATATATGATCTTGATGTCCATAAAATGGCTGCCCTTGAGACATCTGCCACATATGGCACTTCTGACCTTGAGAGTGTAACAGAGTCGGTTAAATTCCCGGAAAACATCAGGACAGATGCTGGAAATGTATTTGTAAACCTCTCTCCCACGGTTATAGGCAACCTTGAAGGGGCCTTCAAATACCTGCGTGATTATCCATATGGCTGCTGGGAGCAGAAGATAACAAAGGCCGTTATGGCCTCACATTATACCAAACTTAAAAAGTATATGGCCGCTTCATTTGAGTGGAAGGATGCAGGAGAAATCCCTGATGCCATGCTGAAACTTGCAGCCAATTACCAGGCCCCTTCCGGTGGTATGGCCTTTTATGTACCACAGGAGCAGTTTGCTTCTCCATACTTAAGCGCATACACAGCGCTTGCATTCAACTGGTTAAGGTTGCGAGGATACAGTGTGCCGGGGGAGGTGGAAAAACGACTCTATGAATATCTTGAAACCATGTTAAGGAAAGATGTGGCCCCTGATTTTTATTCCGGCGGTATGGCCTCTACCGTAAGGGCGGTGGCACTCGCGGCCCTTGCACAAAACGAGAGACTCACCCTGGATGACCTGAATCGGTATTATCCACATGTAAAGGAGATGGATACATTCGGTAAGGCCCACTTCCTTATAGCTGCATCATTGGTAAAGGGCACTGAAGACATGGCAAAGGATCTGTTTAATATGATCATGTCCCAAGCTGACCAGACAGGGGGCAAATTTATAATAAATGAGATCGTTGATGACAGTTATGAGAGGATCCTCACATCACCCCTGCGGACAAACGCCGCTGTACTGAGCGCATTCCTTACCTATGGAAAGACAGAGGAGGGTAAACGCCTCACCAAGGATATCCCATTCAGGATGGTAAGGTATATTACCCAGACCAGAAAACAGGGTGGCAGGTGGGAAAACACACAGGAGAATGTCTTCTGCATGAATGCCCTTATTGAATACAGTGATGTTTATGAATCTGTGAACCCCGATATGCGCATTACTGCATCATTAGGGAATGTTGCCATGGGTAATGCAGCATTCAGGGCTTTGACAGATACCCCTGTTATCCTGAAAAGGCCCATGGAAGAGGGAGACCCTGGAAAAAGTACGCAGGCACAAATTATCAAGGATGGTGAAGGCAGGTTCTATTACAGTGTGGGCATGTCATATTCACCAAAGGAGATGAGGAAAGGCAATATAAATGTCGGTATTGATATCAGGAGAGAATACAGCGTGGAACGGGCAGGCAAATGGGTTCTGCTTAAAACCCCGATGAAGATAAAAAGGGGGGAACTTGTGAGGGTGGATCTCTATGTTACCATCCCGGCAGCCAGGAATTTTCTGGTGGTGGATGATCATGTACCCGGAGGGCTTGAACCTGTGAACAGGGATCTCGCAACCGCTTCCACAGTGGACGCGGACAAGGCCAAAATGGATTATGCGGCTGATTCATGGTTTTTCCATTATGGTGACTGGTCATGGTACGGGATGTCCAGGTGGAGTTTTTACCACAAGGAGTTACGGCATGATGCGGCCAGGTTCTATTCCGAATATCTCTCTCCGGGCAATTATCATTTGTCATACACAGCACAGGCAGTGGCAGCGGGTGAATTTACGATAATGCCGGCCCATTCAGAGGAGATGTATGACCCGGATGTATTCGGTAAGAGTGCACCGGCAATATTGAATGTTGGGAATTAGATAGATGAACAGGAAATATATCCATCGTCAGGCGTTGGGTGGGAAACCTAACAGCCTGCCTTTTGCTCTATATTTTTTGATAATCCATGAAGAGTTCCTTCTCATGGGTAGGTATTTGAATTCAGCAGGGGTTCATTATGTGGTTGTCCTCTCATCCAACCAGGTGTCTTTCCAACAAGACAAATCAAATGCGGTAAGTGTGCTTTATAATAGCATGGTTGATCCTTAAGGATTCTTTTTAAGGTAGGCTATTGTTGCACCCCAGCCTGAATCACCCGGGTCAAGGGTAAACCTTGCTACAAGGGGATGTTTCTCTAAGAGGGAATGGACGATCCTTCTTAATACACCCTTTCCCTTGCCGTGGATTATGCGCACCTCATAAATCTCTTTTTCTGCACAGGCATTTATGTATTCCTCAACCACATCAGCGGCATCCTTTGGTGAAAAGGTGTGGAGGTCTATTACACCGTCTATGGGGAGTTCTATTATGTCGTCGTAATTATTATCATCATGTTCGTTCATGTTCGTATTCCTTGCAGGGTGGGCACGCTGCTGGCTGCCCCTACGGTGCGTTTTTACATATTTCTAAAACATCCACATATCAAAAACAGGGGCGAAAAATTTTTCGCCCATACAAAGTGTGATCCATTACCTTGACCTGTACAGCCTCAAACTGTTTGAAACAACTGTAATACTGCTCATAGCCATTGCAAGGGCCGCCAGTATGGGGTGGAGCTCCCTTAAAAACACGGGTAGAAAATCAAGGGGATAAAGCGCACCTGCTGCAACAGGTATGAGCGCAACATTATAAAAGAAGGCCCAGAAGAGATTCTGCTTTATAACACCCATTGTCTGTCTGCTGAGTTTGATAGCCCCTGGAATCCCCCTTAAGTCACCGCCTGAAAGTATTATGTCCCCTGATTCAATTGCTATATCTGTCCCTGTACCAATGGCTATCCCCACATCCGCCTCTGCAAGGGCCGGGGCATCATTGATCCCGTCACCGGCCATACCCACCTTAAGCCCATTACCCTTTAACTCTATTATCTTTTTTGCTTTGTCTTCCGGCATTACCTCGGAGATAACCTCATCTATGCCTGCCATCTTTGCGATTGAGGTTGCGGTATTTTTATTATCACCGGTAACCATTATTACCTTTATGCCCATCTGTTTCAACTCGGTTACGGCTTCCGCTGACTCAGGTTTTATCCTGTCAGACAGGGCGATAAGCCCCCTTACCCTGTCTGTTGCAAGGATCACGACCGTGTTCCCCTCCTCCTGAAGTGCAGACACACGGGCTCTTTCCTGCGCCATATTGATTCCAAGAAATTTAATCCATTCCGGTTTTCCTGCATAAACCTTAACACTATCCACCTCTGCCTCAACACCTGACCCTCCATGCGCCCTGAAACCGGTTATCGAAGAGAGTGTCAGGCCCTTGCTTTTTGCCTCACGCACAATTGCCCTGCCAATAGGGTGTTCTGAGCCCTGTTCAACCGATGCAGTGAGTTTAAGGATGTCATCCCCTGTTAAACCCTTATCAAAGGATATAACAGAGTTAAGAGAAGGTTTACCTGCTGTAACCGTACCGGTCTTGTCCAGCACAAGGGCATCCAGTCGTGAGACTGTCTCAAGGGCTACACTGTTCCTGAAGAGGATACCCTTTTCCGCGCCCTTTCCTGTACCAGCCACAATGGCGGTGGGGGTGGCAAGCCCCAAAGCGCATGGGCATGCTATCACAAGCACGGCCACCATCCTTATCATGGCGGGCACAAAATCACCGCCTATGAGCCACCAGAACAGAAATGACACCATAGCGATTATTATAATGGCGGGTACGAATACTGCTGCCACCCTGTCCGTTATGGCCTGTATAGGGGCACGGCTTCCCTGTGCATCCTGCACCATCTTTACTATCCTTGAAAGAACAGTCTCCTTTCCAACAGCGGTTGCCCTGAATATGAGCCTCCCCTCCTGATTAATTGTGCCGCCTGTTACCCTGTCTCCCCTATTTTTATCCACAGGCAGGGGTTCGCCTGTGAGCATGGATTCATCAACCGCTGACGCACCGTCAGTTATAACACCGTCAACAGGGATATTTTCACCCGGATGAACAACTATCATGTCTCCTGTATTGATAATAGAGATAGCGACCTCTCTCTCCACGCCATCCTTAAGCATGGTAGCGGTTTTTGGCCTGAGCATAAGGAGTTTTTTGATTGCGCCGCCGGTCTTCCCCTTTGTTTTTGCCTCAAGCATTTTGCCCAGCCTGATAAGGGTGATTATCACTGCTGATGTCTCAAAATATACATGCTGCCCATGATCAGGGAATAAAACGAGGATGATGGAATAAAAATAGGCCACAGACGATCCGAGAGCCACAAGCAGATCCATGTTTGCGCTTTTATTCCTGAGGCTTTTAAACCCGCCCGTATAGTAGTCATACCCTGTATAAAACTGTACAGGAGTGGCAAGGATAAAAAAGAGCCAGTTCACCCATGCTGCATGGCCCCATGGGCCTGTAACCCCGAAATCCCTTGCCATACTGATAACAAAGAGCGGGACGGTAAAGATGAGCCCTGCTATAAACTTCTTCTTCTGGTCATGTGCCTCCTTCTCTCTGGCCTTAGTCTCCTCATCCTCCATATCATCAATGGGTATTATGGCCCCGTAACCTGCCTTTTCTATTGCAGCGGCGATGGTTTGAATATCCGTTATTGACTGATCAAAGGTAACATCTGCCCTCTCTGTCGCAAAATTTACAGATACCTCTGTAACGCCAGGCACCCTTTTTTTGAGCACCCGCTCGATGTTCATGGCACAGTTGACGCAGGTCATGCCGGTAATCGGGATGGTGATTTTTGTTTCAGCCATTTGATTTAAACCCTCTTTTTACTCACTGGGGAAGACACAATATTGAATTGTTTCCCTGTGCTATTCTAAAAGGGCAAACACATAGGTCTGCCCCTACGGTTATATCAACTATTTTCTCCTCTTACCTGATGACTGCACAAATATATTTTTAACAGGAGCGATATATTTTCATATATTCGTATTTTAACCATATTTTATTAAAGTAAAAGGGGTTTTATTTTTAGGCTCCTCGTAAGAATTTATAAGCAAAGATATTAGCGCTACAACGATACATCTATCTTTTTGACCATAGGGAGAAATCTTTAAAACTCATTATATAAAGATCTCTCCTTTCAGTCGAGATGACAAAGTAAATGAATATATTATGAATAATTGAACTATCGTTGAAGGGATAAGAACCATTTAGATATCCAGCTCACCATATATGTGCTGAATAAACGGTGTTTAATATGTCGCCCCGATGAGGCTGATAAAAAAATGACGTAAACATAAAGCTATTAATATACCGCACCTATGGCACTGTTATTGTGTGTTTATAGATGTAACATATAAAGGGTGCTAAATCTTTCATATCTATGTTGCTATTAACAAGTCATGGTCAGCTTTTTTAACCCCGAAGGGGTGGCATGTTAATAGAAAGCATATTATCAAAAATAATAAAGCCCCTAATAGGGGCGACATATAAAGACTAAACAGAGGTGTATTTTTATGTGATGGATGGCCCGCCATCCGTAGCTTTAGCGTAGGATGGTCGGGATGACTGGATTTGAACCAGCGACCCCCGCGTCCCGAACGCGGTGCTCTACCAGACTGAGCCACATCCCG
>CAZCMD010000053.1:0-25979 GCA_964499695.1 uncultured Desulfatiglans sp.
CAGATGCGGTTATCGATGCATGTAACGAAAAGACAGAATTCAAGTTCCTCTATGAACTTGATATGCCGATCAAGGACAGGATCGAAAAGATCGCTATAGAGATGTACGGCGCTGATGGCGTTGATTATACAAACGATGCCAATGCACAGCTCAAGAAGATCCAGGCTGACCCCGAGCTTTCAAAACTCGGCCTCTGCATGGTTAAGACACACCTGTCACTCTCTGACAACCCCAATATCAAGGGCGTTCCAAAGGGCTGGAGACTCACCATCCGTGAAGTCCTCACCTATGGCGGCGCAGGGTTTATAGTTCCTGTTTCCGGAACAATTACACTCATGCCCGGAACAAGTTCAAACCCGGCCTTCAAGCGCGTTGATGTTGATACCGCAACAGGCAAGGTACAGGGCGTATTCTAAAAACATTTCAGTCTTATTAAGCTGAGATAAATATAAGGCCATCCCGGTAAATCCCGGGATGGCCTTTTGTTTTATTTTGTTAATGTCAGCACCCGGTTCCTGATATCTCGGTTGTCATAAAAATGATTTCATAGTTGGTTACAATGGACTATGATAAAAATAATGTGTTTGGCGTTCATAGCAGTGAGGTAAGCATGAAAAAATACACTAAAAAAATACAGGTATTATTAACTGACGAACAGTTTCATGCAATTATTAATATAGCGGATCAAAAGAAAAAGAAACTCGGAGTCATAGTCCGTGAAGCAATTGAAGCATATTACCTGAAAAAGGCCAACCAGCGAAAAGTTTTAAAAGCTGTTGATAATCTTCTTGAGTTACCTGAAATACCAGTACCTGAAAATTATCAGGAGTGGGAAGCTCAATACCAGAAGGATAAATATTCAAAGAAACGAGCAGGCTGAAATTGCATATAATGCCCTTGTCGGGATGTGCCTGGATATCCTGCCTGTTACACGTAAAGATATGGTCATTGCATTGAGTCTGTTAAAAGAATATCCGCTTATCTCAACACGTGATGCCGTGCATGCTGCTACTATGATAAATAATGAAGTAGAAGAAATAATCTCAACAGATTCACACTTTGACCTTATTCAGGGGATTAAAAGGTTTAAACCGGAAGAATAGTTCATACCTGTTTAATGCCCATCCCGAGCCAAGTTTTTTCAAGTATTAGGTTTGAATTTTGAATCTTGAATTTTAAATCTTGAATCTGTTTTATTCCTTTGGGTCCACATCCCGCACGCTGATAAGCCACTGGTCATTTATCTTAACGAGTTCATTAACTTCGCGTCCGGCTGAGGTAACCTTACCGGAGGTGAATACACCCATCCAGTAGGCGTAGAAGCGGGCATGATCATCGTTAATAAATTCTATGTGGGTATTTGTCAAAACGTGGTTCATGCGCTCTATTTTTGTACCGCTCTTTTTAGCGGCATCCATTTATTGTGCGGCATCCTTCATCATTTTTATGAGCGCCTCACGTCCTTTGACTGCCTTATCACCCCTGCCAAACTGGCCATCCGGCGCAAAGAGTGCGGCGTATGCCTCTGCATTACCAGAGTCGAGCGCTCGGATATAGTCCCACATCAACTGCTCAATCGCCACCCGGTCTTTGATACGAACAGTATCCTTTTCTTCGGCGAATGAGGTGGAAACAAAGAAGGCCATCAGAACTAATGCAGCAATAACTAAAATTCGTATCCTGGTCATATCAATCTCCTTTTTGTTTTAGTGCCGTGCCAATAATGCACTGACTCTATATGTCATTTCGACCAACGGGAGAAATCTTACAAATTCTTTTAAAAAGCAAGATCTCTCCTGGAATTAATCCCGATGTATTTCAGCGGGAGTCGAGATGACAGCCAACACTTGACACGATATTAGAATAAAACAGACTTCAGACACCTATTTTATAAAACCTTCAACAGAGATTTTTGCCCAGTTTAGAACGTAAGAGGGGAGGATCCCCAGATAGAGAACCAGTATTGATGATATCAGGACGCCTGCCTTTACAGGAAAAGAGGCTATCACAGGGGATTCACCGGGCAGAGGCTCCTTCATGTACATCAGGATGATAACCTTTAAATAATAATAGAGACTTATGCAGCTTCCCATGACAGCGATGATGACAAGAGGTATATCGCCTGCTGCTACCGCCGTGTAAAAGAGATAAAACTTTGCAAAGAAGCCGCCCATAGGCGGAATGCCCGCGAGTGACAAAAGGAAGATCGTCATTGCTATGGCCATGTATGGATGCCGGGATGCAATGCCGGACCACTCTTTCAGATCATCAAGCTCCGCGTCATTACGGCTCAAACCGATTATGACCCCGAAGGCGCCTATGTTCATGACCACGTAAACGGCCAGATAGAAGAGCATCCCTGAATAGCTTTCAGGCGTTGCAGTGGCAAGCCCGATTAATATATATCCGGCATGGGCGATGCCGGAATAGGCAAGCATCCTTTTTATATTTTCCTGCATCAGGGCCATAAGGTTACCTGCAAGTATGCTCAATACCGCTAGCCACCACATGACAGTCTTCCATTCGATATCCAGGCCTTCAAAGCCTGTGGCAAATATCCTCAGGGCAGCGGCAAAGGCAGCCGCCTTCACACCTACGGCCATGTAACCGGTTATCGGCGCAGGCGCCCCCTGGTAGACATCAGGCGCCCACATGTGAAAGGGCACTGAGGCAACCTTAAAGGCTATTCCAACAATGATCAACCCCATGCCGATAGTAAAAAATCTCATCTCATGCAGCATCCCGCTTGAAAATGCCTCGGCTATTTTAGAGAGGAGAAACGATTCGGATGCGCCATAGACAAGGGTGATCCCGTAAAACATGATCGCTGAAGAGAATGATCCCAGGACAAAGTATTTAAGGGAAGCCTCTGCTGCGAACGGCTCATTGTCCCTGATCCCTGCGAGGATATACATTGACAGTGACATTATTTCAATGGATATGAGGATGCTTATCAGATCGGCAGAGCTGACAAGAAGGGTCATCCCGGAGGCGGCAAAGAGCATCAGGCTAAAGTATTCGGGTATCTTGATATCCTTTGTTTTAAGGTAATCATATGAAAACAGGGCTGCTATTAATGCGCCTGTCAGGATGATGATCTTAAAAAAGAGGCTGAAATCTTCTATCATGATAGACCCGTAAAAGGAGCGGGCCTCCATGCCCTTCATTGAGAAGCAGAGAAAGATCGAGAGGCAGATGGCTGCGACGGTGATCAGAGCGCATAAGGGTCTTCTGATCCTTTCTTTTGAAAAAACACCTGCGATCAGGATGAGCAGGCCGGACAGGACAAGCGTCAGTTCCGGATAGAGCAGATCAATTCTATATTGTGACAGATCGGGAGTCATCTCTACATCCCCTTAAAACTATTTCCGTTATCGATATTATCATCAACGGAATCAATATTGTAATCATGGAATTTCGGTTCGTGCGGGGTTTTCATTTGGACAACTTCTGACCTGTGCCCCGCCATCCGGGCGTTAAAGAGATTTACCGACTGTTCCATCTTTGTAAGAAAAGGAGCGGGGTAAAAGCCGATAACAAAAATAAGAATGATTATTGGGAGAAGAACTACAATTTCCCTGAGGCTTAAATCCTTAAGACCCCTGTTTTCCTCCTTTGTTACCTTCCCGAACATTACCCTTTGAAACATCCAGAGCATATAGACAGCGCCGAAGATCAGCCCGCTGGTTGCAGCTATGACTAATATAATGCCTAAGATTTTTAAACCGCCGTCCCATATCATGATCGGATTGGAGAATACCGAACTATAGGCGCCGATCAATATGAGTAATTCCCCGATAAAGCCGTTGGTCCCGGGCAGTCCGATGGAAGAGAGGGTGACGATCATGAACATTACGGTAAATACCGGCATGACTCCTGCTATGCCGCCAAAATCGGAGATCATTCTTGTATGCCTTCTCTCGTAGATGAAGCCGACTATCAGAAAGAGGGCGCCTGTTGAGAGGCCGTGGTTGATCATCTGCAGGATGGAACCCGAAACACCCAGAGAGTTATACGCAGCCATGCCAAGCATGACAAAGCCCAGGTGACTGACCGAACTGTAGGCAACCAGCTTTTTTATATCCGGCTGCACCATTGAGACCAGGGCGCCGTAGACTATACCTATTACAGACAGTATCACTATAAGAGGGGTAAAATAGAGCGCTGCGTCGGGAAATATGGGCATTGCAAGCCTTATAAAGCCATAGGTTCCCATCTTAAGGAGTATGGCGGCAAGGATGACAGAGCCTGCTGTAGGGGCCTCGACATGGGCATCCGGAAGCCATGTATGAAATGGGAACATGGGCACCTTTATGGCAAATGCAAGGGCAAAGGCCAGAAACAGCAGCCTTGATGCATTCAGGGGGATATCAAGATCATAAAGCCTGAATATATCCAGATCAGGATGACCGAACTGGCTCATGCCCATCTGATAGATATAGAATATTGCCACAAGCATCAGGAGAGAGCCGAACATCGTGAAGATAAAAAACTTAACCGTTGCATATATCCTCCTGGGCCCACCCCATATCCCGATCATCAGATACATGGGTATAAGGGTAAGTTCCCAGAATATATAGAACAGAAAAAGGTTGACCGCGGCAAATACACCTACCATGGCGGTCTGAAGCAGAAGCAGGGAAACGACAAACTCCTTGACCCGCTTATCTATTGCATTCCAGATCGAGAGCGAAACGATCGGGCCTAAAAATGTTGTCAGCATTATTAGAAGCAGGGAAATCCCGTCGATCCCCAGATGATAGGAGATGCCCAGGTTCGGCATCCATTGCAGATTTTCGACAAACTGAAGGTCAGCGGTCCCGGCATTGAACGACAGAAAGAGCGGTATTGATATAATAAACTCAATCAGTAAAGCCCCGAATCCGATAGACTTGATAAGCCTTCCATTCTCCCTGCCTATAAATGCTATAAGCATGATGCTGACAAGGGGAAAGAAGATTAATACTGTCAGGATTGGAAAGCCTGTGCCTTGTATATCACCCATTAAATTCCTCTACAATAAAAACCAGATTACTGCTGCCAGCCCTAAAAACATTGAGAAGGCATATATCTGGATATTGCCGTTCTGGGCCTTTCTAAGGGTATCACCAATGAAGACTGTCACCCTTGCGGCAGCGTTTACAGTATAATCAATAATGTTGACATCCACGACCTTCCATAATAACTGCCCGGAAAGCCTTTTTATCGGCCTTATAAACAGGGCCGCATATATCTCATCAACGTAAAATTTGTTTAATGAAAGCCTGTAAAACAGGCCGGAGATGCCGCTGCCGGAGAGAGACCTCAGCAGCTCCTTTTTCCTTGTCCAGAGGTAAATGCCCGCAAATATACCTGCAAGCGGGATAATAAATCCGATGACAAGGGCCTTTATCTCAAGGCTGTGCACGGCATGGGCATCCCCTATGGATTCCCTGAATCCGATTTCTGCGGATTCAAACACGGGGGCAAGCCAGTGCTCAAGGATGTTGGGTATCTGTACCGGGTCGCCAAGGATAGATGGAATACCTATCCACCCGCCGACAATGGAAAGAACTCCAAGCAGGGCCACAACACCCCACATTGAAAATGAGGGTTTGTGCGGATGGGCTGCAACATGTTTATCAACCCTGTTTTCTCCGAAAAATACGAGTATGGTAAGCCGCCACATATAAAGGGCAGTGCACACCGCGGTAATTGCACCTATTATATATATTGCTACAGAGAGCATATCTCCGTTAGCAAACGTGGAAAATGTGCCCTTTGAAAGGGCCATCCACAGGATCTCATCCTTGGAAAAAAAGCCGGATGTCACAAATGGAAGGCCTGATATTGCAAGCGTTGCAGCAACCCATGCGAAAAAGACTGCCTTCATGCCGGGCATATCTTTGAGCCCACCCATCTTTCTTATATCCTGTTCTCCATGAAGGTAGTGAATGACAACGCCGCTCCCTAAAAAAAGGCATGCCTTGAAAAATGCATGGGTCATGAGGTGAAAGACACCTGCTGAAAAGGCGCCGACCCCGACACCTATAAACATGAAGCCTAACTGGCTGACAGTCGAATAGGCCAGAACCTTCTTAATATCGTTCTGAGTAAAGGCTATCATTGCCGCCCATATGGCGGTCAGGACGCCAATGCATGCAACAATCGCCATTGCAACAGGGGAGAGGATATACAGAAAATTCAGGCGGGCGACCATATAGACCCCGGCAGTTACCATGGTGGCGGCATGAATCAATGCGGAAACCGGCGTAGGGCCTGCCATGGCATCAGGTAGCCATACATAGAGCGGCAGTTGTGCGCTCTTGCCGGTTGCGCCGATAAATAATGCGATGCAGGCAAAAGTTATGACAAGGCCATTAATAGAAACACCCGAATGAATAGTAGATGCCATATCAGGCATGGAGATCGTTCCGAAATACCAGAACAAAAGCCCCATCCCGATGATGAATCCGGCATCACCTATCCTGTTGCAGATAAATGCCTTTTTCCCGGCATCAGCCTTTTCATCATCCTGGTACCAGAAGCCGATCAGGAGATAGCTGCAAAGACCTACACCCTCCCAGCCAAGGAACATCCCTGCCAGGTTGTCCGAGAGTATCAGCATGGTCATTGCAAATATAAAAAGATTTATAAATGAAAAATATTTTCCGTAGCCGGGATCATCATGCATATAGCCTATGGAATAGAGATGGATAAGAAACCCGACCCCGGTAACGACCAGTGCCATCACGCCTGAGAGGGGATCAAGATAGAAGTTAAAATCCGCTTTGAAATCACCTACGGTAATCCATGTATAAAGATGATCCAGGATCTGCCGGCTCTCTTCCGGGAGATTTACCAGGTAAAGGAATGAGGCCAAAGAGATGGCAAAGGAGATCCCAATTGTCCCGCACCCTACAACACTGATGACGCCTTTTGGGGCCCTGTATGCAAACAGCCCGTTAAACAGCGCTCCTAAAAGCGGAAGGAACGGAATAAGCCATAGATATCCGAAGGTGGCGTGCATCTTACTTTTTAAGACTCCTTATAAGGTCAATATTAATCGTTTTTTTCAGGCGAAATATCTTAACGATAACTGCAAGCCCTATTGCAACCTCGGCAGCGGCAATCGCCATTATCAGAAAAACTGCAACCTGTGCGTCAGGTTTACCATAAAACCTTGAAAATGTGATAAGGGATATATTCCCCGCATTGAGCATCAGCTCAAGGGACATGAGCACGATAAGGGCGTTTCGTCTGACCAGTACGCCTATCGCGCCAATAAAGAACAATATCATCGAGAGGGTCAAAAAGTGATAAATGGTTACGCTCATTTTTCCACCCCTTTTTTATCTTTCTTTCCACTCAGCACAATAGCGCCGATAATTGCTATGAGCAGTAATAGTGATACGGCCTCAAAGGCAAAGACAAATCTTGTGTAAAGCACCTCTGATACCGATTGAACCTTTCCGAAACCCTGATCAACTGTGACAGGGAGGATGGGCATGTATTTATAGGCTGCTATTCCCACGATTAAAGCAAGGGCAATGACAGGAGAAAGGATCTTGGCTGCATTTATTGTCTTCTCCTTAAGCTCTTCCGGTCTCAGGTTTATGAACATTATAACAAAGATGATAAAGACCATTATTGCGCCCGCATATACGAGTATCTGAAAGATAGCAAGCAAGGAGGCGTTTAAAATAAGAAAAATCGATGCAGACGCAATAAATACGCCTATCAGGCAGAAGGCGCTTTTTAAAGGGTCTTTCAGGCTTATCGCGGCTATTGAAAGGCCAACAGCCAAAACTGCCATGACCCAAAATGCGATTGTGATTCCAATACTGTCCATATTTACTCCAGTGGTTGATAACCGGGAGGCGATTTATCAAGGCCCTTTCTGTTCATTAAAAAATCAAGATCCCACATGCAGGCATCGCGACTGTAATCGGCAAGTTCATATTCGCCTGTCATATAGATTGCTCCCACAGGGCATGCATCAACGCAGAATCCGCACATAACGCACTTGAGCCCGTTGATGACAAAAGACTTCGGCCTTTTTTCAATTTTACTATCCAAAGACTCTTCTGCAACGATCGTTATACAGCGGGCCGGACAAACAGTAGCGCACAGCATACATGCGACACACTTGGGGCTTCCGTCTTCTCTTGTATTAATCTTGTGCCTGCCGCGAAAAAGAGGCCCGTAAACCCTTCTTTCTTCAGGATAACTGATTGTAATCATCCCGGGGCGATTAAAAAGATTCTTTAGGAAATGGGTTATGGTAATCCGTAAGCCCTTAACAATCTCAACCAGCCATATGAGATGCGAAATCTTCATATGAGAGCTGATTACTATATTGTTCCCGGTAGTTTCCTTTTTATCTTCGCGTTGCGCCATAGTCCTTAAGTATTTAGTTAATTGCCAGGCTTATAATGCCTGTCAAAAATATGTTAATAATAGAAAGAGGAAGAAGTATCTTCCATCCGAGTCTCATAACCTGGTCATAGCGGAATCTTGGTATGGTCCACCTGACCCAGATATATAAAAACAGAAAGAATGCGACCTTTGCCGTGAAGGCGCCTATCTGCGCAAGGGCAGCAACGATTGACCTTGATACCTGTGGCATCTCAGCGGGTATTAAAAATGAAGATACGGCAATCAGGGCCATGCCTGCGAGAAACAGGAAAAAGATAATAATTTTTTTCAGCGGATCGCTTAACTTTCTTATCCCAGGGGAAACGCCGTAGGCATAGAGTTCAGTATTTACGACCTTCCATGAAACAGCTCCTGCGACCAGCAAACCTAAGCCTGTGACGGCCAGTATCAATCGGGCAACAACCGGGGCATTCGCCATAAGCACACTGGTATTGGCCCAGGGAACCTGCCATCCCCCGAAGAAAAGTATTACCACGAGGCAGCTCGCTGTGATCATTGCCACATACTCGCTCATGAAAAAGACGGCAAACTTCATGCCGCCATATTCCGTATGGTATCCTGCGACGAGGGTGGACTCATCCTCCGGCATGTCAAAGGGAAGGCGGTTTGTCTCTGCATATGTTGCAATCAGGAACAGTATGAACCCCAGGGGCTGGACCACAATACCCCACCTTGGAACAGGTACCCCCAGGATGCTGATTATCTCGCCCTGTGCCCTTATAATATGATTCAGCTCAAAGGAAGAGGTGTTTTCATATGTGCCTAATACCATCAGTATCCCCACAGCCGCAAGACAGAGGGTCAGTTCATAGCTTATCATCTGGGCGCTTGAACGTATAGAGCCCAGAAGAGAATATTTGTTGTTTGAGGCCCATCCGCTCATAATAAGCCCGTATATCCCCAGAGACGAAACCGCGAATATAAAAAGAAGCCCTGTATCAAGGTCAGCCGCCTGAAAGGAGATGATCCTCTCACCGATCCTTATTGTATCAGCAAAGGGGAGAGCAATAGGGACAATAACCGCAGGGAGATAAACAAGCCATGGTCCCAGGTTGTACATTAACCTGTTGGCCCTAACCGGAGAGAAATCCTCCTTCAGAAGGAATTTCACAACATCGGCAATACACTGGATAATACCTGCAAGCTTAAACCCGAATATGTTTGTCCTGTTCGGGCCGAGCCGATCCTGCATAAGGGCGCAGATCCTCCGTTCACCCCAGACAAGAAGCGTGACAGTGCTCAGAAAGACGCTGACAACCACAATTATCTTAACAGTCATTATAAGGAGATCAATCCAGTCCACTTTCTATCTGTCTCCTTTTATTAATATGCCCTGAGGGGGTATATCCTCGAATCTGAGATCCGAAAATGCATCACAAGATGAACCAAGGGCATTAAATGCCTCAGGCGCTGAATAGTTCAATTCTTTAAATCCTGCCTTTGAGAGCAGAAGCCCGAATATCTCAAGGTCTGTCTTGCTCTCCTTGACGTTATCAACTGCCTTATGCAGTCTCTGTATCCTGCCCTCAAAATTTGTGAAGGTGCCTTCCTTCTCGGCAAACGAGGCGGATGGAAGAACGATATCGGCAAGCTCAAGGAGTTCACATTTTTTATTTGCCTGAACCACTATAAATTTTACCTTTAACCTTGCCTTCCTGAGGGAGGCGATCAGGTTCGGGTCAGTAATCTTTTCTGCAGCCATAATATACAACCCTGCCAGCGCCCCGGACGCGGCCTCTCTGAATATGTCGTGAACACCGTTAGAAGGATTACCCAGTATCAACTCAGCCCCTTTTGTATTGGGATTTTTATCATGCCGCCTGAGAATCCCATCCTGCAGCCCTTCCGCTCTTTTCCCGCCATCATCAAGACGATAGCCGATGATCCCGTTTTTTATAACATCTTTAAAATAGAGGGAGAACAAATACAGCTCTTCATTTGTGAGTTGTGCGCTCGCGACACCTGCTATCTTTCCGCCCGATTCCATGATCTCTGAAAAGGCGGAATGGATTTTATCGACTGCGGATGCCCATGAAACATGTGCAAATTCATTGTTGACCTTCATGAGCGGGTGGGAAAGTCTTTCATCTGAATTTATGTCCTTATAATTATACCGGCCTTCATCGCAAAGCCAGTAACGGTTTACCTCCATGTTTTCCCTTGCGCGAAGCCTGAAGACATGCCCCTCTTTTTCATCAATCAGGATATTGCACCCTGTGGAACATGACGGGCATATGCTCGGGTGACTTTTAAGAAACCACGACCTGCATTTGAAACGGAAGTCCGATGATGTGAGTGCGCCAACAGGGCACAGTTCATGGAGATTGCCGACATACCCGTTTTCAATGCCCTTGTGTTCGAACGTGTCTATCTCCGCATGATTGCCGCGCCAGCCGATTGAGATCTCATTTGTCTTTGTGATCTCCTTTACGAACCTGACACACCTTGCGCAGAGTATGCACCTTTCGGCGTCCAGGACAAGATGCGGTTTGATCTTCACGGCCTTGGGTTTATGACATTTATCAAATTTAAACCTGTTTTTATGAAGCCCTATCTCCATGTAATAATCCTGGAGTGAGCATTCACCTGCCTTGTCACATATTGGGCAATCAAGCGGGTGCTCGCTGAGCATCAGTTCAAGTATCCCTTTCCTGGCCTTTTTTACCCTCTCACTGTTGGTATGGACAATCATGCCTTCAGTGGCTGCGGTGGAACAACTGGTGACGAGCTTCGGCATCTTTTCAACTTCACAGACGCAGATCCGGCAATTGCCCGAGATGGAGAGACCGGGATGAAAACAGAACCTGGGTATATGTATACCTATGGATTCCGCTGCCTTCATTATAGTAGTGCAGGGTTCAACGGTTGTTTCAATTCCGTCAATAGTGAGTTTTATGGTCGACTTATCCATCTGATATTATACCTGTAAGGTCCACTCAGGCGAAGGGCAGCGGCCAAGCCTGATATGTTCCAGAAATTCCTCTCTGTATTTTGCAAGATACGACTGAACAGGCATTATAGCGGCATCACCCAGTGGGCAGACCGTATTTCCTGCCATGCTCATGCAGATATCTTTTAAAAGGTCAAGGTCAGATTCCGTGCCTTTCCCTTCTTCTATAGCCTTTACGATCCTGGCAAGCCACGGGGTACCCTCACGGCATGGCGTGCACTGACCGCATGATTCATGCGCATAAAACCTGGTCAGAGTCATAAGAGACCTGACTATGCATGTCCCTTCACCCATGACAATGATTGCCCCGCTTCCAAGCATAGAACCCTTTGCTGCCAGGGATTCATAATCAAGATTAACGTCCATGCATTCTTCTGCTGTAAGGATCGGCGTTGATGATCCACCCGGGATGATCGCCTTTAACTTCATCCCCGTCTTTATCCCCCCGGCATAATCCTCGATGAATTTCATGAGGGGGATGCCAAGCTCAGCCTCATAGACGCCCGGCCTGTTTACATGGCCTGATATTGAAAAGAGCTTGGTGCCTGCGCTTTTCGGCGTACCAATCTCTGCATATGCCTTTGCACCGTTTGTCATTATCCACGGAACCGCGGAGAGTGTCTCAACATTATTCACAACTGTCGGGTATTTGATAATGCCGCAGTTTGCCGGGAAAGGGGGCTTGAGCCTTGGTGTTCCCCGTTTTCCCTCAAGCGATTCTATAAGTGCTGTCTCCTCGCCGCATACATAGGCGCCTGCGCCCCTGTAGGCGGTTAGATCAAAACTAAAGCCTGTCCCGAATAGGTTAGCGCCAAGGCGTCCGGCCTCGTATGCCTCTCTAATAGCCTTTTCAACAGTGTTTATCTCCGAGGCAAACTCGCCCCTGATATAGATATAGCCTTTGGCAGCGTTAATGGCGTATGCCGCAATGATCATGCCTTCTATAAGACGATGAGGCATCCTGGATAAAAGCAGCCTGTCCTTGAATGTGCCGGGTTCTCCCTCATCGGCATTGCAGATAATGAATTTGGGCATATCGCCCTTTGGCACAAATGACCATTTCATCCCTGCCGGAAAGGCTGCACCTCCGCGGCCCCTGAGCCCGCTTGCCTTTATCTCCCCGATGACATCGTCAGGCTTCATGGTCTTTAAAACCTTTTCAGCGGCCCTGTAACCTCCTGTTGAGAGGTAATATTCAAGGGAGATGCTCTCCTTATGATCAATGCCATCTAATAGTATCTTTGGCGCGCTCATTCCTTAATTCGCCCTTTTTTATAATTCTCTATAATTTCATCCACCTTTTCACAGGTAAGATTTTCGTAATAGGTGTCGTTTATCTGCATAACCGGTGCGGTTCCGCATGCTCCCAGGCACTCAACCCGTGAGATAGTAAACATCTTATCCGCTGTTGTCTCTCCGCACCTGATCTCAAGTTTCTTTTCCAGATATGAGATGATCGATTCGGCTCCAAGCATGGAACATGTAAGGTTCTGACATACCTGGATATGGAACCTTCCAACCGGCTTTTTATTGAACATTGTGTAAAAGGTGGCTACTGCCTTGACCTCGGAGACCGGCGCTCCGGTTTCAGAGGAGACAAGCTCCATGACCTCGGGTGAGATAAATCCGAATTCCCTTTGCGCCACATGGAGCGCCGGGATCACAAGAGAGTGTCTGTCCGGCAGGGCCTTTACCCTGGCTGCCAGTTCCTTTTTTGCGTTTTCACTGAATTCTAAAGCCATTACCTGTCAAGTTCTCCTGCGACTATATTAAGACTGCCGATCAAAGCGGTCAGGTCCGGCAGCATTAAGCCCACGGCAAGCTTTTCAGTTGCCTGGCATATTGCAAAGGATGGCGGCCGCAGCTTAAGCCTGTAAGGGGTGCCGCTCCCGTCGCTTATGCAGAAATATCCCAGTTCACCGTTGGCGGATTCGGTACAGGAATACCATTCGCCAGCAGGCACCTTTATCCCGTCAATCGCCAGCTTGAAATGATTGATGAGACCTTCAATATTTGAGTATGTATCCCTTTTTAGAGGTGGCACAACCTCCGGATCATCTATAATGAAAGGGCCGTCAGGAAGCTCATCAATGGCCTGCTTCATGATCCTGAAGGATTGCCCGATCTCTTCAATCCTCACCATATAGCGGTCATAACAATCGCCGTTTGACCCCAAAGGAACATCAAAGTCATAATTTTCGTATCCGTGGTAGGGCCTTGCCTTCCTGACGTCATAGTTGATGCCGCTTGCCCTTCCGCATGGACCGGTGAAAGAAAATGCAATCGCATCATCCCTGCTTATCTTTGCTATGTCCCTTGTCCTGTCTATAAAAATCCTGTTTTTTTCAATGAGCCTTCTTACGTCATCGATATATTTGGGCGCATCCTGCAAAAACTGCTTTGCCTTTTCCTTGAAATCGGGCTGCACGTCACGGGCAATGCCGCCGATCCTCAGAAAGGTGGTCGTAAGCCTTGATCCGCATACCTCCTCGATCAGCTTGTAGGCCAGCTCTCGCACCGTAAAGAGATACCACAGGTTTGTAAGGGCACCGAGGTCGACAAGCCCCGGCCCCAGGCATGTGCAATGATCCATTATCCTGTGCATCTCATTGAAAAAGACCCTTATTGCCTTGGCCCTTGGCGGTACCGTTAGGTTAAGCCATTCCTCAACTGCAATGCAGTAGCCGAGATTGTTCATCAGGCTTGAACAGTAATTGAGCCTGTCCGTGTAAGGCATAATGGTTGCCCATGTGCGGCTCTCACACAGTTTTTCAAAACACCGGTGAAGATAGCCGATCTCCATCCTTGCCTTTACGATGGTCTCCCCTTCGATCATGAGCTTCAAACGAAGGGCGCCATGCATGATAGGATGGGCCGGCCCGATGTTTATTATCTGATAATCGCCTGCTTCTTTCATTAAAACTCCATGTCCCAAATCTCTGTGCAAGGCTGCCTTTTTTCAGTGGGATAATCTTTTCTCAATGGGTGCCCGACAAATTGATGGTGGGTGAGGATGCGTCGTAAGAAGGGGTGATGATTGAAGATTATTCCAAAAAGGTCATAAGCCTCTCTTTCAAACCATTCAGCGCCTTTCCAGACCTCGACAACAGAATCTATATTAGTGTCCGTCTCTTCAAGAGGCGCCTTTAATCTTATTCTGTAACCCTTTTCCAGCGAAAAAAGGTGATAAACCACTGCAAACCTTGGGTGCTTCTCCATTCTCTGATAATCAACACCACAGAGATCAATCAAATAATTATAGCGTAATCCCTGATCATCCCTTAAAAAGCGGCATATCTCCAGGATCTTATCCTTTTTGATTACTGCAACCGATTCCCTCTCCCCTTTTTCATACTCAATTATTTCATCAGGGAACCTTTCAATAAGTCTATCTATTGTTGGATTATTATTCATAGTAAAAGGCTATTGTTCGTCCTTGTTCCTGTTTTCTATTTTCATTAAACGTTCCTTGAGCCGGTCTCCCTGATTGAAACCTATCCCTTCCTTATCTATAATGTCCTGAAGTTTCATGAGGCCATATAAAAGCCCTTCCGGGGTTGGAGGGCATCCGGGCACATAGACATCAACGGGAATTATTTCATCAATACCCTGGACCACATGGTAAGCCTTGTAAAAACCCCCTGTAGAGGCACAGGCCCCCATTGCAATCACATATTTTGGCTCCAGCATCTGGTCATATATCTTTTTAAGTACAGGGGCCTGCTTTTCGGTGATTGTGCCGGCCACTATCATACAGTCAGCCTGTCTGGGAGAAAATCTGATGACCTCGGCCCCGAACCGCGCTACATCGGTAACGCTTGCAAAATAGGCCATTACCTCTATACCGCAGCATGCAGTGCCGAAGGTGTAGGGCCACAGGGAGTTTTTCCTGCTCCAGGCAGCAACCTCTTCTCCCTTGCTTTTAATTACGTCGAGGAGACCTGCGAGGCGTGTTGTAAAGACCCGGTCTTCCAGACCCTGTGAGCCGCTGTTCATTACCATTCCAGTGCGCCCCTTTTCCAGGCATAAACAAGACCAATTGTGAGTATAGCTAAAAAGATCATCATCTCAATAAACCCGAATATCCCCAGGAGCTTGAATGTAGCGGCCCATGGAAATATCAATACAGTCTCAATATCAAAAATAACAAAGAGCATCGCAATAAGGAAAAACCTGACTGAAAATCTGCTGCGGGCGTCACCTGTGGGTTCAACCCCGCACTCATAGGTGCCTTCCTTTGATAAATCATATTCTGTATTCCGGATAGTTTTTTTTGCGGTATAGCGAGAAAGAAAATGATGAATAAGCAATAGCGGGGCAAGGGTTATTACCCCGAAAATCAATGCCAACAAAACTCCAATATATTGTCCCATCTATCCAGCCTGAAATCATAACAATATCGATAATATCGATTGAAAAAACAAAAAGCAACCCGGAATATTGTACTTTCCTGCTCCCTGTTTGTTCAGGGCTATTCATAATTCAATAAAAAATATTTTTCAAGATTAAAATTATAAATGGTGTTCATACAAAACTGATGTTTTTGTATGAAAGCAGTCAGCCATCAGCATTCAGCTTTCAGCAAAAGGCAAATAAAACAAAGACATGGCAGCAGGATCTTCATAATCACTATGTTAACCCGGTGAGCGGAAGAAGACCTCCTATGCTGCTGGAATAGAAAAATCAGCAGCAATTTCACGGCTCGAGTATAGAGGGGTTCAAGGTCTTAAAGCGTCTTACTCCCCTTAATACTGAAGTAGTCTTTTACATCATAGCATCCAATAGGTCGTCCTATGGCCCCTATAACGGAAAAATCCACGCCGGTGCTGTCACCGTGATATTCAAATCCGCTTACACGCATGGTTTTATTGTTGATAGCTATGCAGGTCTCATAGGTGGTTCCTGCCTCTTCATGCAGATTAAAAATATAGACACCTTCACGAAGTTTTATATATATGCAGGGGGCGCTCCACTGCATGCCTAATGTCTGATCATCAGTGTATATGGTCCATGTTGCTGAATGAGGTGTAGTATAAAGATGCATGGAGGTCATCATGCCCCATGTCCTGCTATAGGCTTTGCCGACAAGTTCATCTGTGAATCCATGCCTTTTGTATCGGGGTGTTTCAACACCCGCTATTTCAGCCACACCAAAGAAGGTTTTATAAGAGATTTCATTTGCACTGTATTCGTTTCCCATGCTCGATTCAATACATGTTGTAAGCCCATTAGTCAGGTCTATGGCTATCTTGACATTTTTCCTGGGCCTGCTTCCGCTCTGTATGTGGGCGAAAAAAACCAGGTTTTCATCTATCTCAAATGCCCTGTATGATTCCCTGTGCCATTCTGTTTCACCATGAATACGCCATGAGAGTGTTTTCCTGTCTGTAACCATATATTCAAACACCGGGCCATTGTTATCATATCGAAGGATGAAATTCTTATTTGCCAGGATATCTGTAAGGGGCAGGGCATTCTCTGACATTGATCCTGCTGCCTTTTCTTTGGGCATGTCAGGGTCCCATTTAAATGACTCTGTTCTTTTTTCAGCAGCCCTGTGCATTTCTTCCTCGCTTATAGAAACAATACCTCTTCCGGGGCGGTATACTAATCTCTGACCTTTTGTCTTTTTCTCCTGATCAAGCCCCATGCCGACCTTAATTACACTGCCGTCTTCATTAAAGGGCTCAAGCCTTGTAAGGTGTCCAACGGTTTTTCCTTTCCCTCTGAACATGTAATATTCCAGTTCATCCTTTTCATTAAACCCCAGCCGCATGCCTATCTGTTCTTCTGTGATCTGATCAACCAGGTAGAGTGTCATGATGCCTGAAAATTCACATTCTGTACGGTCGTAAATAAAGTTATTGTCATCAACAAGGATATAATCAGAAGGGCTGCTGTATCCAAGGTTATCCATGTGCCGGGATAGTTCCACAAAGGTGGATGAAACAATAGACGGATAGAAATCAAGGGTCTCAATACCTGTGTCCTGCCTCCAGTACATGCCTTTCCCTTGTATCCTGTTTGTGGTGTGATGGCGTTTTTGAGGTGGTGTCTGCCCCGGCACATCAACGTAACCGAAATATATCTCGCGCTGAACCTCCCTGTTATCCAGATCCTGCCCCTGGCTGTCCTTTTCACCGCAGAACCATACCTCGAAAATGGTTACAAGATTTGTAGAGAAGTCAATAAATACATTGTAGCTTTTTAAGGAGTCCGGAACCATGTGGGAAAAGAAAACCATCTGCTTCAAATCAAGTGATCCATAATGCGCTTTGACTGCTGAGCCATTATTTTCCGAGAATAATAAAGAACTCTGATCTTTAAAACTGTAGCTCAGGATCGGACCTTCATCAATAATTATCTTGATGGATTTTCCTGCAAGGGCATTTGAGAATTCCGATATGCATTTTGCTCCAGAATCAGCCATAGCAAGTTTCTTTGAGATCTGGTCTTTTGTGAGTTTGGTATACTTGAATCGATGTATTGGTGTGTTCATATTTATGGCTCCTGTTATCTGAAAAGATAGGTGTATTCAAAATAAAAACACTTATTCCGGTGTATTATCATCAATCGAGTATCAATCTCGATTAATGGGAGAGAACTAAATTTTATCCTGTAGAAGGGGCATGGCGCACCGTGCCCATCATGGTACGATGCGGCGTGTCCCTACGGTTATACAACCGGAAATAACAAATAGACTAATTATAACCTGAATTTTGCACCTGATATCTATAACGTAGAGACGGGTTTAAAACCCGTCTCTACAAATTCCCTTTAAATACAAGACTTTCGACACCTCACTACGAAATCAGGTATAAAATTGTAATAAAAATGAATCACCCCGCAGCTAAGCTGCGGGGGGGCAAAATGGAACATATTTCACGATACAGAACATCGGAAATTTATAAATAGATCTACCACGCCGGATTTTTGGCCGGGCCTATCCATTTTTTTACACCTTCATTATAAATAATGCGCTTGCTGAAGAGCCACTGACCATTCACCTTTACCATTTCGTCCTCATAGTGTCCGTAACCATCAAATGTGGCCTTCCTTTCAGGGTTGTCATTACTATAATGGAACCAGTAAGCACGTCCATAGGCCTTGTCACCATCAACCTTGATTACAATATTGGTGATATTATGACGACCTGTGGCAGGGTAGAGCCCTTCTGGTACTTTATTTCCGGAGCGATCAAAAACAGATCTCGAGTCCTCAATAGCCTTACGTATCGCAGCGCGTCCCTTGACTTTGTACTCTATAATATCCAGGACACCGTCCTCGGTAAAGGTGGAGACATAGGTGTCAAGATCAAAAAAATCGAGTGCAAATAGATAACGCGCCTGAAGGTCTTCTATCTGTGCTCGATCTTCGGCATAGTTGTTGTTGCTGATAACCTTCATGCCGGTTGTAGCACAGGAAGTAAAAAACATAGAAATTATAATTATAAAGAATGATGAATATAAAATTGATTTTTTCATTTTGATTCTCCTTTGATGATTTAAGGGGCCAAGGGGTCGAGGATTCAAGGGTTCAAGTGAAAGCCCTTGGGTTTTAACACTCGAACCCTGGACCCCTTGAACCCTGCTTTTAATTATTCCCACCCTGTTTTTGTGCCATATGGCAGTACCAGCCCTGTTGCCTCTATATCATAAATCTTTCCTTTTTTGATCTTGAAGAAGTGGATAGCAGGCATATTGAATGTGCCCTGGAATGCGGGCACCTTATCCACTCCCTTTATTCCAAAGAGTTTCATCTCCTTGAGCTTGCTGTCATGGTAGAGGTTTGAAAAACCCACAGCCAGCCCCTTCTGTTCATCAATAACAAGCAGGCGGCGGTTTCTGATCTCGGATATGTATCCCCACACACCGGCAGTGATCTGTCCTTCACATGTATTGGGTACAAGTGACAGGGCCTTTCCAAGTTTCATCATCTCAGGGTCAACACCCTCTGGTGGTGCAAAATCTCTTGGTGTCTCCTTTGCTTCGGGGACATCCTCTTTTTTGCCGCCTACAGATATGCCACCGTTTTCACGGCGCTGACACTCCAGGGCATATGGCGAAAGGGTGCCATCTTCACCTGTAAGAGAATCATAGTAAGAAAGACCTATATCGAGCATCTGGTTACGGGGTGTTTTATCTTCCGGCGCTATATCCTCCACAAGACCGGGGCGGGGTTTTTGCAGGTTCTGGATGCTGATCTCATCTCTTTTCAGCACATGATGTTCTACCTCGGCGATCTTACCCCGGCGCAGGCCAAGACGTACACCAAGCAGAATATCCTCATTGTTGTTCTCCTTCATCATGAAAAGGCCAGCCACCTGCTGATTTACAGGGTCAGCAGCATATACCTGAAATTCCGATGGCCCACCTGATGCTGTATCCCAAAGCCCGAACCCAACCGGGATCTCAGCCGTGTTCTGGGTATACTTGACATATCTGTCAAAGGGGACCGCCGATGGATTATGGGCGACCAGTGCAGCCAGATAGTCCTTCATCATTTTTACAAGGCACTCACGGTCACAATACCCGGAAGTGTAGGCAAAGGATGTAGTGGAAAATAAAAGTATAACACAAATAGCCAAGCCGATTTTTTTAAATTTCATATAAAACCCTCCTTTATTATTAAATTGAATATATGATGTTTTAAAATTGATATTTTCGGTTCATTGTAGGGGCACGACGCATCGTGCCCCTTTTCGAAAAACCCACTATGTCTTTAAGGGCACGCTGCTGCGTGCCCGGACTGGCACGGTGCGCCGTGCCCCTACAGTTCCATATAATAAATTTATTTACCTTATACTCTGTATACTATCCGAAATACCCTGCTCATAGGTGCTCCATCCTGCATTCATCCCATACGGGCACCTGTGAAAGATCGCCTCAATCCTGCGGATCTGGCCATTTTCTATCCTGAAAAGTTCTGCAAGTTGCCATGTCCAGTTAATGGCGTCATGATCAAAAAAGGCAAAGGCAAATGCAATACCCCTCTCCTGATCTACTGCCACAAACCTGCGGTCTCTGACACGTGTAATGAATCCCATTTTCCCTGCCTCAAACTGCTCCTTGCAACCCCAGTTGGTTGAGTACACGGTTGCAGTCTTGGGATCAGGCCGTGTCTGGCCTTCAGGCACAGGTACATTGGTGGCAGCGACGCCATTTTCAATGCGGTGACAGTCATCTGTAAAGGGATAGTATCCTTTACCATGATCATTCTTCTGAAGGCCGGAAAAGTAATAGTTTGCGGTCTTTACAAGTTCTTCTCTTGATGCGCGTTCCTTAACCGGGATAGGTTCCGTGAAGATATTATGGGGCGCACCCATCTTTTCTACAAGCTCTCCTACAGTGGATTTCCCTGTAAGGCCCATTGTGTCACTTGCCGGCCTCACAACAATCTGTTCTGCCTCGGTTATCAGGTTGTTGACTATCTTAAGCCTTATTGCTATTCCAACAAGCTGACCTTCACCCTTAGCATTACTCCCGCTTTCGCGGGCAGTGCCCAGAAAGGCTACCTGCTGGGTCTCTATATCCGGGACATAAAATTTATAGTTACCCTTTGCAGACATTGTTACCCAGAGGCCTTCGTTGCCTAAGGGCAGTCTGACCCCGTTTTCTGTGAATTTACAGTCCCTTGAAAAAAGTTCAAGGGTGGGGTTGTTATCAAGCATGGCATCCATGTACCTGTCTATATAACCCTCAAGACATTTACGGTCACATGAACTGCCGGTTCCCTGGGCGCTGGCAACAACAGGCATTAAAATGAACAATAAAATGATGATGTGAATTCTCGCTTTCATAAACAATCCTCCATTTAAATAAAATATAATATATTACCGGTGATAAACCGTAGGTCTATTTTCCTACCCATGATGAATCATTGTAAACCACAGCCCCACCAACCATTGTCACCAATACCTTTGTTTTTCCTATTTGATCAGGTGGTATTTCAAAAAGGTTCTGGGAAATAATTATTAAATCTGCAAGCTTCCCAACCTCAATGGAACCTTCCTTATCCTCTCTTCTGCAGGCGATTGCCCCTCCTAAGGTATAACCGTAAATAGCCTCATCAAGAGTGAGTCTCTGTTCAGGAAGCCAGCCGCCCTCAGGTGTACCTTCAGGGGTTGTGCGTGTCAATAACATCTGAATAGCCGGCCATGGGTTTAAGGTTACCACAGGCCAGTCACTGCCAAAGGCCAAAGTCGCACCGCCGGACAGGATGGAACGCCAGGGCCAGGCGCGGGAAGCGCGTTCCGGGCCTATGTTTCCAGCCCAGTTATTCAAATTGTTATCATTGGGAGTTGTATGCAGCGGCTGCATGCTGGCAATCACTCCTAACTTCCCGAATCGGGGGATATCCTGGGCGCTCGGGGCCTCAATGTGATCAATGCGGTGTCTTTGATCTTTTCGGTGATTTGCGTTGCCCGCCGCTTCGTATGCATCCAGGGCCAGGCGAACGGTGGCATCCCCAATAGAATGAGTGGATATTGAATAACTGAGGCGATCAAGTTCAATCACACTTTTCTTGTATATTTCCGGGTCAAAATTAAAGAATCCCTTGTTTGTAGGATCGTTCGTGTAAGGTTCAAGCATTGCAGCAGTACTGGACTCGATGACACCATCCATTAAGAACTTCACAGTGTTCAGATCGATCCAATCGTCGTTATACTTTATTCGCATTTCTTCCAGGCTATTGATGATTTCAGGAGTTAGCGGAGGATTAATGAAACGCGCCATGTATAAGCGTGTTGTCAACTCCCCTCTTTGCCGGATCTCGTCAAACAACTCGACACGCTCTGCGTCAGCACCGGCGCTGATCATGCGGGTAAATCCAAGCGAGCTGGCGTAGTGGATAGCTTTGGCCAGGTTATCCCGTTCTCCCGCGGGAGACGTTGGGGGAATGGCTCTATTCATCAATTGTGCGGCACCTTCTTTTAAAACGCCTGTAGGCTCCCCTGTTTGCGGATCACGCGTAATAACACCTGCTGGCGGATCGGGTGTATCTTTCGTGATGCCCGCCAACTCAAGCGCTTTGCTATTAGCAAAAGAACTATGCCCGTCATAAGCCGCCAAATATACAGGTCGGTCAGAGACGACTTCATCAATATACTTTTTATCAGGTAAACCGCTCTTACCGAAGATGCTGTAGTACCATCCCATACCCTGTATCCATTCCTTTTCAGGATGTGCGATGGCATAATCCTTTATCATTTTTTGGAAATCAGAAATGGTTTTCGCTTCATTCAAAGAAATCCGATCAAGCATGGAGGCGCCGGCCATTATATGCACATGGGATTCGACAAATCCGGGGAGCACCATGTTCCCTTTCGCATCAATAATTTTTGTGGAGGAGCCCTTATATGATGCAATAAATTTGTCTGACCCGGCGGCTACTATTTTGCCATCTCTGATTGCAACAGCCTGAGCCCATGGTTCGGCAGGGTTAACCGTGTAGATTTTACCATTGATGATCATCGTTTCAGCAGGTGTGTCCGTTTGCCTGCTGCATGATGAAAAAACAACGGAGACAGTAATCAGCAATATAGAAAAAAGTATTTTTTTTCTCATATGTTAACCCTTTTTGAATGGTCTATTCGTAGAAGAAACAGTTTCGATTACGAACAATACTGATAATGCAGATTATTAGTGCTGTCAAATATAAAATACCTGTTGAAAGGGGATTTATATATTACTGTGAGGCAACTATTATCTTGACACAAAAAGGGTATACACCTATCCTCCAGTCAAAAAATACTCACCTCGTCTTAAAAAAGGGCCATGATGGACAGAGAAATAAAGGACATTATTAATGTGATGGAAAAACTTGATGGGATATTATTTTCCAAATTCCAGCGCATCGGAAAACGCCTGAGCATGAAGGACCCTTTCAGCGAGCTGACAAATACCCAGATGCAGGCAGTATTCAAGATAGCCAAGGTCCAGCCATGCACTCTGTCTGATGTAGCAATGATCCTGAGAATCTCCAAATCTTCCGCCTCAACCCTGGTTGAAAGGATGGTAGTAAAGGGTGTGCTTGAAAGAAAGCAGGACCCTGATAACAGACGGCGTGTCCTCATTACTGTCTCAAGACAGGTAAGCAGGTTTCAGAAGACTATTGATGCGGAACTTATTAAGGAATTAAAAAGGATCGCCATCAATATGCCACCAGAAGATTTCAATAAATGGGTCGAGGCCAACAGGGCAATTGATCTTGCTGTAGATACCGTCTACGGATCATTAATTAAAGGCACCCCAAAATAATTTTCCTCTTGAGGTGCATCATTAGAATGTTATTAAGAAATAATAGCGGCAAAAATCACAATCGTTAAAATTAATGAAACCAGACCCGGGTACTTATCCATAAACCAGGCTACCTTTTCCATGGTGGTTGTCTTTATTATTTGATTTGTATTCATCTCTTTTCTCCTTTTTAGGTTTAATGCACCAGTATATAGCAGTAAGTATGCCAGAAGTATGAAAATAAGAATAAAACAAATTAATACAAGATGATGCAAAGTCGGTGGTAATAAATAGCTATGTTATGGGGTGTTAAAATGTTAGTGCTAAGGCCAAATAGTGGTTAAATTAACCACGTAATTTGGTTTTAATAAAATGTCCCGCTGAGGATAAGAAACAGGAAAGGGAATATGTATATTTTGTGGATATCAGCGGTTAATAGATATTGTATTTATTCTTAAGCCTTGAAAGTTTTTTTATGTATTCGGAGTAAAAGATAAAGCCCGATTTCCCGGAGATATCGCCATACACAAGTCTTATATATGGCCTTATATCGATGCCATAAGGGTTCTGTTTTGTGTCATTTGCCCTGTCAAGGATAAGAACGCTGTAGTAGCTTGTGAGTATCCTTATTTTTGAATCCCTTCGCATCAGGTAGTTTCTTCCGCCTATAGTATTAAGAAAAAAACCTGCATATTCATACAGGGTCTCCTGTGAAGGGCGGCCTTTTATCCCGGAGTTATTGCTGAGGGTGAACCACAGGAAGAAATCCTTCATGGTGGATTCCATATCCGCATCTTCATATAAAAGCACATTCCTGATCAGGGCGATAGGTTCCCTGCCAAGCAGCCTGTAAAAATGGGCCATGTTCTGGAACATACTGCTCAGGGAATCGGTTTCATTAACAAGCAGGGGCGGCTTCTCAGAAATCTTCACTATTGTTTCCTCATACAGGTTATATGTACTCCTGCCGAGCTTGTACTCATTTATATAATCCTGTTTATCGAGGTGTACAAAAAATGCTGCAATGCGGCGCTCCACATCCTCAACCGAGACTGCTGTTTCAGGCCCTTCATCTGATAAATCCGTGGCCGGTTCATCGGTTTCATTGATATCTTCTTCAGGTGGGAGTTCTGTATCACCTGAAAGTCTTGAAATGGTCTTTTCGAGTGAGTTGATCCTGCGCCTTAGTCTGTCATTTTTCCCGGACCACTCCAGATTTTCCTTTTCAAGTGTGGCAAGGTTTTTTTTATGTTTTGAGTCAAGCATCCTGTAACCTGTAAAGCCTGCTATTACAAGGATTGCAATTAAAATAAAATAAAGAAAAGCATGGCCCTTCTGATATGTAACTGGCCTTTTCCTTGATCTGCTTAACGGTTCCATCATGAAAGACTCGGTAACAGGTTTTAGAGTGTGATATGATGCCGGAAATAAAACAGTATCTTCCGCCATCTTTGAATCGATTACTACTACCATGAACAGGTTGTTCCAGGCAAATAATATTACATATCATATTTGACCTTGAATGATTTTTATTAGAAAGATATGCTGTTATCTGTTATAAAAAGAAACACGAATGGAGTAAATTATGTCTCAGTATAAAAAAAGGATCAGTCCTTACCCAGATGCACATGAAGAGGTGGAGGCAGCAAGAAATGTCGCTGATACACCCCAGACCAGCTCTGCATCATACAAACTGTCATACCTTGATGAAGAATTCATATTGCGTGAAGAATTAAGGCCGGTCAGACTCCAGCTTGAGCTGTTAAAACCTGAAATGATACAGCAGGAACTGGGTATAGAATCAACGGTTGTTATGTTCGGAAGCGCAAGGACCTCTGATCATGCATCTGCCTCAAAGGAGCTTGAAAAGATCGAAGAAGAGCTGAAGGAAAACCCTGAAGACATCGAACTATTGGAAAAGCATAAGACTGCACACCGGAGGGTCAAAAACAGTTTTTATTATGAGGAGGCAAGAAAGCTTGCCAGGATGATTTCACAGACCTGCCAGGGCACAGAAAAAAAAATGAGTTATGTTATAACAACGGGCGGGGGCAGGGGCATAATGGAGGCGGCCAACAGGGGCGCCCATGAAACAGGGGCAAAAAGCATCGGGCTCAATATTATTCTACCGTTTGAACAACGGCCGAATCAATATATCACCCCTGAGCTCTGCTTTCAGTTTCACTATTTCGCAATAAGAAAGATGCACTTTCTCATGAGGGCAAAGGCATTGATCGTGTTTCCGGGCGGTTTCGGAACCATGGATGAACTCTTCGAGACCCTTACCCTTGTCCAGACCAAAAAGATAAAGCGAATTCCGATCCTCCTCTTTGGCAGGGATTACTGGAAGAGACTGATTGATTTTGAGATGT
>CAZCMD010000054.1:0-19588 GCA_964499695.1 uncultured Desulfatiglans sp.
ATCCTTGTACCCCTTAAAATATTTCAGGAATTCGGAATCAGTGGAAAGTATCAGGGAACTGTCTTTTCCAATGCTCTGCTTGTAGATATCAAGGGTCTGCACAAAAGAATAAAATTCCGGGTCTTTACCAAATGCCTGGGCATAGATCTGCGTTGCCTCGGCATCTGCCTTTCCCTTGATCTCCTGTGAAGTCCTGTATGCCTCGGAGGTTATCTTTTTCATTTCTTTTTCCCTGTCACCCTCAATCTTTCTTGCCTCGCCCTGCCCTTCAGACCTGAATTTTTCTGCGATCTGTTTTCTTTCTGCAATCATCCTTCCAAAGACAGACTCCTGGACACCCTCTTCATAATTTATTCTTTTTATCTTTACATCAACAAGCTCTATCCCAAACTCAGTAAGCTTTGGCTGCGCCTCATTGAGTATCCTTTTTTCTATTACTTCCCTGCCTGTTTTGACAGAACCGATAACAACATTACCCTGCTCCCCGGTTAAACTCGCATCCATTTCATCCATCTCCAGTTTGCGGTCAGTGTTTCTGACTGCTTCAAGCAGTGGATAGGAGGTTATGGCGTTTCGGACAGTAGAGTTAATTATGTTATTTAGTCTGGCGGCTGCTATAGTTTCATTGTTGAGTGTCTGAAAGTATTTAAGAGGATCAACTATTTTCCAGCGTGCAAAGGGGTCAACCCAGATAAATGTCTTGTCAAGGGTAGGTATCTGACCGGGTTCAGCATCCCATGCAAGTAGATTTTTCGGAAATACATTTGCAGTGTAGTAGGGGATCTTGAATTTCAGACCAGGCTCCCTGATGGATTCACCAATGGGCTTTCCAAACTGTGTAATAACCACCTGTTCTGTTTCATCAACCACGTAAAAAGAATTGTAACCGATTATAATTAAAATAATTATTACGATTATAAAAGGGCTTGTTTTCACTTGTCACCTCCTGCCTGGGAAGCTCCCTTTTCAAGGTTCAGAAGCGGAAGCATGTTTTTCTGCTGTGCATCCAGTATGTATTTATTACCCAGTTTGGGAAAGACATCCTTCAATGCCTCAAGGTAAAGCCTTCTCTTGGTTACATCCTTTGCCTTTGAGTATTCTTCATATAGTGCAATAAACCTCGTTGCATCACCCTTAGCCCTGTTTACACGATCAAGGGCATAGCCTTCCGCTTCACGGATTGTTTTTTCTGCTTGACCTTTTGCCTGGGGGATCATCTTATTGTATTGCTCCTTTGCCTCATAGATCACCTGCTCCTTTTCCTGCTGGGATTGGTTGACCTCGTTCCACGAGGGCTGGACAGTTTCAGGGACTGTTGTCCTCTGCATTTCAATAGTGGTGACATTTATGCCGGTTTCCGCTTCATCAAGTTCAACCTGAAGGAGTAACTTGGCCTGGTCAGCAATTTCACCCCTCTTGTTTATCACCTCGTTAATGCTCCTGTCCCCTACAACAAGCCTCATGCTGGCCTCTGCAAGGTCTCGCAGTGTTGATTTTACTTCTTTTACCTTGAAGAGGTAATTATAGGGATCTTTGATATTATACTGCACAACCCATGGAACAATCGCCACATTAAGATCACCTGTGAGCATCAGAGATTCCTGTGTATATGAAGATTCTGATCTGGCTCTTGATCCGGCGGATGGCGCTATTCCAAACTCCTCTGTCTGGATCTTAAGTATAGAAACCTTTTTAAGGGTCTCAATACCTGAAGGCCATTTAATATGAGGTCCGGGCATGGTTGTGCGCGTGTATTTCCCGAAACGCTGTATAATCCCCACCTCTTCCGGGTCAATCTTGTAGATCATGTTGAAGCCAAGTATAAAAATGATAAAAATCACTACGATTACCCATACGCCGGGGAACTTCACATTCATATTTTTAAATTTTTCAATTACTTCATCCACCTGTGGTGGTGGCCCACCCTGCCTGGCCCTTTTCTGCTGTTGCAGTTTTTCCCAATCCCACGCCATAATATTCCTCTATGTTTATTGAATTTTAATAATGCTTGCATTCTAACGGCAGGCTTGGTTTTAGTCAAGGAATAATGGGTGGCTAACAGAGCTTCCAATCACAGGAGGCAGCTACTATTTTGAGTTGTTATAGAACTGGTATGAGGTATAAAGTGTGAGGTCTACGTTATGAGGTTTAAGGTCAAAACAGAAATAACTTGATTTATTACCGTCCTGAAATATTATCACAGGGAAGATGATTCAAGGAAACTATTTATGTCTGAAGAAAAAAAAGAATCAATGACCTCCATAAGGGATATCCTGCAGGGGGTGCTATCCGGCGCAAACCTTAAATTCAATCATGTGGACAGCGAGATATGGGAGGTATGGGATGAGGTAGTAGGCCCGGCCATTGCAGATCATACCCACCCGTCAAACATAACAAAAAAAAAGCTTAAGGTTAATGTCTCTGAATCCATATGGCTTCAGGAACTTGAATATGTGTCAGATACAATTAAAGAAAAACTGAATCAGAGACTAGGCAGAAATGCGGTTGATAAAATTGTCTTCAGGCTGGGTTCTCTATAGCATAATCCCCCTGACCGAACAGGGGCGGCAAAATCGTTAATCCGCTGTTACCGTTAAGCCATGCCTCCATAAGTACAAGTTTTGCGTTTGAATCATTATCAGGGTAAATGATCCTTAATTTTTTCGGTTCAAAACCGGAAGCCCTCAGTTTTTCCATCAGGTCTGTCATTCTTTCAGCCGGATATATAATGGAGAGCCTCCCCTTTGTTGTGAGCAGATACCTTGCGGCCTTAATAATGTCATCAAGTGAGGCATAGATTTCGTGCCTCGCGATGGCCCTTTGCCTGTCAGGATTAATCCTGCCACTCTCCTTGCGTCTGTACGGGGGGTTACACACAACAACATTCACTGATGATGAAGGCAGAGGCGGGTTCCTGATATCCCCCAATATGACGCTCATCCTGTTTTCTAGGTTGTTGAGCCTTGCATTACGCATTGCCTGACCTGCAAGCTCCTGCTGGATTTCTATGCAGTAGACATGTTTTACAGGCTTTGATGCAAGCAGGGAAAGGGGGATTACCCCGCAGCCTGTACCGAGGTCGATAGCAATGTCATGTTTCTTGATGGTGACAAAATCTGCGAGCAGAAGGGCATCTATTGAAAACCTGTAACCCTTTTTTGACTGGATAATCCTCAACCTTCCGTCCATAAACGGATCAATGGTCTCACCGGGTAAAGGCCCTATTTCAATAGGTGCAGATGCAGTCATCAGGATCTATCTTGTTTAAGACCATGCCTGTCAGCACCTTGGGATAAAAATAGGTCGACTTTCTGGGCATTACCTGGGACGCACTTGCTATTTCCTGCACCTGTTCAATCTTTGTCGGGTTAATCAGAAATGCAATATCGAATTCCCCTGAGTCAACAAGGGAAACTGTCGATGCAATATTACTGTTGTAGTGAAACAGAGCGTCGTTATCCATATCGGCCCTGGTAAACTCCATCACCTTTTCAAGGATCAGCCTTGACAGGATAATTACATCAAGCTTTGCAAGTGATGGGTGTAGGTCATTTAAGAATTCATCCGCTGCCCCTTTTTTTAAACCCATGAGATAAAATTTTTGCTCTTTTTTGCTGTAAAAGATAAAGGAAGGGGTTTTGAGCCCATTTTGCGCCAGTGCAGTTTTTAGCCCTATGGCAAATTTTACTTCATCTGATCTCTCTATTTTGAGCTTTTCAATATTGAAACAGGGCGCGGCCTTTTCAAGAAAGAGGGCCGGGTCAAATGGCCTGTCCATTTTTATAAGGCGGTGTGATGGAAGTATTGTTAATCCATCTTCTCCCATATCTGTAAGGTACATCATGACATATTCATAGGATTTATCCGCACCTTTCCCATGTTTTTCCCTCATATAGTTACGAAAATTTCTTGAGGTTTCATACCTGTGATGGCCGTCTGCTATAAATATGGTTTTTTTATCCATAAGCCCTGCAACCTTTGCTAATGCCTCAGGGTCTGCGATGCACCACATTTTATGACCTGTGCCATCGGTGAATGTAAAGGAGGCATCAGGGGCAGCCGCTGTAAATTTTCTCAGGGTATTAAGGATTCTGCTCCCTGCATCATCATAGAGCCCGAAGACCTGGCTCAACTGTGTGGAGCATGCCTTTAAGAGTTTCAGTCTGTCATCCTTGTGTGCAGAAAAGGTCTTTTCATGGGGGAGAATTATACCCGAACCCTCTTCTTCAATCTTAACGAGAGACATAAAGCCCCACCTGACCTTTGTGCCTGACCCATCGCCCGGGTCATAAGAATGGGATGTGAGATAGATGGTCTCTTTTTTTGCCCTTATGATAATACCATCTTTCTCCCACTCTTTCAGGTAAGTCGCGGCCCTTGTATACCTGTTATCAGTATCATTATCGGTAGCCTTTTTTTTGCCCAGCTCCAGCCTGATAATGTTATTCGGGTGGGTATTGTAATACCCCTCCTGTTCCTTTTCGGAAATAATATCATAGGGCGGGGTAATGATCTGCGCCAGGTTTGTTATCTTCGTAAAATTATATGTTAAACCTCTGAATGGTGCTATTTTTGCCATTTGTTTAAGGGCCTCCATGTATCCAAAAATTGTTGCTATTTCCTATCAGATAATGTCCTCTTGTCAATCAAAAACATTGATTAAATTATCTTTTTACGCTGGCTGTTGTCTATCTGTTGCAGTCAAAATGGAACTGATTTGACATTTTATATAAAATCTGCGATTAATGCCGCCATTGATAGTTGATAACAGTTATGAGGCGCATTACCAAAAATATTTCTTTTCAATTTCATTAGTTATCAGAGGGAACCAACTGGTTTCCAGGCAAGTTGTAACAATCATAACAATAATTTATTAAATAAAAAGGCAATATGACCAGAAATAAAAAATTTGTATATTATCTAACATTAATACCCCTGATATTGATCATCATCCTATTTTCATGGCTCTTTACCGTAATTTTTGAGGGGGAGCAACCCTCGGTTACATTAAGCCCTCTTCCGGAATATCTCTCCCATAAACAGACATTTCAGGTGGATGTAAATGATGCTAAAAGGGGTATCAGGACACTTAAGGTTTCATACTCGCAGGGAAGCAGTGAAATTATTCTTCTTGAAATGAGATTCCCATTTGAAGGTTTCATGAACAAAAAAGGCGTCAGGCAATACACAAAGCAATTTGAGATTGATCCGGTTCAGCTCAGGCTTGCTCAGGGAAGGCTTGATCTTACAGTACAGGTATGGGATTACAGCCGGAGAAACGGCGGCGACGGCAATATTAATGTAATAAAACATTCCATTATTATAGATTCCATACCACCTGCAGTAAGACCTGTAAGCAAGATGCACAATGTAAATATCGGAGGCACAGGCCTTGTAATATACAAGACCTCTTCTGATACAGTTGAGAGCGGTTTGTATGTTAATAATCTCTTTTTTAAGGGCTTTCCTGCCGAGGCAGAGACAAAGGACGGCACATCCCTTGTCTATTTTGCCCTCCCCTTTGACATCGGGACTGATCCTGAAATCTATTTATGGGCAAAAGACAAGGCAGGGAACACTGCCAGGGCCACGTTCTATTATAAAATCCTGCCTAAAAAATTCAGGAGTGATAAGGTGACCCTGAGTGATAGTTTTTTCAAGAAAGTCCTGCCATTTTTTGATTACTACGGCCTTGATCCTGCATTGAGCGATAAGGATAAATATCTAAAGATAAATAGAGAGTTAAGGATAAAGGACAATAATACAATAGATGAGCTGTTAAAAAATACAAACCCTGCAAGGCTGTGGGATGATGTCTGGCTAAGGATGAAGAATTCGGGTGAGACGGCAAAGTATGCAGATCACAGAAGCTATTTATATAATGGTGAAAAGATTGATGAGCAGGACCATATGGGGATAGACCTGGCATCACTTGCCAATTCCCCTATCGAGGCAGCAAACAACGGGACAGTTGTTTTTGCCGAAAGAAACGGTATTTATGGTCTTATGGTTATACTGGATCACGGACAGGGCATTGCTTCATTATACGGGCACATGGACAGTATTGATGTGAAGGTGGGGGACAGCGTAAAGCGGGGAGATATCTTAGGTGTTTCAGGCCAGACAGGGCTCGCAGGAGGCGATCACCTCCATTTCAGTGTGCTTGTACACGGGATCTTTGTGAACCCTGTTGAATGGTGGGACCCTCACTGGATAAAAGATAATGTAACCATGAAGCTTGAGCTAGTTAAACAGAACAATGACCAGGGATTAACTTCAGGAGTTACTAAGGCTGCTGACCAGGGTAAGTAGATGATTCATTATTTATATAGATATTTTTTGCTATCTTGAATACGGAATCCCCCCTTTTAAAGCGTATAAAAAGGCATATCATAGGGCCTGTGCATCTCTTTTTTGCATCTACTCCCCCTGGGTTTGAAGGGCTCTGCAAAGATGAGCTTATGAGGCTCCCGATTGATAAAGATGGGATTAAGGTCTTAGAGGGGGGTGTGGAATTCAGAGGCAAGCTTATAGATTGCTATCTAGCAAATCTGTATCTCAGAACAGCAAACCGGGTGCTTTTCCGAATTGCCGAATTTAATGCATCAAATTTCAGGAAGCTTGAAAAACATCTCATGGATATCCCATGGGAGCTTTATATAAAGGCAGAAACCAGACCCTCTGTAAATGTTACGGCAAGGCACTCCCGGATCTATCACAGCGATGCAATCTCTGAACAAATTATAGAGAGTATCAATAACCGGAAAAAGGCAGTACCTTTTGTCGCAGAGAAAGATAGCGTCCCTGAAACTCAGGATATTTACATACGCTCTGTAGATGATCATATGACCATCTCCCTGGATTCAAGCGGTGATATCCTTTATAAACGCGGTGTTAAACAACACACTGGCAGGGCTCCTATGCGCGAGACCATTGCAGCAGCAGCGCTTATAAAAGCAGGCTACAACGGGGAAGAGATCCTTTTTGACCCCATGTGCGGGACAGGGACATTTTCCATTGAGGCTGCCATGATGGGCAGATGCATTCCTCCGGGATGGTACAGGGAATTTACTTTTATGTCATGGCCCGGGTTCAGGCCTGCCCAGTGGGCACATATTAAAAAGCAGGCGGAAAAAGAAATCAGACCATCACATAATAAGCAGCACATACTGGCCAATGACAAAGACCCGGAAATGTGTGAGGCACTTTCTGAAACCATTACCGAATATGGCCTTGAAACCTCAATCAGGGTCATTAATGATGACTTTTTCAAAATCACCCCTTCTGATATCTATACTTATACAGGGATAAACCGGCCCGGACTTATAACAATCAATCCCCCCTATGGCATACGCCTCGGGACCAGAAAGGGGGGCATAGAGATATCTTCGCTCATCCTTAAACAGCTTGAACAGCATTATAAAGGGTGGCGATTTGCCCTGTTTTCACCTGAAAAAAGGGGATTTGAGCGTACAAAACTCAGGGGCGATAAGACAATTATAGACCACGGGGGGCTTAAACTGGTGCTTTTTACAGGTGTAGTTTAAGGTATAATAGCAACATTTTGCATAAATATGATGCCCTATCTACAATATGTGGTGTTTTCTCTTGACATTCCATTATATATATAGTAAAAAATCTATCATTATCGTAAAAGTATGCATAATTAATTATCATTATCTAAATTTGTTAAACTAATATTTACAGGGGTAAAAAATGTACGTTGATGTTATTTGTTCATGGTGCAACAAAGTGCTTCGTACAAAATCTCTCGGAAGGTCCGGCAGCAGAAAAGCAGGTGCGACCCACACTATCTGTAACAGATGCAAGGAAGAGGTAATGAGAGAGTATATAAAGAGCCTTAAACAGGTAAGGCCGGAGCAGAGACAGAGCCTCTGATCTTTGGGTTTTATTCCCCTCTGCATTAACAGTTCTTTATTTAAGAACCTGTATTGACCCTTTTTTCTTAAAATGTTAACAAGTAGCCTTTCGGGCGATTAGCTCAGATGGATAGAGCGCTGGCCTCCGGAGCCAAAGGTCGTGGGTTCGAATCCCGCATCGCCCATTTGTATCTCCCTTCAACACCTCTATTTATCTTTACGGCAAGAACCCTGCTGTAAATTCTGATGAGACATGGGGTCTTGATGATTCAGATAAAACCCTTATAATATAGCAGGTTTCAAAAACACCCTGGGGAGAAAGGGATATAAGAATGGTGTTTAACAGGGTAATGGAATAGTAAAACGTCACATAAGGAGGAGGACATGATTGCACAGGTATCTGTCTACCCGATCGGTGAAGGGACAAGCGTAAGCCGCTTTGTTAAAAAAGGGGTCGCAGTAATAGAAAAATCGGGCTATGCATTCGAGGTGGGTGGTATGTCCACCACAGTTGAAACACCGGGCCTTGATGAGTTGTTCGATCTGATAAAAAAGGTGCACGCTGCGCAAGTAAAAGAGGGAGCAAAGCGGATAATGATAGATCTGAAGGTGGATGACAGACTCGATAAAAAGGCAACAATAAAATCCAAAAAGGCATCTGTTATTGGACCTGCCTCATAAAAAATTCCCAGATAAGGTCATTTGCATTTATGGCCTGGCTCGGGGTTTTCCCACGAACAGATTTACCACCGGGCCATGAATGGCCTCCCGTTTCTGTAACAACCAGTTCAATCGGTGTTTTGTTATGTTTTGATGTATAAAGATCAGCGTATGCCCCCGGTATATTCAGAATCCTTTCCGGGGTTTTTTCTGCCTTGTTGCGGATTATCCATCTATTGACCGTCTCATTCACAGAGGTAAAGTTTGTCACCTTTGATTCATCTCTGAAGGCATCCTCCCCTGCACCGCCATTAAAAAGCACATGGGTATCATCCAGATTATGACATTCATATATAAACAACCCTAAAAAAAAGTAATGCAGAAGAAAAATAATTTGGTATGATGGCAATTAATTTTGTAGAGACGTCCGGCCGGACGTCTCTACAAATTGATATTTAACACTGGAGGAGAATATATGGCCTTTTTAAAGAAGTTACTTACCCTTGGGATAATTTGTCTGATCGCTTATCTATTTCTGGGTTATCATTATATTGTTATAGATAAATCTGTTAAGATGCTTAAGAAATCTGAACTTACCCTGAAGTATACTTTTTTCAGCACAAAGGCTAAACCAGTTGAAAAGGCACTCGAGGTGCCTGAACTCTGGAATGCAGGGGTAGGAGAACTCCTTGTAAAGGCAGGGAAGATGACTACGGAAGAGCTGGAGGCATACACTGCAAAAAAAGAAGCACAGGAGAATGCAGAGTACTAGACCTCAAAGTCCACCTTTATCTTGTACATCTTTTCTGCGGGAAGGTTGAGTATATCAGTCACTCCGGTCTTTAAGGCTATCTCCTTAAGGGAAATTTCGATAGAGGCCATATCAGGGGCTATAAAGGTAAACCATATATTGTATGGGTTTTTTCTCAGGTAGTTATGGGTTACCCCTTTATAACCATTCACCACCTCCACAAACCCTGCTATCTTTTCTTCAGGCACCTTTGCGGCACAGAGTGTGCTTGTAAACCCTAGCTTTCTGGAATTAAAGTTACCACCGATCCTGCGGATAATGCCATCCTCTTTGAGTCGCCTGATGCGCTCTATTACCTCATCCTCAGACAACCCAAGCCTGTTACCTATCTCAAGAAAGGGTCTTGATGTTACAGGAAAACCGGATTGTATTTCGTTTAAGATAATTTTGTCTGTTGGGTCCATGAAAAACCAATTTAAGATTGAAGATTCAAGATTCAAAATTGAAAATTTTAAATTTAATACAAGATATCCGTTTGAAAATCATATCTTCGGCTGATAGGCACACAGGGGTTCCTCTGCCAGATAGTCTCCTGTTGCCTCATATGCCCTGGCCCTGCATCCTCCGCAGAATTTTCTGTATTCACATCTGCCGCATTTACCTTTATAAAGAGAAAAATCCCTGAGCTCATTAAATATCTTTGAATTTTTCCAGATATGATCAAAGGATGCTTCTTTGAGATCCCCGCAGTTTAACTCCAGGTACCCGCATGGCTGTAAAATACCATCATATGAGATAAAGCAGAATGAGGTGCCGCCCAAGCATCCCCTTGTTACTGCATCAAGGCCGTATGTCTCAAACGCTATCTTCTCCCCTTTAGCATGGGCCTCCTGCCTGAGTATACGATAGTAATGGGGGGCGCATGTGGCCTTGAGATGGAGCGGGGTCTTGTTTCTCATATCATAAAACCAGTGGAGCAGCTTTTCATACTTCAGGGCATCTATCTCCTGCTCTTCCATCTCCTTTGCCCTGCCTGTGGGCACAAGCAGAAATATGTGATGGGCAACAGCGCCCAGATCAACCGCCATCTTAAGTATGTTATCGATACTATCCGCATTGTGGCGTGTTACTGTTGTATTTATCTGGAATTCAACCCCTGCCTCTCTTAGCATGGATATCCCATTAAGAGAGGCATCAAATGCCCCTTTAACCTTTCTGAATGAATCATGTGTTTCAGCATTTTCACCATCAATGGATATGCTTAAACGTTTGATACCTGATTCCTTGATTTTATTTACAATTGCAGGGGTAAGAAGAGTCCCGTTTGTTGCCATCACCATTCTTAGGCCCAAGCCTGTGCCGTAACGTGCCAACTCAAATACGTCCTGCCTCATAAGGGGCTCACCGCCTGTGAGTATGATGATGGGGCTGCCTGTGCGGCAAATCTCTTCAAGCACCTGTTTGCATTTGTTGGTGTCAAGCTCACCTTCATAAGGGCCTTTTTCTGCTGATGCCCTGCAATGGACACAATTGAGGTTACAGCTTCTGGTAATCTCCCATGCGACAAGCCTGGGGTGATTTAATTTTTGATCTGTTGGATGCTCTTTGTTCATAATACAAACAAGATTAAAGGTTCAAGATTCAAAATTAAGGTTTACGGTCTTCGGTTTACGGAAAAACAGCTTAAAGTCTTACCGCAGACCTCAAACCGTAGACCGTAGACCAGCTCATTTGTCCATCGATAATCATATTGAATCAAATTAACTTTCAACATTTAACCATTTAAAATTTCCGCTGCTTCTTTTGCGAAATAGGTAAATATGATTTTTGCCCCAGCCCTTTTGATGCATGTGAGGCTTTCCATCATCATCCTTTTACCATCAACCCATCCCCTCTCCTCTGCCGCCTTTATCATGGAATACTCACCGCTTACATGATAGGCACAGACAGGCAGAAGGCACTTCTCCTTTACACGGCGGATAATATCAAGGTATGGGAGAGCTGGTTTTATCATTATCATGTCCGCCCCCTCCTCAATATCAAGCATGGCCTCTCTTATGGCCTCATCACTGTTACCAGGGTCCATCTGGTAGCCAGTCCTGTCACCAAATTCAGGTGCAGATTCTGCCGCCTCCCTGAATGGGCCGTAAAAGGCGGATGCATATTTAACCGCATATGAGATAATGCCCCTGTCACAAAAGCCGTTTTTATCAAGAATGTCACGGATAGCAGCCACCCTGCCATCCATCATGTCGGATGGTGCAACAAAATCCGCGCCCGCCTTTACGTGGCTTAATGCGGTTTTTGCAAGTATCTCAAGGGTGGAGTCATTATGTACGCAACCGTTTTCTATTATCCCGCAGTGGCCATGATCCGTATATTCACACAGGCAGACATCTGTTATAACAACCATGTCAGGGAATTTGGCCTTAATCGCCCTGACAGAGCGCTGCACCGCCTCATCATCGTCAAATGCGCTGCTCCCAATGGAGTCCTTTTTTTCCGGGAGCCCGAACAGAATAATTGCCTTGATCCCAAGACCCCTTAACTCCTTTACCTCCTTAACAATCGTATCCACAGAAAAATGAAACTGGCCTGGCATGGATGGTATAGGCTCTTTAATACCCTTTCCATTTTTTACAAAAAGAGGCTGAACAAGATCATTTACAGTCAGAGAGGTTTCTCTTACCATATTCCTGATCTCCGGTGTTCTCCTGAGACGCCTTGGACGAATGATCATAAAATTTTCCTTTCCAACAACAAAATGTATCAAAAGCAAAGTATGACAACATTGTAAAAAGGCAAGTTATCACGCAAAGCCGCAAAGAACACCAAGAAAAATAATTTATTTTAAGTAGTTACCTTTGTGACTCTGTGCCTTTGTGTGAGATTCAGCTTTTTTACGAAACCATCAAGTATCTCTTTTTTAGGATCTTTGAAGCAGCTTTTACTTACACCGTAAACCCTAAACCGAACACCGTTTTTTTATATTCCTATTTCCTCATCTGTAAGATAACACGCCGGATCAGGGGCCCAGAGGTCACCTGTTGCCGCCTCTGCCCTTACCCTGAAGTTGCCTGCACATATATCAAGCCATTTACACCTTGCGCAGCGCCCGGTCACATATCTCTTTTTGTCCTTGAGCTTTGACATCAGGGGATCAGTCATGTCTGTCCATATCTCGCTAAAAGGCTTTTCAAGGACATTCCCGAAGCTGTGATGCCGCCAGAACTGGTCCGCATGAACAGAGCCGTCCCAGCTTATGCAGCCTATGCCCCTGCCTGAGCTGTTACCCTCGTTCATCTTAAGGAGTTCAAGCACCTCACCACTCCTGGGGCTTTTCTCCTTAATCATGCGGAGATACAGATATGGGCCATCTGCATGATTGTCCACTGTAAGTATCTCTTTAGGCTTCCCCCGGTCATGGAGGTCTTTTGTTCTGTCGATTATCAGGTCAACCACCTCCCTTGATTCTGCATGTGACAGGTCCTGGCTCATGAGTTCAGAACCCCTGCCAGCATACACAAGGTGATAAAAGCATACCCTTGGGATCTCCAGCTTTTCAAGCAGGTCAAATATGGGGCTCACCTGATCCCTGTTCAACTTGCTTATGGTAAACCTTAAGCCCACCTTGAGCCCTGCCTCAAGAGAGTTTTCTATGCCCGCCAGGGCTGCCCTGAACGCACCCTTCTTTTTCCTGAAGCGGTCATTCACCTCTTCCATCCCGTCAAGGCTTACACCCACGTATGAAAGCCCGATCTGCTTTAATTCCGCTGCCTTTTCCTTTGTTATAAGGGTGCCGTTTGTGCTGATAACCGCCCTCATGCCTTTACCCACTGCATAACTCGCAAGCTCAGTGAGGTCATTTCTTGCAAGGGGTTCACCACCTGAAAAGAGTACAACAGGAGCGCCAAAGCCTGCCAGGTCATCAAGAATTGCCTTTGCCTGTGAGGTTGAAATTTCCTTCTCAGCAGATTTTAAAGTTGCCTTGGCATAGCAGTGCATACATTTAAGGTTGCATGCCCTGGTTATGTTCCAGACAACTACAGGTTTTTTATCCTTTGAAAACTGAAGCAGGTGAGATGGCAGCTTTGATGAGTGCCTGCCATAGCGCAGCGCGTCAGAGGGTTCAACTGTCCCGCAGTAAAGCTTAGAAATCCCAATCATTTTTATCTCTCAAATAATCCTGTCAAACAGGAGAATCAATACATTAAAAAGAAGCATAAAAAACAAAAGAATTCAGTAACCTGAAATCAGAATATATCAAATAATCATTTCTTTCCAGAGGTTTTATTCTGACTTCTCTCTTCTGTCTACTGAATTCTTCAGGTAAATCAAACTGTCAGGCGGTTTGCCTTATAAGTTTACACCCTATTTCTTATCCGGATCTATAACAATCAGATTGTCATTTTCATCAAAATGCTGTTTGTAATACTTTTTAAGCAGGGTATTTATGTACTTTTCCATATCGATAATTGCATCACGGTCCAAGGTAAAATGCTCTATGCCCGAACGGTCTTTTACAAGCTTGAGCCCGTATTCAAGCTTTTTTGCCATATAAAAGGCAAGGGGGCCCGGCTCCTTATTTGAATCGAGTGACTGCCTGATCAGCTCGTCAACCGCACTTTCATCAAAGGACATGCTTATTTCCAGTTTTTCCGCAAGCAGGATCTCTTCATCCCTTACCTGTTTGTACATGCTCTTATATGCCTCAAAGGCGCTGTTTATATCGGTTGTTGTCCTGAGATATATCTCCCCGACCAATTCCCTTCTTTCATGGGTCAGGGGTACGCCGGAAAGATGCCTGAAATCCTTTTCCCTCTCTTCAATAAATGTGGCAATGTTTTGAAGCTCCTTTTTCCTCATTTGTTCAAAACGTTCCAGGCGTTCAGGGTCATTATAACCCTCCTTGAGTTTTTCAAGTTCGCCTTTAGGGTCATCAACCAGTTCAGGTGTTACAAGGAGCTGTTTGATATCTGTGGATGGCAGATGTTTTTCAAATGGGATAAGCACCTTTTCAACTGCGCTTACAAGGCTCCTTGCACCGGTCTTCATCTTTGCAGCCAGCTCTGCAATCTTATCAAGTGCCCCATCCTCAAACTTTATATCTATCCCGTATGCCCTGAAATCCTGCCTTTTACTTACAATAACAGGGTTATTTGGATTTTTAAGTATCTCTGCCAGGTCATCCCTGATAAGCTCATCAAAAACCACTATTACCGGGAGCCTGCCTATAAACTCGGATTCAAAACCGAACTCCACAAGGTCCTGCGCTGTAACCTCCTTCATGATCTCCCAGGGGATTTCAGTTGGGGAAACATCCGCCTCAAAGCCGATACCCTGCTTCTGGAGCCTCTTTTTAATGATATCAGTTAGCGCCCCGAATGCCCCGCTCATAATAAAAAGGATGTTTTTCGTGTTTACCACGCGCTTTTCCTTTTTGCCTGTACGCCTGAATTGCTCTATTGCCTGTATCTGAGAGATAGGGTCATGGGCCACCTTGAGATCAACCTCTGTCTCTTCCATGGGTTTTAAAAGCGCCCTCTGGACGCCGGTGCGTGAGACATCATGACCTATAAAATTGTTGGCGCTCGCTATCTTATCTATCTCATCTATATAGATTATACCGTTTTCAGCGAGCTCTATATTTTCACCAGCCTCATAAACAAGGTCTCTGACAAGGTCCTCGACATCGCCTCCCACATAGCCTGTTTCACTGAACTTGGTTGCGTCGCCCTTTACCATAGGCACACCCAGTTTCTGGGCAAGGAGCTTTATTATATAGGTCTTGCCAACACCTGTTGGCCCGATCATAAGGACATTGTTTTTGATCATCCCGACCCCGGACTGTTTCTTTTTGCCAGAGAGTTTATTAAGGTAATTGACCCTGTTAAAGTGTGTGCAGATCTTTGTGGCAAGCACGGCCTTTGCATCATTCTGTTTTATAACAAAGGTGTCAAGGTGGGCCTCAAGCTCTTCAGGGAGCATATCAAATTCAGGCACGCCCTTTTTATTTTGATAATCCCTGCCCTCTTCAATATCATCAATATCACCCTTTGGCAGCATAACAGGAGAAAGTATCTTTATGCGGTTTCCGTATTTTTTGGAAAGGTAATCACCGAGTTCCTTTTCAAGTTCCTGCTGATTAGGCAGTTTTTCAAACTCACTTCGCTCATTATCCTGATTTTCTATTTTTATTGTCATGGGAGCCTCTTCTTATTATTGGCAGAATATAGACATTAAAGATATTGTTTTCAACCCTAATTATGTTTTTATACCTTATTGACTCAGGCGATGATTTTCATTAAAGTCTCAATGTTTGACAGATGCCACATTATAATTATCGGCAAATAATGAACAGATATTAACATTTAACATAAATAGGGACAAGGCATGGCCTATAGACTTGAAATACGGCTTAAAAAGGAATTACCCGACGCAGAGGGTAATAATGTAAGAAAGAAGGCAAATGACTATTTCGGCCTCGGGGTTAAGGATATACGGGTAATAAAGATACTGACCATAGACTCTAGCCTCTGCAAGGAGAGCCTTGAGGATATCAGGAGAGAGATATTCACAAATCCGGTTACTGAGGAGTCTTCATTCTCACCCATGGCAAAGGCATTTGACTGGCTCATATGGGTGGGTTACCGGCCCGGCGTAAGGGATACTGCCGGGAGCACGGCAGTGGAGGCAATAGAGGATTTCCTTAAAAAACCCTTTAAAAAGGATGAAGCGGTATATACCTCAAAGCTTTTTGAGATAAGGGGCAATCTTACTGAGGCAGAAGTGACTAAAATAGCCTCTGAAATACTCTCAAATGATATTATCCAGCAGTATAAAATTTACTCTAAAGCAGACTGGGACAAAGATAATGGCATAGGAATAATCATCCCCAGTGTCAGGCTCGACCATGTGCCCAAATCAAATACCATATCCATTGGCTCTGATGAAGAACTTAAAAGGATATCCGGAGAGAGGAACCTGGCCCTCCAGGACAGGGATATCCCCACCATAAGAAGATATTTTTTAAGGGCGGATATACTCTCTGAGCGCAAAAAGGTGGGGCTTGATAAGCCAACGGATGTTGAGATTGAATATATATCCCAGTCAAGAAGCGACCATTGCAACCACAACACATTCCGGGGCATGTTCAAATATACTGATATTGCCACAGGTGAAAAGAGAGAGGTTAACAACCTCTTCAAGACATGCATCCAGGCCCCGACACTTGAGCTTGCCGATAAAAAGGAGTGGGTGGTCTCGGTTTTATGGGATAACGCCGGCGTAGCGAAATTAGATGAAAAAAACAACTACACCATTACAGGTGAGACCCACAACAGCCCTTCAAACATGGAGGCGTATGGCGGGTCTATCACAGGAATAGTAGGTATATACAGAGACCCATTAGGTACAGGCAAAGGCTCAAAACTGATATTAGGGATGTATGGCTACTGTGTTGGTGACAGGGATTATAACGGCCCGCTTAAGCCTCATCTGCATCCGAGAAGGCTGCTCGATGGTGTGATAGAGGGGGTGAAGGATGGCGGCAACAAGAGCGGTGTACCAACACCATTCGGGCAGGTGGTTTTTGATAAGGGCTATATGGGTAAATGCCTGGTTTTTGTTACTGCACTGGGTATCATGCCTGCAACAGTAGATAATGAACCGTCGCATCTAAAAAAGACAGAACCGGGTGACCTTATAATAATGTCTGGCGGCAGGGTAGGAAAAGACGGTATCCACGGTGTTACAGCATCATCCGAGGTGTTCAGTGAACATACACCTGCGGGGCATGTGCAGATAGGAGACCCATATACACAGAAAAAGATGCACGATTTCCTGCTTGAGGCAAGGGATGAGGGGCTTATTGCATTTATCACGGATAATGGCGGAGGCGGGCTTTCATCATCCGTAGGAGAATCTGCCTCCATAAGTAACGGTTGCCGGGTTGACCTGGATAAAGTGCCCCTTAAATATGAAGGGCTTGATCAGTGGGAGATCTGGGTCTCCGAATCACAGGAGAGGATGACCATTGCAGTTAAGCCTAAAAATCTTGAAAGATTCATGGAGTTGAGCCGTAAACATGCTGTGGAATCTACCGTGATAGGTGAATACAATGATTCAGGATATCTGAGGCTCGACTATAATGGCAGGGCATGCGCTTATATAAGCATGGATTTCATGAAATCCGATTTCCCACAGTGGGTATTTGATGCAGAATGGACACCTCCTGAGTTGAGGGGGTTAAAGGAGCCTGTAATAAGCGAACCCAAAAGGCATGGTGATATCCTAAAAACCATGCTTGCAAGGCAAAACATCTGCGCAAAGAACTGGATTCAAAGACAGTATGACCATGAAGTGCAGGGAGGGAGTATAATAAAACCCCTTGTCGGGAAAGGTAGAGACATACCGGGCGACGCAGCGGTTGTAAAACCAGTGCTTGATTCACCTGCTGGCATTGCTGTTTCACAGACTATCAACCCCTTCTTTTCTGAAATAGATACCTATGACATGACAGGGTATATCATTGATGAATCCATTAGAAAGGTGCTAGCCGTGGGCGGTGACTTTGAGCACCTTGGCGGAGTAGACAACTTCTGCTGGCCCACAGTCCAATATGACCCTGAGAATAACCCTGACGGTAAATACAAGGCAGCTCAGCTTGTGAGATCCAACTGGGCATTAAAAGATTACTGCCTTGCTTACGGTATTCCGCTCCTTTCAGGAAAGGACAGCATGTATATAGATGGAAATCTTGAAGGGCCATATGGTGAAAGGAGAAAGGTATCCGGCCTTCCCACCCTGCTTTTTACCGTGTCAAGCGTGATAAAGGATACGGATAAATGCATGACAATGGACAGCAAGATACCCGGAGACCTTGTTTACATACTTGGCGAGACCCGTAATGAACTTGGGGGCAGTGAATATTACCAGATGATGGGTGAGGTGGGGCTCAATGTCCCGAAGGTAAATACCGAAGAACTCAAGCCTTTATATAAAAAGCTCAGCGAGGCAATAAACAGGGGGCTTATCGCATCAGCCCATGCGGTCTCAAGGGGCGGGCTTGCAGTACACCTTGCCATGGTTGCAATGGGTGGTGAAACAGGTATGGATATAAATTTGAAAAATATACCCGCTATTTCAGGCCTGCAAGATGCAAAGATACTCTACTCGGAGTCAGCAGGGAGATTTATAGTTACTGTTGACCCGGCAAAAAAAGAGATCTTTGAAGGGCTCTTCAGGGGAATGCCGGCTGGACTTGCCGGCAGGGTAACGAATACCAATATTTTCAGGATTACAGATTCTGGTGGAATGGAGATTATGGCTGAGGATATAAAAGGCCTTAAAATGAGCTTCCACAAGACCTTTGGAGGATTAATATAATGCCTGTTAAAGCAATGATACTTACCGGTTACGGGCTTAACTGTGATTATGAAACGGAATATGCGCTCAAACTTGCAGGCGCAGAGCCTTTAAGGATGCATATAAATGATCTTATAAGTGACTCAGGCAAGATACTCGATGAATATCATATCCTTGTATTTGGCGGCGGTTTCAGTTGGGCCGATGACCACGGCGCAGGTGTGATATTTGCCACAAAGATCAAATACAATATCGGTGACAAAATAAACAGCTTCATTGAAAAGGGGAACCTTGTCATCGGTATATGTAACGGGTTTCAGTCGCTGGTTAACCTTGGCCTCTTACCGGGGTTTGATAATAACTATGCTGAAAGACGGGTGGCATTAACCAATAATGATAAGGGTACTTATATTGACTGCTGGGTGAACCTCAAGGTCAACCCTGCCTCTAACTGTGTATTCACTAAGGGGATTGATACCATTGAACTCCCTGTGCGGCACGGTGAGGGTAAACTGTTTGCATCTGAAGTGGATATTGACCGCCTTTTTAAAGATAACCAGGTAGTAATGCAGTATGCTGATAAAGACGGGAACCCTGCACAGGGCACATGGCCATTAAATCCAAATGGCTCCACCAGGGACATCGCTGGCATATGTGACCCTACAGGGAGGATATTCGGTCTCATGCCCCATCCTGAGGCGTTTCATTCATACATGAACCACCCTGACTGGACCAGGATAAAAGAAGCATTATCAAGGGAGGGTAAGAGAATAGAAAACAGAGAAGGTGATGGAATTAAGATATTCAGGAATGCTGTTAACTATCTCAGAGATATCTAAAGCAGGAGGGTATTATTATGTCGTCAAAGGACTGGATTGACATTACTGTCACACTGAAACCTGACATGAATTACCTGATCATTGACCCGATA
>CAZCMD010000054.1:19688-25639 GCA_964499695.1 uncultured Desulfatiglans sp.
GATCAAGCTGCTTAATGGGGATGCCTGCCCGGGCAGGGCTATCCTAAGACCGTTGAAACAAAACTAAATATTAGGAAAAAATTTGGCAATGGAACAAAAAAATAAATATTCAAGAGACTTGCCTGGACTAAAGATTAAGCAGGACAGGGGCCAAAAGACCTATGATGCTTTGATTAAAACATGTTTTCAGCTTTTAAAAAAGCATGATTTTGATTCTATTACCGTTGCGGATCTCGCCAAATCAGCCGGATATTCGGTTGGTGCCTTTTATGCACGGTTCCGAAGCAAAGATGAGTTTTTTGATGCCATGATTGGCTATCATTTTAAAACTCGTAGAGAGGCACTTGAGCGGATATTTTCCACCTTTCACAATAGTGATCTGATAGATGCATTAATAAAGGATACAGTGCATTATTTTTCGGCAAACCAGAAGTTCTGGAGGGCTGCACTGGTTAGGAGCATGCGTGACCCCGATTTCTGGGCGCCAATCAGGCAATCCGGCCACGATCTTGCGAGCAGGATTTTTGACAGATTGAGCAAAGAGGCTGGACGTTCATTAACTGAAATGGAGGAAACTAACCTCCGGTTTGCATTTCAGATTACATTTGGGACCATCAACAACTCCATAATAAATCAGCCAGGGCCTATCTTTATGAAACAGGAACTCTTTGTGGAAAAACTGACCAGGGCATTCCGGCTTGTTTCAGGCTTTGACAATATTATAAAGAAGCAAATATAGAAATAATATTAAACATTTCCTTTATAAATAAGAGTATATGGTAGGGTCGATAGATTTTATTGAGGGAAAAGAAGGTAGGCAGATAAGTTATAAATAGTTAAATATTAAAAAAAGGACTCTGACATAAAATCAGAGCCCTTTTTTGTTTTATAAGTTACTTAAATGTTAAATTTCCAGTCATCATCCAAGATTAAAACCGGTTATTGATTTTTAAACTCAAACTTCAGGCCAACTACAAAGCGTCGACCGCGAAGATCGCCCGTTACGCCGAGGCCCGGACCTTGGCCATAAGCGCTACTACTTTCTACACCTCCTCCAAGATAAGGCTGGGGGTCCCTGTCAAACACATTATTTACATTAAAAAATAGATTCAGGTTTCCTTTATCTAAATCATATCTGTAACTAATCTGTGCATCAGTAATGATTTCAGACTCTACAGTATTGTCATAAACATCCCACCTTGTACTTGCGCCACTGTAGTTCCAGTTTCTGTATATAAGGGTCTTGTCTGTATACCTACTCGTAAATGATAAGGTAAAAGGATCACGCATGTAGGTGAAGCCAAGGTTTGCCGTCCACTCTGGAAAAGATATTTTAACGTTTTCAGTCTTAGTACGTAAACCTGTTGTCCGGTTGGGGGCAGTGGTACTAGAATTCTCTCCCACCCAACTGCCAAGCAGACGCCAGCTGATACTCTCATTGCCGCCAAAAAAGTCTACAGGGGCACGATAGCCTAATTCAAAATCTATGCCCTTCGCCCTTACTGATGACTGATTAATATAGGGATTGCCAACAAGGGTGATTTGATTGATAGGATTACTATTTGCATCAAGCCCTACCTGAGGACCCCCGCGTGTAATGAGATCGCACAGTTGTTCATCGTTATTCTGGTAGCATTGCCTTATAACCTCACCTACTCCCAACTGCGTGATATTTTCCTTGACCTCAATGGTGTACCAGTCCGTTGAAAAGGTAAGTCCTTCCAGCCATGAGGGTTGATACATCAGGCCCACTGTGCTGGTTCTGGCCTTCTCAGGCTTTATATCAGGACTGCCATTAGAGTATGTGGTAAAATCAAATTGTGGAGTTGTTGCCACCGGTGTCCCATCTGTGTTGTAAACTACCCCATAGTCGAGTACCCTGGAGGCCAGACTACCGGTCCGGTCAAATTTTTCCCCAATGGTAGCAGCGCGGACATCCTGAGAATATGTGCCGCGAAAGCTAAAATCATCAAAAACTTTCCACTTAAGACCACCTTTCCATGACCATTGTGTACCTGATCCGGAATATTTTGCCCAGCGGGCAGCACCATTTAAATTCAACTTTTTTATAAAGGGAAGATCAGAAAGTAGAGGGACATCTATTTCATCAAATATCTCATGTACGTTCTGGCCACCAGCTGCAAAGGGCACGTTTGACATCTGTATTTCAACCAGGTTGCCTGAAGCAATATTACCTGCAGGCACACCACGGATACCCAGTGCAAGATTATTTGCCATTACCGGCCGATAGAGAGGATCGACATTGATATTGCCCCCGGGACCTACCTCCACCACCTGGGTAAATTCCTCCTCCCGATAGTTATAACCAAATGCCATACTGATGGGACCAGCACCCCAGCCTTTGTAAAGCTCACCGTCAGCTAAAATTTCGTATACATACTGATCAATATCGACGATCCTTTGCTTGTTCTCGCCTGAAATATAGTTATGTGTAAGAGTTTTACCTCCACCAAGGACTCCGTTGGCATGCATCTCTACTCCGGGTTCAAAGCCGGTAACCCAGTCAATGGCTTCTGCCGAGGCATTCCCCGAACCAAAAAGATTAATAGGCACACAGTCCTGGTATATAGGGTTTGCCGTACCTCTGGTTGTAACAGTCACGTTACATGCAGGTTGCCCTGTAAGAGGATCGGTGACTGCATCCATGGCAAGATATATCCTGTCAAGACGAATGCCCCCACGCTGAATAGCCTTCATCTTGGTGTTACCATACTGAAAGTAACCCTTGATCATCCAATTATCAAAAAAGCCGGAACTACCTACTGTATAATCAAAGCCGGTCGTTAGAGACAAGGTCTTTGTCTGCTGCTCAGTATAGGGATCAAAGGCTATGTCTTCGGGGCTGCCTATCCTGGCGAATTGTATACTCGCTATGTTCCTGCCAGTCGGATTAGTCGCACTGGCCGGGGCCATTATATTCTGGATATTCTGCGGCAGAAATGGGTTACCGCGATAGGCTGTGAAGGCGCCCCAGTTACTGGTCATTATTCCGCCAAAATTCTTATTAATAAAATAGGATTTACCAAACATGGCCTGACCGTAAACCTTAAGCTTGTGACTGATGTCGTAGTCAATATATCCATAGTAATTTTCTCTGCCTGTGTCAGGGGTTATCTGAGTAGAATCAGCCATGGCCAGGCTGGTATTCACCAGTGAAGAACCTTCTGTTCCTTCACACAACTGTCCATTATTGGTACAATGTCCGGTGCTCCTTACATAAGGAACAGCAGCATTGCCATCAAAAGTATACCAGCCTACAGGATCCGCAAACTTGAGTATTCCATCAGGTGAAGCAGTAGTAGTATAGAGATTGTCATGCGGTATAAAAAATGGGTTGTCACGAGTGGTCCCTGCTGTTGGAGATGGATTTCTCATCAGGCCTGTAGAATGATACCATTCATATTCATCGAGCTGGCTACCATAGATAGGGTCCTGATCGGCCTTTTCCGCTGAGAACAACACATGCATCCTCTCTGTTACGGCAAAACCGCCTGCAATCTGGTACTCCTTGGTCTCGTTATCGCCCCTCCTTGTTTCACCCCACTGCACATTTCCTTTGATACCTTCATACTCAGTATCCAGAATGAAGTTGACAACGCCCGCCACAGCGTCAGTACCATAGGCTGCGGAGGCTCCGCCTGTCACTGTCTCAACCGATCTGAGCAGGGTTTCAGGGAATAGATTTATATCCGGCCCTCCAAAAATAGTAGAGGGAACCACCCTGCGGCCATCAAGCAACTGCAGTGTACGCTTGCTCTGAAGCCCGCGAAGATTCAAGCTACCGGCACCTGAAGATGTGAAGAAACCACCTGTATTCTGTGTAGTGCTTGAGCCAAAAAACTGCGGTAATTCTGCAAGCCCCTCAACCACCGTGGTTGGAGATGACACATCAATATCCTCTAAAACTATCACTGTAACCGGAGTCGGAGTATCGATACCGGTGGTTCTAAGCCGTGAACCGGTTACTGTAATTTCTTCCAGGGCAAATTCTTCTTCTGGTGAATCACTTTTCTTGGCTGATGTGTCACCTTGTGCCAAAACAGGATTACCAGAGATAATCAGGGTTAAAATTGGCATCAATAAATAAAATACTGTTTTTCTGATCACATGATCAAGCCTGTTGTTTTTCATGTTTACTATCCCCTCCTAAAAAATAAAAAGTTAATAAATATCCACTTGGATAAACCCTATTATTTTATAGAATACAGAATCTCTATTCTGTTTATTGATCATAAAAACAATATCTTTCTACTTTATTAAAACTAAACCTCCGTGATATTGGCGATGCCCGGATAGCAGGAGACTATTCGGGTTAATATTTATAAGTAAAGACCCAAATTCCGATACAGGTAAAGATATTTACCTAAATTAAAGTCATGAGGAATAACATAGTCATTACCCATAACAATCAGTCATTTATATAATACTAATAAAGCCGGTATGATTCTTAATCTGATTTATTGAAAAAATACAAAATTAAACAGGAATATGAATTACTCTTATATAAATTTCATTGGGCAGCTATTGGTCGCAGTGGCTATAATTTTTAGAGTCACTTCCTGTTACTTTAATTGCGATAGTATAGCTACAGAAGATTGTCAATATAAAAGTTACCACCTATAGTCTTTTTATTGGACAGCAGCATAAAAAGGTTATTTTTAGATCTTAGAGAGAAATAAAAAAGCGCCTGGATAGAGGATCTATCCGGCGCATTTTATAGATTTATTTAGATAAATTGCCTTTAACCAGGCGGCTAAATGGCTTTTAACTTACCCAATTACCTTAAAAAATTATTTTTTTACCATGTCATATATCTGCATGGTAGAGCTCTTATGCATACCCATAAGATTCCTTGGCACCTGTTGTTTAAGTTCCTCGACTGTCCATCTTCCACCATCACCATATTTGATAAGCGAACTCTGCCATTCTGCCTCTGAATAGAGGTGTATGCTTGGTCCGCCCACAAAGAATACTGAACCGCTGATCCGTGCGGCATCATCAGTTGAGAGATAACAGATGAAAGGCGCAAGGTCATCAGGGCTAGGGCTCATATTGAGCGGTAATTTGTAATTATCAAATACCCAGGGACCCTGACCCTCTGGCATTGCCTTTTCATATGCATCTATCTCAAAAGAGGCCCTGGTGAGTGCATTGGGGGCAAAGGCGTTGCATGTAATCCCGTACTCTATAACCTCCTGCGCAACTGCAAAGGTAAGCCCTACAACACCTGCGTTTGCAGCAGAGTAATGAGCCTGGCGGATACCGCCGCCCTTGAATGCGCCCGATGTACAGTTTACTATGCGGCCTGATTTCTGCTTGATCATGTGAGGCAGTGCATGGCGGATAGTATTGAAATATGCCTTTGGCTTTACACCGCATACGTGATCCCATATCTCTTCGCTCATCTCCCAGATGGGGCTGAATGAAAAGGTGCCGGCAACGTTTACAAGGATATCTATTTTGCCGAACTTATCTACAGCGGTCTGTATAAGCTCCCCTGCTTTTTTAAAATTGCTTGCATCACCGAAAAATGCTACTGCCTCGCCTCCTGCATCTCTTATGGCCTTCGCAGTGGTTTCCGCATCGCCCTTTGCCTCTTCGGATTTCTTTTTAAGCGCTTCTCTCTCTTCGCTTTTAAGATTTTTAACAAGAGATTCATCCATAATCGCAAAGCCTGTGGAGCCGGGTTTACGATTATTAGTAACGACCTTCGCTCCCTCTTTACCCATTGCAATAGCAATGCTCCGGCCTATACCCTGACCTGAACCTGTTACAACCGCTACCTTGCCCTTTAAATTTTCACCCATTTTTTACCTCCTTAAGTCAAATATCCACCAATAACAAGAGATCTTACATTATTTAAGTTTAATGATTCGATAAACTCTTTGAAGTCTTTTGGAAGAGTTTTCATAGAAGCTTTTCCTCATCTG
>CAZCMD010000055.1:0-25563 GCA_964499695.1 uncultured Desulfatiglans sp.
AATCAGGTTTACATCGCTGACCTTGACGCCATCCTTAACAGGGGGAGTAACAGGGAGATATTTCCTTTATTAAAGGGGCACGGTTTAACTCTTATGGTGGACGCCGCCGCATCAGATGCTGTCTCTGCTTTAGCTGTAAAAAGGGCAGGGGCAGATAAGGTGATAATAGGCTCTGAGACCCTTTCCGATATTGATCAACTGACTGAAATAACGGTACAAATTGATCCTGATGACCTTATTCTAAGTATTGATATTAAAAAAGGCACGGTGCTTTCAGGCGCAGGAGGGCTTAATGGGATTAACCCTGTCAGGGCAATAGAGACGCTCGCAGGAAAGGGAATAAACAGCTTTATTCTCCTTACCCTTGACCTTGTCGGTTCCGGCGAGGGGCCTGATACTGCACTTATCACCAGATGCAGGAAGGAGTTCTCTTCTTACACGTTTATTTCCGGGGGCGGGGTAAAATCGCCCGATCATCTGGCAGCGCTCAATGCAGCCGGGGCAGACGGGGTTCTTGTTGCAACCGCCCTTCACAAGGGGTGGATCACCAGAAATCATATCCCAGCTAATAGTATTTATTAAAAAAACTCTTGACACAGACCCCCATCAGGTTATCTACTCCCGGTACTTTACTATGATATAAAGATGTTTATTCTGTTTACATCACTATCATTAGCATCCATGAGATGATAAAAATACCAGGCCTGTGCGTGGGTTATAAAGGAGGCAAAAAATCATGTATTCAAAGACAGTTATGGATCATTTCAAGAAGCCAAGAAATGTCGGGACAATAGAAAACGCCGATGCAATCGGCGAGGTCGGCAATCCCCTTTGCGGCGACATGATGACCATATATCTCAAGATAGAGAATGAGAGGATAGCTGATATCAAATTTCAGACCTTTGGCTGCGGCGCAGCAATAGCCGTTTCAAGCATGCTTACAGAGATGGCCAAGGGCAAGACAATAGAAGAGGCGAAAAAGATCACAAACAAGGATGTTGCAGAGGCGCTGGAGGGGCTTCCTAAAAATAAACTCCACTGTTCAAATCTCGGTGCAGATGCCCTGCTGCTCGCAATCAAGGATTATGAAGAACGCAAGGCTGGAAAGCCCAGGCCCGAAAAGAAACAGAAGGATCAACATGAACATGTAGAAAAGGATGCCTGCTATTGCCCCTACTGTGATTCAGAGGTGGGTGAGGGAGAGGCATTCTGCAAGGCGTGTAATAATGCCCTTGTTCAACTAAAATAGGTACGGTTCAGAGGGGTAATTTAATGATGATAAACCTTGATCATATGTCAGCTAATCCTATCCTGCCTGAGGTGCAGGAGATCATGATTAATTTCATGAGGAATAATTATGGCAACCCTTCCAGCCAGCACAGCCTTGGTGAAGCTGCTGCAACAGCCCTTGAGGTGGCAAGGGATACTGTATCTACACTTATTAACTGCGCCACATCAAAGGAGACAGTCTTCACTTCTGGCGGGACAGAATCGGTTAATCATGCAATAAAGGGTGTCGCCTTTGCAAAGGCAGATAAGGGAAAGCATATTATTACATCCAGTATAGAACACAGCTCTGTTATCAGGTCTATTAACCGCCTCAAATTGTTTGATTTTACTGTAACATCCGTGCCTGTGGATAAATACGGTATGGTTAACCCCGCCGAAATAGAGGCTGCCATTCAGGATGATACTATCCTTATATCCATCATGCACTCCAACAATGAGATCGGCACCATACAGCCTATAAAGGAGATCAGTGAGATTGCCAAGGCCCGCAGGGTGCTCTTCCACAGCGATGCTGTAGACTCTGTTGGCGTTATACCTGTTGATGTGCAGGATCTGGGCGTTGATCTGTTAAGCTTCAGCTCCAATCCATTTTACGGCCCAGCGGGTGTGGGTGGATTATTTATAAAGAGGGGTACTGCCATATGGCCCATGTTTGACGGGGGTGTACAGGAGAATAATAAAAGGGCTGGCACTGAAAACATGATAGGCGTTGTCGGCATGGGCAAGGCCGCAGAGATCGCAAAAAGGGATATGGAAAAAAGGATTGCCCACTCAAAAAGGCTCAAGACAAAATTTCTGCAGGATCTGCCCAATTACCTTGATGAATATATCATTAACGGGCACCCGGAAAAGAGCCTCCCGAATCATATAAGCATCTCTCTCAAATACATAGAGGGCGAAAGCGTTGTGCTCATGCTTGATGATGAGGGCATTGCCGTATCTACCAGGTCGGCATGTGCGGCAGGGTCATTAAGGGCATCACATGTACTATTAGCAATCGGGCATGATTTTGCCGATGCACAGGGCACAATGGTGATAACATTCGGAATTGAAAACACGGAAGAGGATGTTGAGAGATTTCTAGCGGTGCTCAGGGATACAGTGGTTTCCTTGAGGGAGATCTCGCCTCTTTATAAAAAATAATTTGTGGCGTTATCAGATAGTGATACCGCTATAATTAGTTAATCAAATAGAAATAATTAGGGATGTTTTATGAAGATAGTATCAATAGCAACAAGCAAAAAAAAGGGAACAAGAAAAACCCCGCTGGATTCTGTTGTTGTAAAAAAGGATTACGGGATAGATGGTGATGGACATTCAGGGTTATGGCACAGGCAGGTGAGTTTTTTATCCTCCGAGAGCATAAAAGAGGCAAAGGAGAGGGGCCTTAATGTAACCTTTGGTGATTTTGCAGAGAATTTTGCCACTGAGGGCGTTGACTGGAAGAAGATACCAATAGGAACCAGGCTCAAGCTTGGTGATACGACACTTGTCGAGGTGACCCAGATCGGAAAAGAGTGCCATAACAAGTGCGCCATATATTACCAGGCAGGCGACTGCATAATGCCAAAGGAGGGAATATTTGCGAAGGTACTTGAAGGTGGAACTGTAAACAAGGGTGACAACATACAGATAGTTGAGCATGATGGAGAGAATGCCTGAGCTGAATATGGAACAATTCCCGGAAAATATATTTTCAGACCGTGTCTCAGGTACTGAGGTAAGCCGCTCCTTTGAAATAACAAGGTTAATAAAAGGGGTGCCTGTATCTGACCGGCATGACCTCATAGGCGAAGAGCCGCTCCTTATCAGGATTGAAAAAAACCCCTATTCGGTTGTTATGCGCACCCCGGGCGATGAGATATTCCATGCGGCTGGCTTTTGCCTCGCAGAGGGTATAGTTGATAACCATACTGATTTTAACTCCATAGGCTTTTGTGCAGACATGGACCCCAATGTGGTTGAGATAACCCTTACGCCTGAAAGGCTTACAAAGGTTACCCCCCTGCTTGATCGGAAGGGATTTATAAGCCAGACGAGCTGCGGCATATGCGGCAAGGGGTTGATTGACGAGATATCCCAGATATTGAAGCGGGGGGATATAAAAAGGCGGATCACCCCTGATGAAATCTTTAAGGCAGGTAACCGGCTTGAAGAGACCCAGAAACTTTATAACCTCACACGTGGCTCCCATGCTATTGTTATCCTGGATAATAATCTTGATGTCATCTCTATAGGTGAGGATGTGGGTCGCCATAATGCCCTTGATAAGGCAATCGGGAAAGCGCTTATGGGCAAAAAACTGCCTGATGCATTTATGGTGGTGCTTTCGTCCAGAATAAGCTTTGAGATGATCCAGAAAGCGAACCGGGCGGGCATATTCTTTATCCTGAGCGCCTCCAGACCAACAGCCCTTGCGGTCGAACTGGCTAACAGCCTCAATATGACACTTGTTTGCCTGAGTGACTGGAAAGATATGATAGTTTTCAGTGGACAGAACAGGATAATGTGGTAATATCCTGTCAAATTCTGCGGGCAGCAGCAATGGTTCCAGATATAGAACCAATCCTGATTCTGTGAGGTTTTTAGTGACTACTGAAATGACTAATCCCGATGAGCGGGCAATCAGTATGAGCAGATTCAAAGCCTGGGTTCCTGTTATCCTTTCTACTATTGTAGGTCTCGTACTGCTTGTATCAGGCCTTCAAAAATCCTTTGAAATAGATCTTTTTATCCGACAGATAAGGGATTATCAGATAATATCAAATCCGTTACTTATTATACTTGGTGCATGGTGTCTCATCACTTTTGAATGCTGTCTTGGGGCGGCCCTTACGGTTAATTTCCAACCCAAAATAGCAGTACCCTTAGGTGGTCTAATATTTCTTATATTTATATCAGCAACTGGCTGGGCATGGTATACCGGTGCAACGAATGACTGCGGGTGTTTCGGTTCATGGATAGAGAGGACCCCAAAAGAGGCCATGCTTGAGGATGTTGTACTCTTTTGTTTTCTCATGATTGCCTGGAAATGGAACAGGTCTTTTAAAAAATGGCCCCATTTTGCCAAGGAGTTTCTGGTTGCCATTGCCTTTTTACTTGGTCTTTCGCTACCGCTTATTGTAGGGCCGGTTATAGACCGTATAACAAGCGCCCTTACCGGGCCTGTAAAGGAGGGATTTGAAAACTTCGTACTGGATTTCCCGGAAAAGGATCTTACGACCGGTAAACATATCATTATTATTATGGCTACGGATTGTCCCCACTGCCGAGAGGAGATGGAAAACCTCAATAAAATCGCCGAAGATAAAGAGCTGCCGGATGTTATTGCATTTGTAATGAACAACAAGGAACAGCGTGACGATTTTATCTTTGAATATGAACCTGCCTTTGAGATCTACCAGATAAAGGATGATGACTACTGGCGTCTCCTTGGTGATGGTGAGATACCAAGGATAATACTCATAAATGACGGCATAGTTATAAAGAAATGGGATCTTGTCCCACCTGATCTGGATTCGTTAAAGGCCGCCGCAAAGTAAAATACAGGATCAGAAAAAGAGAATTGAAAAAAATGACTGAACACGACAGAGGGCACTATTCAAAAAAACACCCCGATGAAAAAAAGGTTGATCCTGTTATAGCAAAGGCAGTTGCGGATAAGGCAAAGGATAAAAAGATTACCTGTGCTGCTTCCTTTAAAATAGCAGATGCCTGCGGGACAACAGCAGGTGAGGTGGGTTTTACCATAGACATGCTTGATATCCGTATTATCCGGTGTCAGATGGGTATATTCGGTTATGAGCCCGAGAATAAGGCGGTTAAGCCTATGGATAATGTCCCTGAGGAGCTTGAAAATGCAATCAGGGATAGACTTAGCAAGGATAAAAGGCTTACATGCGCCTCTGCCTGGGAGATAGCAAAAGCGTTTAATATGCCAAAGATGCATGTCTCTTCTGCCTGTGAAAAACTGTGCATAAAGATAAAACCATGCCAGTTGGGGGCCTTTTAAAGAAAGCTTTCAGACGCCTGTCCCGCCATAGCTTCAGCGACGGCGGATCAGCATTCAGCTCTCAGCTAAAGTCAATAGTGGTATAGAATCTATAAATTGAAAAACAGTACAAAGGTTAATAGTGTCCATCCTGAAAGAGACAAATTCTGGATGGAGCTTTCAGCTGTCAGCGATCAGCGGTCAGCCAATTCTTTGTTTTTAATGCGTTTTGCTGAAAGCTGAATGCTGAGGGCTGACCGCTTTTAAAAAATTAGCAGCTTGTGCAACTGCTGCAGGAATCGCCTTTTGGCAGGTTTGATGTTATTGAAAAACCTGACCCCCTTGGCCCATCCACAAAATCTACACTTATGGGCTTTGCCTGTTCAAGAAGGTTTTTATCAATCAGGTATGTAACATCGTTATCCTTGATAATCTCATCATTTTCTGCCGGCTCATCCAGAGCCATGCCAATTGACGGGCCTGATCACCCGCCCTCAGACAGAAAGAGCCTTATATATGAAGGGTCCTTCTGGGCCTTAAGAAAATCGGTTATCTTCTCATTTGCTGTTTTCGTTACTGTTATCATTTTGCCTCCTCACGGGTAATAAATCCTTAAAATTATAGGGCTAAAATATACATATATTTCGGCATGTCAAATTTTTTAATGAATATTATCTTTTTGCATTTCTTCCTACCCGAAAAGGCCCTCTTTCATCCATTCTATTACCCTGTCAAACTCCCAGGTGAGTTTTTTAAAGGCCATTCCCCTGTGGCTGATTTGGTTTTTTTCTTCGTTTGTCATACGGGCAAATGTCTTTGAGAAGGGGGGGTAATAAAAGAGCGGGTCATAACCAAAGCCCATGTTACCATCAGGGGCATCTAATATTACACCTTCTACTTTACCGGTATATGTCTTGGCCTCACCATTGAGCAGCGCTATTGCTACAGCAGCTTCAAAACAGGCATCTCTGTTTTTAATGCCTTTAAGTGCTTTTAAAAGTTTCAGATTGTTTTCTTTGTCAGTGGCTTTTTCTCCCGCATACCTTGCGGAAAATACCCCGGGTGCGCCATTTAATGCGTCCACTACAAGCCCTGAATCATCTGCTATTGCAGGTAGCCCGAGTGCCTTTGCGGTGAATGCGGCCTTTAAGCGGGCATTCTCTTCAAAGGTCTTTCCGTTCTCAATAACCTCTGGTATTGGGGCAAAATCATCAAGGGTTTTAACTTCAACATCATAGCCATTTAAAAGTTCTCTGATTTCCTCCACCTTGCCTTTGTTTCTGGTAGCGATAACAACAGATATCCTCTTCATTTAATAATGGTTTTCTCCTGTCCGGCCATTTCTTTTACCATCTTTTTTGCCTCATCTTCATATCCGGGCTTTCCTGCCATTGCAAACATGGCCTTTTTATATGCCTCAACACCTGGCTGAATAAAGGGGTTGTGCCCCAAAAGATACCCGCTTATTGCGACCGATTTTTCCAGCAGGTAATAGAGCTGGCCTATATTAAATGCATTTCTTTCAGGGATATTAATAGTCATGTTTGGAACACCGCCCTTATAATGCGCCCATGCAGGCCCTTCTATCACCTTTCTGTTTATGAAATTCATATCAAGGTCCCTGTCAGGTAAAAAATTGAGGCCGTCTATATTATCCGCATCCCCGGGTATATCTATACTGTTATCATGTCTCTCAAGTAGAAGAAATGTTTCAAGTATGTTCCTCTCTCCATCCTGCACCATCTGGCCGTTTGCATGGAGTTTTTCAGAGTAGAGTGATGTGGAAAGCCACATCCCGTGGCCCTTGTGCCCCTCGCTCTCAGGGAAGAGCTGCTCCATCCACCTGGCAACAGGCATGAGGGAGTTTGAGTTGGTTGCAATCACCTCAATCTTTTTCCCCTTTAACCATGCTGCGTGTCTTACAGCCGCATGAACAAGGCTGGGGTTTTTCCAGAAATCGTGTGTCTGTGTGATCTCACGCATGGATTTAAATCCTGCTATAAACTCCTCTATATCTATATTCGCCATAGCCAGCCCAATAAGCCCCACATCAGAGAGCACTGAGAACCTACCCCCTATGTCATCAGGCACAATAAAGGTCTCATAACCCTTTTTATCTGCAAGGTTTTTGAGTGCACCCTTTAGCTTATCAGTTGTTGCTATTATGAAGCTGTCACCATTTTTGCCCATGTTTTTCTCCATGAGCCTGCGGATGATCCTGAATGCGATTGCTGTTTCGGTAGTTGTCCCTGATTTTGAGATCACATTAACAGCAATGCGTTTTCTATCAAGCATATCAAGGGTGTCCCTGAAATAGTCAGGGTCCATGTTCTGGCCTAAAAAATAGATCTCAGGGGCGTTACCCCTTTGTTCCCTTGTGAGTTGGTTAAAATGGTTGTGAGTAAGGGCCTTAAAAGTAGCCTCAATCCCCAGGTATGATCCGCCGATACCCAGGGATACAAATGCATCTATCTGAGGGGATATCTTTTTTACAAGGGCCTTGATCCGTTCAATATGTTCGGCTGAAATATTTACAGGGAGGTCAACCCAGCCTGTCATGGGTATATTGTTATCAAGGATGTCGCCCCTGTTAGCAAGGAGCATCTCATGGGCCTTAACCGCATCGGGGATAATGGCCTCAATATCACGCTTTGTGATGGCATTACTGCCAGGCGCATTAAAGATATTGGTGATGTCAATTGATATCCGGTTCTCCTCTCTGAATTTTCCGGATTCAAATGAAAGGGCTTTACCCCGGTTTATCTGTTTCTTAATGGTATTGTTTTCACCGTATTCTGTTATTTTTATGCTTTTCATGAGAGATGCCTTTTTTAAAGTGTAACAATATTGAGTGGGGATTATAAAATAAGTAGTCTGAAAAGGGTATTAATAATTTGGCGATGATTAAAGATCAAAAGGATTCACAATCAGTAGCTCATCTAACATTTTCTAAAGGTGTTGTTCTTGATTATGGCGATGCTGGAAATATTACTGGAATAGATATTGATAATGCCAGCCATAAAATCAATCTAAATGAAATTATTCTTAACAAAGTCCCGCCTCAACTTCAGGCAATTACAGCATAAAGGGAAGAGGAACATAACAGGGAAATAGATAAGCCATTTTGCAGGCTTTTAATATCCTGAAGCCCTTTTTGACCGGTGCGTTTTATGCTCATAGAGCCTGGCGTCAGATAGCCCGATGAGTGCATCCTGATCATTATGGTTTATCAACTCATCACTGTTTGATACCCCGTAGCTTATATTCACCCTGAATTTATTCAACCCCCATTCAAAGGTATGCTGATCAAGGGTCTCTATCACCCTTTGCATGATTGCATGGGCGCTTTCAAGCCCTGTTTCAGGAAGAAGTATGGCAAATTCATCACCTCCGAAGCGGGCAACTATATCTGGCCGACGGAAGGATTTTTTCAGTATTGAGGCATATTCCATCAGGACATAATCGCCTGCCTGATGACCCATTGTATCATTAATGCCTTTAAAATCATCCATATCAGCGAGGATAAGAGAGGCAGATTTTTTATACCGGTCTGCCCTTGGAAGTTCTTTTTCAAGAAAATCAAAGAGCCCTTTGCGGTTATAGACACCTGTAAGGGCGTCTGTCATTGATGCCTCCTTTAACCTGTAATATTCCTGTGCATTTTTAAGGGAGAGAGAAAGCATATTTGAAAGGGTATTTATCAGGACATCGGTTTCATCTTTAACCCCTTTTGAATCCCCTGCCTCATAAATAACAAAGCCAAGTATCTTACCCGCAAGGATCAGGGGGATTATCTCCATATTATTACACCCGAAAGAATCATGCCTGTTCATGGGGATAAATTCAAAATCCGTATCTGCCTCTGATATTGCCTGATTAAATTTTTGGTTGACCTTGGCAAGGATCTCCTTCACGAAATTTTCTCGCTCTCTAAAATCTGAAAGCCCTGCCATGTGTAATGAGAGTTTCCAGTTTGCGCCTATCTTAAAAAGGAGGCCAAAGAGCCGATAGTTTAGTGCCCTGTCAAGCCCTGCACTGATCATCCTTGTAAGGATGGTATCCCAACCCACATCATAAGATATTTCACGGCTCAGCCGGTTGATAAACCTCAGCTCCTGATTTTTCTTTTTCAGGGATTCCTTTTCTGATTCAAGGCTGCTGTTCAGCTCTTTAAGGCTCTCCATCATACCTAATATCGCTATAAATGCGCGCCTGTTTTCAAGCCCCCCGAGCACTGCATCCCTGACGCGCTCTTTCAGGAATCTCCTGGGGATATAGGCATATATACCCTGTTGAAGCATGGTGCCCAGTTCTTCAGAACCAACATCCTGCCCGTAAAAGATCACACATGCCTTTGATTTTCCCTGTTGAAGGCTGTAAAAAAAATGGGCCTTTTCCCGGATCAGATCATAATCCGCCATTATCAGGGGTATTCCCTCATCACTCAAAGCCTTTTCAACCTTACCGTTAAAGGGGATTCGGGTAATCCGGTATTGATCCGCATTGAGAAGCCCTTTCAGTGCCTCTTCATCCTTTGCAGCATCGCTTATCAGAAGTATATTTTCGCACATAATAACCATATTATATAAAAATCATATATAGTTATATGCAAATTATATGCCCTAAAGGAGATATATTTTATGCTCTTAAAAAATTAAAGGAGAGGTTTATCGGGAGGCAGGAAAAATTAAATGTGGTCAGTATATTTTTTCGAGATAATTTTCAACAGGTCGTAGCATTTAAAAAATGCAGCCACAATATCCGGGTCAAAATGGCTGCCAGAACATTTTCTGATTTCGTCAAGTATTTCATACTCCTCCCAGGGTTTTTTATACACCCTTTGCGTACTCAGGGCGTCATAAACATCAGCAAGTGCGACAATTCTGCCGAAAAGGGGGATATCTTTTCCTCTTTTTGGCGAAAGCCTGGCGCCTTCATCCAGGAATATGTCCATCTCCATATCCTTTATTTCATCGCTGATGCCTGGGTATCCTGTGCCATCCCATTTTTCATGGTGGTTCAGCGCCACCTCCATGGCAACGGAATCAAAATCAGACTGCCCGTCCTTAAAAAGCTTTGCCCCGAGCCAAGTATGGGATTTTATTATTTCAAACTCATCCATTGTCAGCCGGGCAGGTTTTTTCAGGATAAGGTCGCTTATCGCAACCTTTCCAACATCATGGAGCATGGCCGCCATCCTCAACAGATCCTTCTGTTTTTCTATCTCCTCCTGAGATATCCCCTTTTGTTTTGCCCATGCCTCATATATTTCAACCGAATATGCCCCCACACGGTTGACATGAGCGCCGGTCTCTTTAGGGTCCCGGAGTTCAGCCATACTTATCATCCTTAAGAGGATATTCCTGGTGGCCTGGGCCCGTTCTATTGCAATCCCTGCGTTTGCTGCAAAATGCATTACAAGGGGCTGGTCTGAATCAGCAAAGGGGATGATATTACCCTTGTCATCCATGCAGTTTATTACCTGCAAAACACCCAGGATATCATTTTTCTGGTTTGTTATGGGTACAGTCAGCATGGACCTGCTTCTGTATCCTGAGATGGTGTCAAAGGCTGAATCAAAGGAATAGGGTACTGAAGAAGGAAGACTGTACACATCAGGTATTGAAACGGGTTTTTTATATATGGCAACATAGCCTGCTATGGATTTTGCATCTATCGGTATGGAATATGTATTGTAGATCAGTTTATTACCGGGGGACAACTTTTTTTCGAGCGTATTATTCTGTGAATTGCTGAATTTTAGTCTGTCACTATCCTTAAGATAAATGGAGCCAGCGTCAGCATTAAGGAACAGCCTTACATTTGCAAGTATCCTTTCAAGCAGGATATCCAGGTCCCTTACCTGGGTCAGATCCATGCTGATACGGGTTATCAGGTCTATCTTATCTTTTAAATCCATAATACCCTGTTTCACTAAGCTCCGTGGTACTGGAAAAGAAAATGGTCATGGATATTGAATCTGCCCGATCCATCTTTATGCCGGTTATGTAAGATTTATAAACGGGCAACAATTACCACATATTATAATAGATGAAAACAATATAATAACCTTGACCTGCCCGATCTTCCTCTGATAAAAAATCCTTCATGAACATTCTGGATTATGTCATACTGGTTCCCCTTTTATACCTTACCATCAAGGGCATAATAAGGGGATTTATAAGAGAGATAGCATCCCTTGCCGGGATAGTCCTCGGCATCTGGCTTGGTATGGTCTACCAGCAGGCGCTTTCAGAGGTTATACGTGGTTATCTTCCTGACAACAGGTTTATCCCGATCATCAGTATTGCCCTGATATTTGTCCTGATGGTAATAATCTGCAATCTGGCGGGCTGGGGTTTAAAGTTTATTTTTAAAAAGGTATCCTTAGGGTGGGTTGACAGGCTCATGGGCGGTCTGTTTGCTGTGATAAAGACCATTTTTCTTGCCTATGTTGTAATAATTATACTCACCTTTTACCCGCTAAACGCCACGCTCATATCGGAATCGCTCCTTGCCCCTTGGATAATAAAATCTTACCAGCAAATCATAGGCCTTGTTTCTCCGGATCATTACAACAACTGGAAAAAGAAGATCATCGGGCAGACGGGAAAAATAAACAGCATCATATTTGAAAAAGATAAAAATGGCCAACCCAAAAAATAGAGAAGAACTTGCCGCATCATTTATAGAGTTGGTTGAACTCGCGGCAAAATTGAGAAGCCCTGAGGGCTGCCCGTGGGACAGGGAGCAGACCTTTAAAAGCGTTAAGATGTATCTTCTTGAAGAGTGTTACGAGGCCCTTGAGGCGATAGAAAAGGAAGATTTTCATGAGATGTGCCTTGAACTGGGTGACCTCCTTTTTATGATAGTCTTTCTTGCACAATTAAGCCATGAAAAGGCCCTCTTCACTATGACCGATGTTATTAATAGTATTGTAAAGAAGATGAAACACCGGCACCCACATGTGTTTGGCGATACGGTAGTCAATGACAGCGAAGAGGTTAAGCAGAACTGGCAGAAACTGAAGATGCAGGAAAAGGAGAACCTCAATAAGAGCGCTTCATCGATACTCGAGGATGTCCCCTTATGCCTTCCTGCCCTTTTAAGGGCCCACAGGCTGAGTAAAAAGGCATCAAAGACCGGGTTTGACTGGAAAACAAAAGAGGATGTGTGGGAGAAGGTAAAAGAGGAGTTCATGGAACTGACAGATGCGGTAAAGAGAGGCGACAGGAATCATATCAAGGAAGAGACAGGCGACCTCTTTTTCAGCCTGGTAAATCTGGCACGGCACTGGGATATGAACAGCGAGGAGTTGTTAAGGGAAGCCAACAGCAAGTTTATTGACCGGTTTAAAAAAATGGAGGATGAACTAAACTCTTCCGGTATAAAGCTTGATGATGCCTCCTGTGATGATATGAACATTGCCTGGGATAAGATAAAGAAAAAGACAGGAAATGATTGATCTCCTATGGTAAAGAATAGGAAAAGGTGGTTATTCTCCCGGCTTGTAAGAATTTTCACCAAGTTACTACTCATGCTCGTGCTGTTTTCGCTTCTGGAGGTATTGGCGTTTAGATTTATAAATCCTCCTACTACAATGCCTGTCATAGTGATTCGGATACAGAATCTGTTTTTATCGGAAGATGAAGATTTAGTTGTGCCAAAGGGCAAATGGCGGCCCATTAAGAACATCTCCCCGAACCTCGTCAGGGCTGTGATGGCAGCAGAGGATCAAAGGTTTATGACCCACAGCGGTTTTGATTACCAGGAACTGAACAAGACAGTAAAGGATATGGTAAAGAGGAAAAGGTTCAGGGGGGCATCCACCATAACGATGCAGATGGCACGTTCTGTTTTTTTATGGAAAGGCATGGATATCGCAAGAAAGCTTCTTGAGGCATATTATACGGTGCTGATAGAGGCAGTGATGCCAAAGGTAAGGATCATGGAGCTTTACCTTAATTCCGTGGACTGGGGTAATGGGGTTATAGGCGCTGAGGCGGCCTCAAAAAAATATTTTCATAAGAGTGCATCAAGGCTCACTGCTGAAGAGGCGGCCCTTATGGCTGCCATACTGCCAAACCCCCACAGGTGGTCGCCTGTAAGGCCCAGCAGGTATATCCTCTCCCGTCAGAGGAGTATCCTTAAGAGCATGAAGATGATGCATATGTGAACAGAAGGGTGTTTTTTATTTTTAACAAAAAATGGAATTTGGAGCATAAACAATGGCGCAGAGACATTTCTTTAACAGGGTAAAAATATTTTTATATCTTGCTATATCCGTAATTATGTTACAGGGGACCTGTGCTTTTGGCTATGTAATGCCAGAAGATCAGATCCTTGATTTTATGTGTAACAATTTCAAGATGGTACGCAAGGTCTCCATTATACATTCCACGCTCCAGACCGCAGGGGGCAATGAAAGGGTATTTACAGAACAGATATGGCTTGAATCGCCGGACATGTATTCCATAAAACCCCTTGACCGCATGGGTAACAGGGATCAAATACCGCCTGATCTTATTTACCGCCAGTTGTTTGTCATGAACAGCCGTGAAAATCTGGAGAGGCTGCTGCTTTCTATTGGCATTGATCTCTCTCAGACCTCCCTTACCCGCCTTAACGGGGTGATTGCCATGAGGATAGGCGGAAAGGAGCCCGGGAGCCCAAAGCTCATTATAGAAAAAGAGAGGTTTCTGCCACTCCTGATATCATACCGTATACCGGGCGAAGAGGAACTTGTTACTGTAACCTTCAAAGATTATCAGAGAAAGGAAGCGGGCTGGCATCCATATGAGATAATTTATAAAAAGGGTGAAGGGCTTACGGAGAAATATACTGTCCAGAGCCTTCAGGAAAATAACACCAAAGAAGAGACCCAGGCAATGACAAGGTTTGATGAATATCCGCAACCCATTCTGCCTGAACCTGAAAACCTGACACCTGAGCAGGCACCGGATGATTCTGCTACAGGCACGGAACATCTGCAGGACATCCTTAATACCTATGAAGAGCAATACCGGTAGCCCTGGAATATGGCAGAAAAGAGCAGGCACACGGTAGGTGTAGCAGTATGCGTACCCCTTGACACCATTTTTACCTATTCGGTATCTGATGACCTCTGGCCCGAGGTAGCCATTGGTAAAAGGGTGCTTGTACCTGTAAGAAACAGGGAGGTCACAGGATATATTGTAGATAAGGAAAAGGGTGATGACACACCTGATTATGAGCTTAAAGATATAAAAGACATTATTGATCATCATCCCCTTTTTTATAGCAACCTTGTCCCCTTTTTCAAATGGATGGCCGGGTACTATATGTGCCCCATAGGCATGGTTATCCAGTCTGCACTCCCCGGCGGGTTGAATGCACAACCCTTTAAATCCGGTGTTATTACTGATAAAGGTGTTGAGGCCCTTCAATCATCCGTTCTGAGCACGGATAATAAAAATCTCCTTTCCTGGGTGAAGGAAAACCCAGGAAAGCGCCTCCCTTCACCCATTTACAGGTTTTACCCTCTGGAAAAAAGAGGACTTATCTCTATTGAATCTCAGACCAGGAAGGAGAGGACAGGGCCGCTCAAGTGGACATATGTGAGGTACAGGGATGATCAAAACATTAATGCAATCCTGAATGTGAGGGGTATCAATCTAAAGGCGGATAATGAGGCGATCTTTCTTGAATGCCTTGCAGCAGAAGAGGGACTTCCTTTAAGAGAGCTGTGTGAAAGGTTTTCGAATGGCGGCTATCTCGTTGAAAAGTGGGTGAAAAAGGGCCTGCTAGAAAAATACCAGAAAGAGGTGTCAAGGCTCAACCCTGCGGGTGAGGCAATAATCCGTAACCCTGCGCCAGTAAAACTTTCTGAACAACAGAAGAATTCCCTTTCAGCCATGAAAAAGGGCATGGATAAAGGTATCTTTGCCACATATCTCCTGTACGGTGTAACAGGGAGCGGCAAGACAGAGGTCTATTATAATGCAATCTCTCATGCAATATCATTAAACAAACAGGCTATCCTCCTTGTACCTGAAATCGCACTTACCATTTTTACTGAGGGGCTGTTCCGCGCACGGCTTGGTAACAGGGTAGCCATTTTTCACAGTGGGCTCTCGGATGGTGAGAGGTATGATCAGTGGATGATGATGGCAAAGGGCGAAATTGATCTTGTAATAGGGGCAAGGTCTGCACTCTTTGCGCCCCTTAACAGGCTTGGGCTTATTATTGTGGATGAGGAGTATGACTCATCATACAAGCAGGAGGAGGTGCCAAGGTATCAGGCAAGGGATGCGGCAGTGGCAAGGGCAAAGATGGAGAATGCTGTTGTGGTGCTGGGTGCAGGTACACCCTCTGTGCAGTCATATCACAACACGGAAAAGGGCCAGTATCAACTCCTTTCAATGCCTGAGAGGGTTGAAAACAGGCCATTACCTGAAATAAAAATAGTTGATATGAAGACCATGCTTGAGACTGGGCACGGGGATAAGAAGACTCTATTAAGCAAGGTATTAAAAAATGCCCTTATAGAAAATTATGAAAGGGAAAAGCAGGCTATCCTCTTTTTAAACCGCAGGGGATTCAGCAAGATATACCTCTGCCCTGCTTGCGGAGAGCCGGTTAAGTGCCCCAACTGTGATCTCACCCTTACATACCACCTCCATGCAAGGGAACTCGCCTGTCATTACTGTGAATACAGGATAGCACCTGATAACAGATGCCCTTCGTGCAGGCATGAGGGGATGATCCCATATGGGTTTGGCACAGAAAAGCTTGAACATGAACTTGCAGACTGCATACCCTATGCCCGTATAGCAAGGTTTGACCGTGACAGTACCAGGAAAAAGGGGCAGATTGACAGCATCTTAAAGAGTTTCAGCAGGAATGAACTGGATATACTTGTTGGTACCCAGATGGTGACAAAGGGTTATGACTTCCCTGATGTTACCCTTGTTGGTGTTGTATCTGCCGATCTCTCATTAAGCTTTCCTGATTTCAGGGCTGGTGAGCGCACATTCCAGATCATATCGCAGGTGGCAGGCCGCGCTGGCAGGGGCGTTGATAAGGGGCAGGTGATCATCCAGACCTTTAACCCCATGCACTATGCAATAGAGTCAGCAAGAAAGCATGACTATAAAAGCTTTTATGAATGTGAGATACGGATGCGGGTGATGCTTAACTATCCGCCGTTCGGGTACCTTGCCTGCATCAGGTTTTCAGGCAATGTAAAGAATGAAACAAAGGCCGGTGCAGAAAAGATTGCTCATGAGATGAAGGTAATCCTTGCTAACTGGCCAAAGGAGGGTAAAACCATACAGGTTTTGGGCCCTGCTGAGGCGCCGCTCGCCAAGCTCAGGGGTAAGTACAGGTGGCAGATACTTCTAAAAAGCAAAAACAGCAATGTGCTCCACTACTTTCTTGAACGGGTAAAAGATGCATCAACCCCCATGCTTAAAGGGAGCGGTGTAAGCATGATGATTGATATAGACCCCTACCAGATGCTTTAATTTTTCGAATTAAAACATATAGCCTTTCTTTTTAGTTCTTTATATGGAAGCCCTTTAGCTGCAGCCCCTGTTTTCAGGAATTAATTTTTTATCAAAATATATAATTATTCCGATAATATTCCCGGGAATTATCAATATTTTAATGGAGTAATTATTTGATTATTCATAACTGTAAGTATGTCTGGCGACTAATCTTTTTTTCTTTATTAATTTGCATACTCCCTGGACTTGCCTCAATTCAATCCTTTACTGCAGAACCGCCTCCCGAAGCGAAACTCGAAGGAAAAACCATTTACAAGGCAATGATCCTTGATGGTATAAACTATGAGAAGGCTGTTGAAGATCTGGCTAATATTCTCGATGGAAGATCAGGTTCATTCGGAATTGTTTATTTCGGTAGTACCAATCTGCTTTATTTTACCGGGCGGGATGAGTTGGGAACTTTATTGATGGGTGGAAATCGTTATGCATTCTCTTATGATAACCGGCAAAAACTTATCTATGTACTATTCAAAGCCATTACATTGGAGGGTGACAGCCTCATATTAAGCCCCCAGCTTTCAGTTCGCTTAAGGGACCTGGACTATCAACCGGTCGAAGTAGTTAAAACATCCGAGAATTATAAATATGCAATTCATGCAGGAATGCTCTCTTTTCATTTCAAGAAAGAAAAAGTTGCCAAAAATTTTGCAGACCTGCTTTGTACCATTCAAAAAATTATTTTCGAACCAACTGAAGAGGAGCAAAACCAGCTTATCGAGTTTAAACCCCTGGCTTTAAAATACCGGGAACTGACAATCAAACCTGAGATGCCTGAGGAGCAGAGGAAATATGTAGTCCAGGCAAATACCCTTACCAATATGAAGGATTATAAAGGTGCTATTGCAATCTATCTTAAGGCTGTTAAAATTGATCCGGTTTCATATCCAGGTGCCTACACAAATCTTGCACTGCTTTCAGCCCAGCTCAAGCGATACGATGATGCAATCTCATATATGGAAAAATACCTGATGCTGGTGCCTGATGCATCGGATGCAAGGGGTGCACAGGATAAAATTTATGAGTGGGAAATTATGAAAAAGAAACAGGTACCATAAAAATTTATCCCATTTATTTTAAAAAAAGGATTTCACAAAAAAAGGAGTCAATTATGAAGCATAAAGTTAAAAATATTTTGGTTTTCAGTGTTTATGCAATGCTCATGGCTGCATTAACAGGTTGTGGAGGGCTGGGCAAGGTAACATATAGCCCAGTCATACAGCAGGAAATGACCTATGCCTCTGCTTTAGATGATCTTCTAAACGCTGCGCGTTCCGGCAATATATTTACAGCTACAGGACCGTTTACACCTGTGCGTAATATTACCAACATCATCGTTAATGAAAACGGGGTTGTGAGGTGGGAACTTGCTCCTGAATTGGAATGGAAAGATAATGTCGGTCCGGCACCGGGCCCGGGTCCTTCCCAGGCTTTCGACATGTCCCTATTTACGCCAGGGCTGAATTTCGATGTCCATAAGTGGGGGCCCTCATGGGCGATCCAACTTCCCGATTTCATGATCGCAGGGAATTCGCAGAGTTTAAAAAGGGCTGCAAATGACCTTTATTTTATCCGGCAAAATCTGGATAACCTGGCGGAAAAACAGAAAAACGAGCTTGCTCTTTTCGAACCGATAGCAGCCAGGTACCGTGAACTGAATATTAAACCAACAATATCGGAAGAACAGAGAAAATACATCGTTCAGGCAAATTCAATGACTGAACAAAAACTGTACAGACAGGCTCAGGCGAAATACCTCAAAGCTATTGAGATTGATCCCACCTCCTATCCTGCAGCCTACTCCAACATGGCCCTGCTTGCAGCACAGGAAAACCACTTCCATACAGCGATTTTCCGTATGAAACAATACCTTATGCTGGTTCCTGATGCCAAGGATGCCCGCAGCGCCCAGGACAAGATCTACGAATGGGAAGATATGGTAAAACAAAATTAGAGGTGAGTATTACATAAGAGAAGATAAAGCTATGCGTATATTAAAATTTATTCTGTATTTCGGTATTTTCTTTTCTTTCAGTATATTTTTTTCAGGATGTGTCACCCCTGGCTCTTATATAAAAGTCGAAGATGAGGTGATTGAAGATGTTACCCCCTGGCCGGGAGGCTCATACACCCCGAAGCTTTTAACTGACATGACCCCTGGTATTGCCATAAAGGATCTTGAAGTTATCTTTGAGCGCATGCAGGGTGTTGATGACCATATTGGTTTCAGATTAACAGGCGAGCTTGATATTAACAGCCCATCCAATCAATCAAACATCTCAGGTTATCTGAAGTTTGTTCAGGCATACATGATTGTACGTGACCCGGGTGGAGAATTCAAATACATGTTGTCACGATCCAATACAACTGTTCAGGAAGATCATATTTATATTAATCCAGGGTATAAGCTAATTTTTATAGACCTTGTTGAAAAGCCGATTTCTGTCAAAAAGATCGATGTTAATGATATACGCTGTTCCTGGCCAGACATTAACTGGAACCTGGTCGATGACAGCATAGCAGGTAAATACGGGATTCAAGCCAGACCGATGTACAGACGGCCTTACATGATCCGGTGCGGAGATTTGATAACGATATTTTTTAAAAGACAGGCGGATGCTGAAAAGGCTGCCGATGCCCCGTTTAATATCCAGAAAGGATTAGAAAAGACACTTTCCGACCGCAGAGCAAAGGTTGAATCCCTTGCCCCTCAATACCGTGAATTGGCTATAAAGCCCCCTGTTTCAGAGGAACAGCGGAAGAATATTGTCCTGGCAGAACTTATGACCAGGCAACAGGACTATACAAAGGCTATCAGTCATTACATAGATGTCATCAATCTGGACCCGGTATCCTACCCTGAGGCCTATTTCAACCTGGCTCTTCTTTCTGAACAGATGCAGAGGTACAGTATGGCGGTATATTACATGAAGCTATACCTGATGCTTGTACCGGAAGGCGAGGATTCACGTAGGGCACAGGATAAGATGTACGAATGGGAGTATATGTCAAAAGATAAATCAAGGTAGAGCAATAATGCGATAACAGTAAACCTGTAAAAATTGTCAGGAGACTTTTATTATGTATCGATTTAAAGCCGGTTTTGGCCTGCATATTTTTATCATGATCATATTAACCGGATGTGCCACCTCGAAATTAAATTATGAGCATTTCGATGTGTATAATCCTAAACCCCCGGTTAATATCACAACCCATGAGGCGGCCATAAAGGATCTTGCAGGTGTGCTTGAGAACAGACCTGAACCATATACGTTTGCTTTTCAACAACAATATTTTGTCTCAAAAAAAATGCAATACAGTGACAGCCCATCTCAGATTTTTAAAGATGAGTTATCAGAGGGAAAAATCTTTACAGGAGAGTTGTCCTTTTTCCCCTGGGCACTTAACTGTGATACAACAACTGCAGGTGTCCGGGACGATATGATCGAAATGAGTTTTCGTCTTTTTGTTACATATGCCGATCTTATTAACCTGCCAATCCATGTTCAAAAATACATCAGAGGTTATGACAGGATCTACCTGGGGGATGAGATTGTAATCTATATGGACAATGCATGGGATGTTTCCCAAAGAGTTGCAGATGACCTCTATTTTATACAGCAGAATTATCAAAAATACATGGATGATCAATCTGCACTGTTTGAAAAGCAGACCAATCAATATCGTTCCCTTGCTATCAAGCCAGAGGTGTCGGAAGAGCTGCGAAGATATATTGTACAGGCCAATGCAGCAAACCAGAATAAAGAGTATGGAGCAGCCATTCGTCAATATCAGAAGGCTGTTGAATTAGATCCTGTTTCCTACCCGGAGGCATATTTCAATCTTGCACTGCTGTCTGCACAGGGTAAACGTTACAAATCTGCCATCCATTATATGAAACAGTATCTGGCCCTTGTCCCTGATGCCACTGATGCCCGCAGTGCACAGGATAAGATGTATGAGTGGGAATTCATGCTGAATAAAAAATAAATTATATCACTTGTAATAAATTCAGGAGAAAGATCATGTTATTTTCAAAGCGTATTTTTTTAACATTCGGCGCCTGCCTATTAATCACAACGGTATTTAATGGGTATGTTATATGAGTAGTGCTTCAAGTTCGGGAGCATATCAACCTGCTATTCAGCCCGGAAAAACGGTTGATGAAGCGATTGATGAGCTGTTATATCTCGTGGGGACGGAGTATCCGGTTGAACTGAATAAGAAGTGCGGTCAGGCTACTGCACAGGATGGAACAATATTCACCATAGTAAAAAGCGCCATTGAAAATAACAGGTTTATCTTTACATACAGAGTAAACAATGCTGAGGACATCAGGACCATGTATTTAAACCTGTCCGACCTGATGGATTACAATGTTATTGCCCAGGACAAAATTGTTCCCCTCCCCACAGGAGTCAGGCTGCAAAGCAACCCTGATGTGGCAAAAAAAATCGCAGATGCCCTGTATATGATCAAGTGGTATCTTGAAAATTCACGCGATGAGTTTAACAGGAAGCGGGAGAGTTTTTCCCCTGTTGCTAGCCAATACCGGGAACTTGAAATAAAACCTCAGATAACTGAAGAACAGAGAAAGCTGATTGTTCAGGCAAACAAACTTACCGAACAAAAACAGTATGCTGAGGCCATTAATAAATATTTGCAAGCGATTGCCCTTGACCCTGTATCATCCCCTGAGTCATATTTTAACCTTGCCCTTCTTGAAGCACAGATAAACATACCATATGCAGCGATTACCTATATGAAGCAATACCTGATGCTTGTACCTGATGCCCCGGATGCCCGGAGCGCCCAGGATAAGATTTATGAATGGGAGCTTTTGATGCCTGGCACACAAGCAGCCGGTGTTGCACGTCCTGAACGGGGGTACCTGGGTGTAAGGTTTGAGGAGCCGTCCCAGGGGCAGTCTGCTTCAGGAGGAGAGGTCATAAATGGCGCCATGGTTGTTGAAGTAATGCCAGGGTCACCGGCAGAAAAGGGAGGGCTGATGGCTGGCGATATTATCCACTCATTTGATGGTTACAAGGTAGAAAAATCAGCAGCACTGCTCTCAATGGTGGCCGCTACACCGGTCGGGAAAACAGTGGATGTGGGGATTAGAAGGGATGGTAAAGACAGGGTAATTAAAATCACAATTGAAAAAAGGCCGAAATAATTAAACAACACCTGAAATATGTCAGTTATTGAGAGTCTTTTTTTTATATGAGGCGGATAATGATAAAATTCTTACCATGGCAGAAAATCATTTTTACTTTCCCTGTGGTACTGTTATTGCTTTTTAAGCTTAATCCTGCAACAGAAGCGCAGGAGATGGACTGCAATGGTACTATTCAGGCATGGATATACAGCGGATATTACAACCCCGGTGACTGTAGCTGCAGTGGTGGCCAGCCTGTATGCAGCGGGACATCCGGGGGTGGTGTATCAGGAAAAAAGTACAACCCTCAGCAGGATTTAAAGATGATGGTTGTGGGAACTTTGTTTGAGAGCCTCTTAACCTCCATATTTATGGATAATACAGCAAAAGAGAAGGAAGCTGAGGTAGCCAGGCAAAAGGCCCAGGCATTGGCTATGCAGCAGGCCATGCTGCTTGAAAAACAGAGGGCTGCGGCAGCCCAGGCTGAATATGATAAGATGATGCAGATGTACAAACAACTGGATGGTAGCCGTAATGTTGCCTATAAAACACTGTCCGATTCAACCCTTACATTTAAAGGACTTGATGATGACCCGGAAACCTTTGCCGCCAATGCAAGAAAGCCCTTTGATACTGCTTCCGACAGTGTGACCGATTCAGGGACAATTACCACAGGCGGAGGAACCGTCTTTTTTGGCGATACCATGCCCATGGAACAGTTAGAGCTGCTTGTCAATCCGGAGAATGATCCTAATGTTGTGGATCTCAGTAATGCTGTAGAATATGTTGCGAAGAATATTAAGGAAGAAGGGCAGAAAGCTGTTGAAGAAAATAAAGATGATAAACCTGAGCCGAAAAAAGAGATGACATCTGAATGCAGGAATCTCCCGCAAAAACTTAAAGGCTATATCGAGCAGAGGGATAAATTTCAGAAGACTATTGATATGGCACAGGAACAGCTTACTACATGGCAAACTGCAAACCGGAATGCACTGTTAAATGCTGCAAAAGAGGGCATTGAGGTGTATGTGGGTGATCTCATAGAGAGGTTTACAAAGCGGGCACAGGCTGCTGAGCGTCTTCAGCGGATATTTGAAAAAAAAACGGGTCAGATGGCAAAGGATGGTGTTAATGTCACTGAGATACGGGCCAAAATAGAACGTTTAAAAAAGATGTCCCTGGCAGGTAAATCAATTGAAACAGCCGGGAGTATTAATGACTGGCAGGGATTTATAAAAGACGGGGTATCAGGCATGGTGGCTCAGGTTACATCTTCAGACCAGGAGATAAAGGGTATGCTTGAAGATCCCGTGATAGGAAAATATTTCGAGACAGAATCACCTGAGTTAAAAGCGCTTCTCGATATATCTAAAATAGCAGCCTCCGGCAAGGTATTCGGGAAATGGGTGGCAAAGAAGATGCCGATTATTGCCGGTATTGAGCTTGCTATCAATCAGGCATATAACGCTACTGACTGGTACCTGAGCTACAGGCGGCTTGCCGAGGCCCATAAGATAAATGGGCAGATAATGAAGACAGCAATGTACATACAGAAAAATATAGATGATGCCTACATGGCCCTGGAGGAGTGCCGCTGAACTTAACAAAAAGCCGGGATAACTGAATCTTGTTATTTATCAGTTTTTAGTTTTGGAGAAAGTTGGTTTTACAACTTTTTATAGCTTCAGGTTCTCTCTAGTTTCCGGCTTAGCACTTTTCTTTATTAAATTTTTTAATTCATCACCATCCACATGTGACCATACGAGGCCACATTCAAGACATGCATAAAATCTCTCCTGCAGTTCAACAAACCTGCTGAAGGTAAAAAACCTGAGGCCTTTTGGGAAAAATAAATATGGTTCACGGTTAAAATCGCCTTTTACTGTATTATTGCATTTACATGATGGACAGGTGGTATTCATACGGCCTCCAGGTTTAGTAACTGTCATTTTCAGCTATTTTGCTTTAAATAATAGAAAAACATGTTGGCGAATTTTATTTCATTATTATTACTCATTCAGGTATTCACTCATTTCCACCATTGACTCTGTCTCTTCTGATTTTTTAAGGAGGTAATTTTTATATTGTTCAACTAGCTCAGGGGAGAGTACTCCGCGGCTTGCCTCTAGATATTTTTCATTGGTTTTTTTCTGGGTTTCCATCGACCATTTCATAATTTCTGACTGTTTACTTGTTGTCGATATCATTCCGGTGGGCATATTACTGTATGTTGATATCCTTCCATCATACATTGCATCTATCAGACGGTCTGCCTGTTCATCAGATATTCGGTTTTCAGGGGTTAGTGATTCCATAAATTCATTCAGGTTTCTCCGATCAGGAATTCTGTTTGAATAGTCCTGGTATGTCCTGTAATTTTCTCCTCCCAGGAGTGCCCTAAGCTCATCTTGATACTTCATTGAATTCTCGCTTGCCTTTTTTATCATATCTTTTCTTTCTTCTTCTGATGTGAGACCTGCAATAGATATAAAGCTGCCTCTATTTTGCTCAAAGAGGAGATCCTTTAGCTTTTTAGCATCCTCCTCTGATAAGTCTAATTTCATTAACAATGGTCCATAGTCTTCAGCCATTTCTCTGGCAAAATTATCTCTCGCCTTTGTTATTGATGATTCTGATAAAATACTCTTGCTTAACTTATCCCTTGCCTTCTTAAACTCCTTTTTTTTAGTAAGTTCATCTGTTAACTGCTCATATGCAATGCCAGCCTCTTCTTCAGCAGCGCCAAGGTGATATTCAAGTTCATTAATTTTATCTGTTCCCTCTTTATCTCCCACATTAGCAATCGCCATACCTCCTTTACTATTTTGACTTGTTGCATAACTGGAATCGTTGGAAGGATAGGTATGAGCAATCTTTTCTGCAGCGCTTGTCGCAGATTTCCCCCTGATTTGCAGATACTGGTAGATGTTTAAACCGAGTGATGCAAGGAGTAATAAAGCTGTTATAAAAAACAAGGTTAAAAGCATTTTATTAGATTTCATAATAACCTCCGATTGTAAGGTCAATTCGAGAATACGATTTTCTGCAAAAATTTGCGGGCAATATTAACCAGTTTAAGCGATTCAACTACGAAAAATAAAAACAGGGCTTTCTGTATAAAACAAGACCAGTAATAAGGCAATAAAGATTGTCACTCAAGAACAGGTGCAACTCTTCAAGATCATGCCCATGTTGAAGCCCACCAGTCCGTTTGCTTAGATATGTTTTATAAAACTGTTCAACGACACTGCATGGCAGGTTTATACTGTTTGTTTTACTGTAACCATTAAAAAGCGTGAGAATAATTATGAGGCCAATGATTAGCCGATGTATCATTATTCTCTTCTGTATTTAAATCCGACTTTAAAAAGGATACTCCTTACATTGTCTATGAATTCGCTTATTCATGTTCAATTTAAAGGATAATCCCCTTGGCCCTTTTCTCTTGATCAAAACATGAGCTAATCGGTGACCCCTCACTTAGGATATAATAACCTATTGAAACCAGATTCAGATTGATGTACATTTGCACACGTTTCTATTCAAAACAGACATTTCAGAAAAAATATTGATTGATTTAA
>CAZCMD010000056.1:0-25472 GCA_964499695.1 uncultured Desulfatiglans sp.
TCATTGTTAATTGATAATTGCTCATTGAAAATTGTTGCCTTTTTACCCCCTTAGCAGTAAACCCATTACATCAACCCAATAAATAAATCATTGCATTTACTCCTCTGCAAAGAGGGCGTGTATATAAATGTCGATAATTAAAGCTGCATTATTTAAATTAGGATAGAATATTTAATGGAATTGTTACCGTCGTTTTATTTTCAATTGCTTAAAAAGAAACTTATTCACAGAATACTATATCCTTTTTTACATAAGTTTCTGTAACTGTATCGTTCTTTCAAAAAGTCATCTCGGAGGCTAAAAAATAAAATGAAAACAATTCTTGAGGAGCATAATTATTCAGATATCGCTGAGGATGAAGAACTATTAAAAGAATTAATAGACGATGAGTTTACAAAATGTCGGAATGATGGCGATCTGTTAGGCGCAGGTGAATGGTTAGCCAGTTACATGGCATTTACCAATGAAGAAGACATAGAAAAACTTTTTTGCAATATCGTTTCTATTTGGGCATCATATGAACTGCATAAATTGCCATCATCAATGGAAGACTTAGTTCTGATAATGGATGAATTCCTTAGAGAAGAGTTAGCTGTTTCTTTTATTCATACAGCAGCAGTCCTGCTAAATTCTAAAAAGATAGAAATTCTTCCACAATTTATTAAAGACATTACATTTCGACTTCAACCCACAATAACTTCTTTATTCCATTTGGGTTCGAGAAATCCTGAAGACCTCTGCAAAGCTGCAGTAACAAAATTAGAAGCTATACAATTAAAAATATTTTCATCGATTGATTCTTTTCTTAATACTACGTGTGTAACAGCTAAAATTGCATCAATTAATATAGTCAAAGAAAGCCATGAATTAAAGAGATATGCATTACCAGCTGAAAAAGCAATAATAAGTGAAATTGCTATTCTCTTAGGACCAACTTTTAGAAAATTCTGTGAAAGTTGTGAACGACAGGAGAATCATAAAATAATAGGGAGAATTCCAGATTTAAAATTACAAGTTCAGATGTTGATCTCTTCTCCCGGTTCAAAAGTCAATAGTACGCTTTGGAATAGGACTGTTTTAAAAATAGGTAGACACCTTGAGAAATTAATTAATGAAGCAACTTTGAAAAGTGAAGCGGCAACTAAGCCAAAACTAAAACTTGCTAGCAATGTTTTTAAATTAGACTTATCTGCAGTAAACAAAGAAATGATATTCTATTGTGGTTTACAAAATAAAGGTGAAGGAAGGGCCTTAAACGTATCAATTGATCTTGGATTTGAAAAAAGGAAGTTTGAAATAAAAATCATCGAGCCAAAAGGCAATTTCGAAGTGGCTGGAGACTCGGAACAGTTAATAACTTTTGGTTTACTTTTAAATGAACCTGCGGAATGTTTAAATATACCGCTTAATTGGAAATGTACCACCGTATCGGGTAGCAATCATGAAAATAGTGATTTGTTAAAAATTGAGCAACAGAACGTACAACCTAACTGGGACTCTATAATGGATACACCTCCCTATACAATTAATCCAATTAAAGAACGGAAAGATTTATTTGGTAGAGACGCGATCCTACATCAACTTATATTACATGCATCTGCAGGCACATCAACTTTTTTATGGGGGCAAAAACGCGTAGGGAAAACATCCGTCCTACAAGTGTTAAAAAACGAATTAGATAAAACTGAAAAGATAACTTGTATCATGCTTAGGATGGGGCAATTAGCGGCCTTACATGAAGGCCAAATAGCTTTTACTATAGCTGAGCGCTTATGCGAAAAATTACTCTGCGATGATAGCATTGCACCATTAGAAAGTCATTTTGGTGCAGGAATGTCGAGATTAATCCCTTTTGTTGAAAAGATTATTAGTTTATACCCCAAAAAGAAAATTTTAGTAATAATCGATGAGTTCGACGATCTTGATCCTTCGTTCTACACTGGACAAAGAGGTAAACTATTTGTAAAAGCTCTAAGATCGCTTTCTGAAATTGGCCTAACATTCTTTTTTGTAGGCAGTGAACGTATGGACACCATTTATACTAAACATTCAGTCGATCTAAATAAATGGGTAAATGTGTACCTTGATTGCATCGATTCAAGAGAAGACTGTAAGCAATTAGTTTTAAAACCAGTTGAAGGCATTATTGAATTCCAAGCGGAATGTGTTGATTTTATTTTAGATTATTGTTGTGGGAATCCATTCTATATGCATCTGCTTTGTTCTGAGATATTCAAGCGATGCTGGTTGGATAAACGAACCTATATAAACAATCGAGATCTTTATAATGTAAAACAATCTTTGATTCGAACGCTCGGTGAGACGAATTTTTCACATTTATGGACCGACAACCCTATTTTAGAAGAAAATGAAAATGAGAAAAGTTCAGCTGAAAATTGTTTGATTTTAGCATGCATTTCCCATTTAGGTGGAAGTTTTGAATCTTATGACGATTTGTATTTAGTTCAAGATAGCCTCGGACTTGGAGTGGTTGAGCGGATTTCTAGGAGTGAGTTGCGTAAGATCATAGATCGTCTTTTAGCACGAAGAGTGCTTATATCATTTCAAAATGGAACAAAAATAGAAATATGCCTTCCTGTTTTTAAAGAATGGCTTTCTCAATACTCTGAGAGTAAAGTATTATCAAAGTGGCGATTTTTTTGCACAAAAAAAGAAGCTGCTCAAAAAAATGCTGTCATAGAAGAAATTCCTAGAATTTTTGAAACACAGTTTCCGATACCTGAAGATGAGCTATTAGCGGTATCCCAACGACTTGTATATTGCGGAAAACAAAAAGATGTTACAGAAATACGACTCTGGCTAAAACAATTCGATGATGAGGTAAGAATAGATATTGCTTTTCAACTTTTAAAAAGGTTATCTGAGAAAGGTTATATAATTGAAGGATCTAGGTTACAAGCCTATACAAAGGTAGAAGAAGCTCTTCAGTCGAAAAGAAGAGAAATAGGTGACGGGATATGGAAGGTTATAAGAAATAAAACAGATAATCTTTGTATTACTTATGTTGACACACCAATGAAAAGTGGGGCAACGACTGCAAGAGAGCTATCAAAAAGATTAAGACCTGGCAAATATGGCGACCCTAATACGCTTGCTGGGTGGATGACAAGTCATATAGATAAAGATGCATTAATTCTTATTGTCGATGATTTTGCTGGAACTGGAACTACAATTGAAAGCGGTTTAAATAGTTTTTTTAAACAAGATGGAATAAGAAAAAACATAAATAACTTTTTAAACGAAAAACGTATTCTTTGTTATTTACTATATTCATTCCCTGAAGCTTTACAAAGGCTTAAAAAGGCTTTCCCGTTAGTTGACTTTAATGCTACACATGTGTTTGGTGAAGAAGTTTTAGCTCTTGATAATCAATCTGACATTTTTGAGAATACAGAAGAAATAAAATTTGCAAATGAAATATTATTACAATTAGGTCGAGAACTCACCCCACAGATGCCTCTTGGATGGGGTGATATGGGGTCATTAGTCGTTTTTCACAATACTGTACCTAATAATACATTGCCTATATTCTGGTGTAGTGGAGTGGTAAACGATAAGCCCTGGAAACCATTGTTCCCAAGAGCTTAAGTAAAGCAAAGTGACCAATTTACAAATAAGAATCCTTGATGGTAGGCAAAAGAAACTTTGAATAAAACTCGTTAGCCGCTAAACATGTGAAGAAAACATGAAATTTATTCTTGTATTTTTACTATGGAAAATGCGGTCTGCTTTTATTATTGGACATATTGAAGAATCGGGTTTGAGTATGAGGGAGTTAAGTTATGCTGGAGAGTGATGTTCATACTATCTATGATGTAATGAATTTTCAGTATATCAAGATTATTGCATGCAGTGCTTTTAAATGTGTCAATGGCGGTGAGGCTAAAAAGAAATATTATGGATAAAAAAAAATACCTTTAGAGATATACAAGCAGGAAGACTGGCAGCTTTTTCATGAGGGGTTGTTTTTAGCCCATGCCCTTTGTAGTCTATAAATAACAAGGAGGTTCAGATAGAAGTGGATGAATTAAAACAGAAAATAGCATTATTTATTGATGCGGATAACGCACCTGCGGATAAGTTTGAAGATGTATTAAGCGAAGTCGCCAAATATGGTGTGGTAACAATAAGAAAGGCCTATGGGAACTGGAAGTCTCCCACTCTACAGTCCTGGGAAAACCTTTTACATGAATACGCAATTCAGCCTGTCCAGCAATATGACCTGACAAAGGGAAAAAATGCGTCGGATATTGCTCTTGTTATTGATGCCATGGATGTGATGTATACCAAGAATATAGATGTGATGTGTTTTGTTTCTTCCGATAGTGATTTTACACCTATGGTTACACGTGCACTCGCAGAGGGAAAGGTTGTATTGGGATTTGGCGAACGGAAAACACCTTCACCTTTTGTTAATGCATGCTCAAAGTTTTTATTTTTAGACGAGGAACATAAGCAAAACGGTGTAGAACAAACGAAGCCTAAAAATTTAAAATTTGATACAAAGCTGATTAATTTACTGCGCCAGGCAATTGAAGCTAATGAGGATGATGATGGTTGGGCAGCTCTTGGCCCTGTGGGTTCGCATATATCCAATAAGACATCATTTGACAGCAGGAATTACGGGTTTAGAAATCTAAGCAGCCTTTTTAAGGCTATTGACCTGTTTGAGCTTAAGAGGGGGACGGGTAATTCTTATCTGGTCAGGGATATACGAAAGAAAAAACCATCGTAATGTATGTGGCATATTATCTTGAACATTAAGGACTAAAAATTATGGAAGAAGAGACAAACCACTCTTAAATCATCCTTTATAAAACCGATGATGGCCGGATAAAGGTGGATACTATTTTTCAGGATGAAACTATATGGCTGACCCGGGTGCAGATAAGCGAACTGTTCTGTGTGGACAGAAGTGTCATCACAAAACACTTGAAAAAAGTATTTGCAGATAATGAACTTGATGAAAATTCAGTATGTGCAAAATTTGCACTTACTGCCGCAGACGGAAAAAACTACCAGACAAAATATTACAATCTTGATGCCATTATTGCTGTTGGTTATCGGGTCAACTCAAAGCAGGTCTCCCTGCTCCAATGAAAAGTACTCGGATCATTTTAAGTAAAGGAGTGTAAATGTTTAATCCTTCAAATTTAAAAGATAGCGCCGCCGGTGCCATAATGGGGGCATTTATTGGTGATGCGCTGGGTGTTGGCCCGCACTGGTATTATGATCTCAAAGAGCTTCGCAGAGAGTTTGGTGCGTGGATAGACGGATACACTGATCCCAAACCCGGTAGATACCATGATGGCCTTAAGGCGGGTCAGCTTTCTCAGGCGGGGTTTATTCTCCTTATTATGCTCCGTTCTCTTGTTGAGAACGGGGAATACAATGAACAGGATTTCTGCCGCCGGATGGATGAGGAGCTTTTTCCGCTGCTGGATGGCACGCCCGTAAGCGGGCCGGGCCGCTACACAAGCCAGTCTATTCGTGAGACATGGCGCAGGCGTGTTCAGGAGAAGCTCCCATGGGGAAAGACAGGTGGTCATGCAGACACAACAGAAGCCATAGAGAGAATCCTTGCCATAGCAGTCCGGTATGCCTTTAACCCCACAAAACTTGCATCTGCAATCACTAGCAACACCATACTTACACAGATTGATGACACGGTTATATCCATGACCGTTGCATTTGGCGCTGTTCTAGGCCTTCTTGTGCAGGGAAATAAGCTCGACGAAAGCATATCCGGAAAACTTATGAACATGGTAAGAAGCGGAGAGTTACCCTTTCATTCTGTTGTCCGCGACAATATGAAACCACCACAACCGGGCGACCCTGATCCTCCGCGGGCCGGGCGCTTTGCCTCACCAGATGCCCTGATTACATCATCCCATATGGCGGCTGCTGCTAAAGATCCTGATATCCGCATTGAACCTGCCTGGAAGGTATCAATAGTTTATGGTATGCCATGCGCTATTTACCATCAGCTCCCGGCTGCATACTATCTCGCAGCCTGGTTTCATAATGATTTTGAGTCCGCAGTCTTACATGCCATAAATGGCGGGGGTCAGAACCAGGCAAGGGCTATTCTTACCGGAACACTCACAGGCGCACAGGTCGGGTTGAGAAATATCCCAAAACGTTTTATTGAAGGTCTCGAAAAAGGGGAAGAATTAAACATAATGGCGGAGAAGCTGGCATCACAGCTTGAAGCGAAACTGTTGAAATAACAAAAAGCACTTTATAGACCTTCTTATTATCAATCTTTTGATTTTGTTTTTTCTGATAGCATGGTAAACGGAATATATTGAATCAATGGTTATGTGAAAAAAGGAGCTATCTGTGTTTGATAAGCTGGAAGAGATAAACTCACGTCCTGCACCATTTCAGTTTTATACAGCAAAAGATTTATGGACTGATGAACACACCTCAAAAAAGATGCTTGAATTTCATTTGAACGAGTCTATTGATCTCTCATCCCGAAACAGGGATTTCATTAACCGGTCAGCAGGGTGGATAATTTCCCATTTTGGAATCAATTCAAATACAGGTATTGCTGATTTTGGGTGCGGACCGGGTTTATATACCACTATATTTGCACAAAACAAGGCCGATGTTACCGGGATCGACTTTTCAGAAAGATCAATTCAGTATGCAATAAAAACTGCTCATCAAAAAGGGTTGAATATCAGATACTATCAGCAAAACTACCTGGAACTTGAGACTGAGAAACGATTTGATCTTGTTACAATGATCTTTTGTGATTATTGTGCCTTAAGCCCGGCACAGAGGAAAACAATGCTTGCCAAATTTCATTCTTTTTTAAAGCCCGGTGGCTCAGTATTGCTGGATGTGCATTCTATAAATATCTTCAACAGCAGAAACGAGGTAGCATTATACGAATTGAATCAGCTTGATGGTTTATGGTCGCCTGAAAAATATTACGGGTTCCTAAATTCGTTCAAGTATGCAGAAGAGAAGGTAACCCTTGATAAGTACACTATAATTGAAAAGGAAAAAACCAGGGTTGTTTATAACTGGCTGCAATATTTTAGTAAGGAGTCATTACAAAAAGAGTTTGAGGAGAGCGGATTTGAAGTTAATGAATTCTACTCTGATGTTGCTGGTTCGGCCTTTTCCTTAGATTCTCCTGATATTGCAGTTGTTGCAAGGAAGGCTGAGAGCGTATAGCATGTAAATAAATACGGATGTAAATTCTATATTTCCCTAAAGGAAGGCCATCACAAAATAGGTGGGAGTAATGGCGTTACAGTTGACTTACGAAAAGCTTACAATAAAAAACTCCACACCACTTTGTGGGAAAGGCTGGGGCAGGGGGAGGATTAAAGCGGAATCTTAATTCAAGAATATTGGATTTTATCGAACAAACTTTTATACTTAATCATGGTAAGGAGGAATGGAGAGATGAGTAATGACAGGTACCTGTGTATTGTAGCTTCAAGGCCAAATCCCGGAAGAGAAGAGGAATATAATAAATGGTATGACAGGCATGTAACGACCTTTTTCGGATTCCCCGGACTTAAGAAGGTGGTCAGAAACAAGTTCTATCAGGGTATGCAGAATCCGGATTCCTGTCCTCAATATATGGTGACCTATGAGTTTGATACAAAGGCTGATCTGGAGGCGTTCCTTACGAGTGATGCCGCAAAGGAGGCCATAAGGGAATTCGAAGAGGACTGGAAGGGTCAGGGCGAATTTTTATGGTCAGGCTTTTATGAACCGGTAAAGAAACTTGAGAGGTAGAACGATCATGGTACGGGAAAATGAGATGACAAAGTATAAGGATACCTTTGATGTCCGCAAGATAACACGTCCTGCTCCGGTGCTTATGACATATTACTTTATCACCTCCCTGTTCATGGCCGGCCCATTGTTTTTTATCCCACTGATACCGCTCTTTTTCAAATATCACACCTTGAAATATATCTTTGACGATAGCGGTATCTCCATGAGCTGGGGCATACTCTTTCGCAGAGAGGTTTACCTCACATATCGCCGTATCCAGGATATACATCTCTCGAGGGGTATAATCCAGCGCTGGCTGGGGCTTGCAACGATTGCAATCCAGACTGCCGCAGGTTCTTCCAGTCCGGAGATGAGTATCGAAGGAATTTTGGAGGCAGATAAGCTGAGGGATCATCTATATTCCAAAATGCGTGGCGGTGCCCATAAACCTGAGGATGTGCAGCTAAAAACGATCGGTGCCGGGGCAGAAATTGAAGATAAAGAGGCAGATGAAGATCAGGTGCTTGCAATATTGACTGACATCCGGGATCACCTGAAAAACCTCACGCGAGATAATTCTGCTTCTGGAAAGGGAGCCCTGTCATGAGTCAGGCGGTTGATAAGGCTGCGGCCAGATTCTACGAAGGGTTATGGGGCATCCTGACCAATTTGTTTAAGGTACCAGCAGAGCCACCATCACTCCCTGTTCATGAGGGTGATAAGATGGATTCATTCCGCCCTTCGCCGGGTTTTCTCAGGTACCTTAAATTCAAGTTCTGGGTTGTCCTGACCCTGATCGATGTGTTGATCATTGTCCCCTGGCTGATTCTCACAATATTTAAACCCCTGGCAGGTCTGATCCTCGCACCTATTGTACTCGCCATTGCATTTGTGCCTGATATTATTGCCTATCTTGCGATTCATCTCAGGTATGATACAACATGGTATGTAATGACCGAACGAAGCATGAGAATCCGCCGCGGCATATGGATTATTAACGAGATCACAATCACATTTGAGAATATCCAGAATGTAACAATCAAGCAGGGACCTTTGCAGCGTTTTTTCGGCATCTCGGATATCAGGGTTCAGACGGCTGGCGGTGGCTCCGGAGGGCATGGGCATCAACAAGGCCCGGAGGCTGGCTTTTCGCACGAGGGCCTGTTAGAAGGACTGGCAGATGCCAGAACTATTAGAGACATCATCCTTAACCGTCTTAAAAAATCAAAGTTGGCAGGATTGGGCGATGATGAGCATCATCGGACTCACATTACAGGTTGGCAGGCAGAGCATGTTAAAGTGCTTTCTGAAATCCGGGATATTGTCAGTAAAATAAGTAGAGGAGTCACGGAGGGTCAGAACAGGACAGAATGAGGTTGTCTCTTCATGCACCTTATGATTTTTATATTTATCTTTAGTGCATATTTAAAGGTGAAACTGGGATTTAAATTTTTTTGGTGATGCCCTGATCTATACCAATGCAGTTATCCCTGGCAACTGAAATCCCGGCATAAAAAGTGTTTTCAGCGGTTTTAAACTTGATAAGCTCCTGAATATTTTACACCGTACTTGAAATTATTACCCATTCGGTATTATAGTTTTAACAGTTTTGGTATATTTTTTGGCAAGGCATTTTTAACCATCAATATCAAAAGGAGAAACAAAATGAAAAAAGGGGTATGCACAATATTCTGTCTTGCGGTTGTTTTTTGGGCTTTTCAGGTTACGGCCTTTGCAGATGATTTCAGTAACAAGGCCATATCCATATTTCAGGAGTATCGAAAATTGAATAGCGAGTGGAGTGCCGCTTTCATGTCCGGTGATGCTGCTGCACAAAAGGAAAAGGGGAAACTTCTTGATGCGAAAAAAGAGGAGTTCACCACTATCCTGAAGAGTCTCTCAGGTGAATATTGTGCAGGCCATCAGGCTGATTTACTAAAAGAGTATGTAAAAACGTTAGTCAGCATAAATGATGAATACCCCACATATATATTCGCAGAACTTTATGCCTGTGACCCGGATAGTGTTATAAAGGAGATACTCTCCCTTCCGCTCGAAGATCAGAAGAAGATAGGCGAATTCCTGAATTACGGGTTTAAAAATATAACCTATAAGGTAGAGAAGCTTTCAAACTATAAAGAGCTGAAAGATAAACTTGATAACCTTAATAAGACGATCAGTACCGGTAAATAATGGGTAAAGGGGTAATCCATGGCATTCCTGAAAAATGGAGCAGGGACATATTCCTTTTTAACGCGGGGCTTATTTGTTGTTTCATTGCTGCTTTTTATTCCTCTTGACTTACATGCCCGGAAACCCGAATTCAGGAAGGTGTTCGGGAGCAACATGGTTCTGCCCTTTGGCAGACCTATTACCTTAAGCGGGTATGCATCGCCAGACATACCCCTTGTACTAGAGGTAAATGGAAGGAAATATGAGGGCATAAAAAGCAATGCAAAAGGAGAATGGCAGAAAGAGATAGCGGTTTTATCTACCGGTGGTCCTTACTGGATAAAGGTCACTGATAGTAGCGGTGCCGGGGCTGTGCTTCAAAATATTCTTACCGGAAATATCTGGCTCTGTTCAGGCCAGTCCAATATGGTCTACCCTGTAGTGGCCTCAACTGATCAGCCGGAGGCATATAACCATGGCCATCCGGCGATCCGGCTCGTTACAGTCCCTATGAAGGCAGAGGTAAACCCTTTAGATGAATTCGCTGAACGAGTCTCCTGGCAGACCGCCACGGAAAACCCTGCATTTTTACAAAGGCTGTTCAGACAGGAAGCCAGATAAAGATAAACCTTGATGCTATGCCTGATGCAGAGAGAGTGCGTTACTGCTGGTCTGATGGAGGAGCGTGCGGGCTTAAGGCAATGAATGGCCTCCCTGTAAGCTCATTTGAGCTGAACCTTAAGAGAGGTTCAATAACGGAAAATAAGTGATATTTTTTTAACTTGTTGGGACATTGATTTTCATATACGATTACAACCGATTAGATTTTGTAGATCAGATTGTGCAAAGGTATTAAAAGTTAATATTTGTTATCCAAACATATTTTTTAATTTGGTATTAAGGTGCCCCGGTTGATTTCTGTATCATACCATTCAAGACTTAAGGGAGATTACCATGTGTAAAAAAACCTGCATAAAACAGATTTTAACAATACTGTTATTTGTCATTATTTCTTTAACAGGCTACCTGCCGTTTATTGGAATTACAGGGCAGGATGTTATTTATGCCCAGGAGACAGATGATGATATTCTTCTTTTGTTGCCGGCCATTCTTTCTGCGCCAAAAATAACGAAATCCCCGGTAAATGTTTCTGCCGTAGCTGGAACGGGGCGGGTGACAATCTCCTGGGATGCAGTACAGGATGCGACATCCTATAACATCTACTGGTCGAATTCATCCGGTGTAACAAAGACCTCCGGTACAAAAATCACAGGGGCCACAAGTCCCTACATTCATTCCGGACTCACAAACAGTACAAAATACTATTACGCTGTCGCTGCAGAAGGTGCCAAGGGCGAAAGTGATCTTTCATCTGAAGTATCAGCTGTGCCCTTTGCTGGATGGCTTCAGACACAGATTAATCCGGGTCTTGGACGCAGCCTCTACGCAACCGATACGGAAATATATGCCGCAACATACGATGGTGTGTTTTCAACAACCAGTGACGGCATGCCCTGGTTTTCAAAAGGACTAAACGGTGAGAATCGAAAGGATGTATCGGATATTATAACAAGTAATGGATATATACTGGCAGCAACCCTTGATGGGGTCTACCGCTCTTCCAATAACGGTGTAACATGGGACTTGATGGCCGGATCTCCCAGTGTCTCTGCAGGTGGGGGTATTTATGGCCCGCATGTCTTTGCTAAAAACAGCACTCATCTGTTTATTATCGGCTGGGCCGGGGGAATTTCCGGAATTTTCAGGTCCACCGATAATGGGGCAACCTGGCAGCAGACACCGCTGGGTAGCGACGAAGGATCGTCTGTAGATTATGCTGAAAGTGCTCTGTTCGTCTATACCGTTGGGGAGCAGGTTTTTATAAACGGCCATAAACCGCATGATTGGAGCAATGTCATTTGGACCTCTACAGACAATGGAAACAGCTGGACCTGGATGGCACCTCCCAATGAACAAATTCAGGCTATGTACGATGATAATGGAAAGCTCTTTGCATGTGGACCAATGGGGGTATATATGAGCACGAATTTAGGCCTGAACTGGTCTACTCAATATAGCAACACAATCGACGGTCAAGGCCATTTAGTTGGGGTTGGACAATTCAGAAACATTATTTCATACAACAGTGTGCTTGTTGCCGCTGTTGATTTTCACAGTATATATATTTCGCATGATAATGGAGTCAGCTGGACCAGTTTCAATGAAGGACTGATCTCTGACTGGACATTTACCGGATTGGCTGTCAAGCTGCCATACATATGGGCGTTGAACGAAGGTTTCGGCAATGCGTATCGTCGTTCAATTTCGGAGTTAGGATACTAGTGGATTGTATCACCTATTTTTGTCGGCAGCGTATAAAATAAAGTATTGCTGGCTCAGGACTGATGTCAAATTTCTACACAGTAGAGACAGGTTTAAAACCTGTCTCTGAAGTTTTAGAAAGACTGCTTGGTATTTCATTTATCCCGATTATGTATCTTTTATTCTATTCAGATATCATGTGGTTTTCATATTTCTCTGTCTGAAATAAGCATATTCTGTTTTTTAGTAAACAAAAATGTGATATAGAGACTTAAAGCTTTCTGATTTATAATAATTTTGTATAAAAATATAAAAACAGGCGGGCATTGTCCAGCATTTCTAAAGCCAAAAGGCTTTTTAATATGAGAAGGTAAAATGGAAACACTTCTGGTTATAATATTTTCTTCCGCAATAGGAACCATGTTTTATATATGGTTTTCAAGGGCCGTTAAAAAAAAGGCGTCGATGCGCGCCTATATCATGTCACACCAGTGGCTGCTTCACCCGAACTCCATCTGTTACTGGCGGGCAGCCATGGCAATACTTGGTTTTGCACTCTATTTTGTCACCCCATATCAGGCCATTGCAATATTTATCTTTACCTTTGCAGCAATACTGGATGGTGTGGATGGTGTTGTGGCAAGGGGATGTAACCTGGGGTCGCGCTTCGGGGAGTGGCTTGATCCCCTGTGTGACAAACTGACCTATCTTCCACCATTAATAGGGTTTGCCTTTAAGGGTATACTCTCATGGAAACTGGTTCTTATCCTCACTATAATAGAATTTGCCGGTCAGTTCTTTGCCAGACAGTTATTAAGCTGGCTAAAGGTTTCAGGTGCAGCGAATAATTTCGGTAAGATAAAGGCCATTATCTGCTTTGCCCTTGTTATCCTGTGCGCCCTGCTGGATAAAAGCCCTGAACTCCTAAATATAACCGACAGCATCCTAATGGCCTGTATTGCTCTTTCAGCTGCATCCGTGGTCTTCAAGTTTATACCCAACCGCCTTTATGCGGATATCCTCTCCGGGCTCAATTTTATATGCGGGGTGATCAGCCTTGTTTTAACATATCACCATCATTTTGCATGGGCCATCTGCGTCATTATTGCAGGGCAGCTCTTTGACCTGTTTGACGGGCGCATGGCATTAAAACATGGCGGCACAAAGGCTGGCCCCTATATGGATGATATTGCAGATTTTGTAAGTTTTGGCCTTGCCCCTGCATATGTGGTAATAGAAAGGGGCGGGTATCTCGCCTATATTATTGCAGTGATATATATCTTCAGTGTTGCCTTCCGTCTTATCCGTTTCGTTAAAAAGGATAAAAACCGGACAGATCTCCCTGCCGGTATCTTTAACGGGCTTCCCAGCCCGGCAGGGGCCATGATCGTGCTCGGGGCATCACTTGTGTCCACACCAGGAATACTATGGGTGATCACCTGCATATCCATTCTTCTTATGGTGAGTCATATCAGGTTTGCCCATTTCGGGAGGGTCATACTCAAGCAGATACCGAGGCCCCTCTTTTTTGTGATCAGTGCAGCAATCATTATTACCATATCCCTCATCTTCAAGACAAAAAGCGCCCAGATGTTCGGATACCTTATCCTTGGTGCAATTATTGTCTATATGGTAACAGGAATCATTCAGGGGAAAAGCCTTACGCAACCGGTACTTCCTGACTAAGCATGGATGGCAGGGCGGGATTAAAAAGAGATATAAACGTTTAAAGCATCCTGTTCAGGTCTATATCCCCTGCCTTTTCCCAGATTTTCCTTTCAGCTTCATATATGGCCTTTTCCACATGGCAGTCCCTGGATATTATCATGGTGTTTCTATCTTCCCCATACTCTGGCCAGTTGCCAATGGATTTACATGAGGGGTTGCCTGTGCGGGCGAATGTTGTCCATGCATCCTGCATCCTGTCAGAAAGCCTCTCTGCATCAGGGCCTGTACCGCAGAAACCATCATCCATGGTCCCGAAGACAAAGCCCACCTCTAATGCGTGTGACGCGCCAAAGATACCGTTAGCAGCAGGGGACTTCCATGTAAAGAGATAATTATATGCGGGCATTCCCTTATCCCTATGGGCCTCTGCTATATGGAGGGCCACGTTCCTGAACATGATATCGGTGTTTATGGCAGAATATAGCTCAACGGGGGTTATAATTTCATTACGCCTTCCCTTTTCGCTCCTGTAGAGGTCAATGATCATGCTGATACTTTCTTCAGGTACATTCCTTTTAAGCAGGGCTGCAAGCGTCTTTTCATCCATCTTCTGGTGTGTGGGGTTCATAAGTGAAAAGAGCTTCTGCTCATCAAGGTTAGAGCCTATTATGAGAGGCACCTTAGCTGCCATACCCTTTGAATATGCCTCAAGGGGCATGAGCGGCATTACCTTACCGTCTGCCACAGGTATGCATGGGGCCTCCCCCTGATCAGTTTTGCGGGCAACCACTGCCTGTACCTTTAATATCTTTTCAACCGGAAGGGCTTTTATGTCGTCAATGTCACTCGCATTTAGACCTGCTATTTTAAGGAAGGTATCTGCCGTATATATGGAATTTTCAAGGGGGCGTGCAATAGCCCCTACCGCACTTTCTATAATGGCCTTATGAAAAAGCCCTTTTGCATCAGGAAGCGCCATGAGAGATGCTACACTCATGCCACCAGCGGATTCGCCAAATATGGTCACATTGTCCGGATCTCCGCCAAAACCGGTAATGTTCTCCTTTACCCACCTGAGGGCCGCTACTTGATCAAGGAGCCCTTGATTACCTGTTGAAGGAATCTTTCCTCGGGTTACATGATCAAGGTTTAAAAAACCAAGCGCACCCAGGCGGTAATTAATGGTAACCAGTACCACATCACCTTTTCCAGAGAGTTTTGTTGACCTGTACATCGCTTCTGATCCAGAGCCTAATGAAAATGCACCGCCGTGTATCCACACCATTACAGGCCTCTTTTTATCATCAAGGTCCGGTGTATATACATTCAGATAAAGGCAGTCCTCGCTCTGGGGTTCAGGTTTACCTCCGCCTATAAAGCCGGCAGGCATGGGGTTCTGGGGGGCTATTGTACCGTATTCAAGGGCAAACCTGACTCCATCCCATGAGAGAGGAGGCTGCGGGGGCATCCATCGGAGTTTACCGATGGGTGGAGCAGCAAAGGGAATACCCTTGAAAATATATATATTGTTTTCTTTTGATCCCTTAAGTTTCCCCTGTTTTGTGCTAACGATCGGTTCCTGTGTATTCATGGTTCCTTCACTTGCCGTAGTCTACCTTTTCTTTTTTGAAACCACATCAATATAAACGGCAACAATCAGGACAAGGCCCTGGATTATCCACTGCTTTGAGTTTGTCCATCCTAAAAGGTCCATCCCATTATTCAGGCTCCCCATAACAAGTGCGCCAACCACAGCGCCTGCAACAGGGCCCTCACCGCCCATCAGGCTTGTGCCACCTATAACACAGGCAGCTATGGTAAGGAGTTCATAAAGGTTACCGCCTGATGTTGTGCCGGCAGACACATAACCTGTAAGCACCACCCCGCACACAGCGCAGAGGATACCCATAAGGATATATACCTTGAAAATGATAAGGCTGGTGTTGATGCCTGAGAGCCTTGTGGCCTCACGGTTTCCGCCGTATGCGTATATGTACCGCCCAAAACGGGTATTGTTTGTAAGGTAGGAGAAGATCATCAGTATGATCACCATTATGAGCACCGGGTTTTGTATCCCCTCATACCCGTTTGCAATATATATAACATAGAAGAGGACGATTGCTGATATTGCCACTGCCTTGAACAGGTCTCGTGTAATGGGGTATCTTTCAAACCCGTATTTGAATTTCTGGTTTCTGTTCCAGAGTATAAATACAAAGATACAGAGGACAACCAGTATTGCAATGATCAGACCTATATTTTTGGGGATATATCCCTGGCCGATCTCTACCAGTGTATTTTCAACAGGGCTTATGGTCCTGCCGCCACTCACAAGCAGTACCCCGCCCCTGAAGGCAAGGTACCCGCCCAGTGTCACAATGAATGCCGGTATCTTCAGGTAGGCAATAAGGGCTCCATGCCACATGCCGACCAGGAGACCTACGATAAGGGCGACTATAATGGATAGAAAGGTTGAGAGCACACCGTTCATGGTTGTCTGTATGCCTAAGAATACCGTCTGTGCCTCAAACGATGGAAAGAGCCCGCTTAAGAAACCGGGAAAGATGAAATACTGGCAGTAGGCAACTATTATACTGATAAAGCCCACAACAGAACCAATGGAAAGGTCAATGTTTCCTGTTACAATCACCGGCACCATACCGATGGCCAGTATTGCTATGAGGGAGGTCTGCCTGACAAGGTTTGAGAGGTTGCGCGGTTCAAAAAACACACCGTTTGTCAGTATGCTGAATAATATCCAGATAACCACAAGGGCTATTACCATGGAATATGTGCGAAAATTTGCATGGAGGGAATCAACAATCTTACTCATTCTGTCTCCTTAATTAATTTAAAACCGATGTTCCTGTTGCAAGGGTCATTATACGTTCCTGTGTTGCATTCTCGTCGTTATCAATAATGCCGGTACATCTGCCTTCATGCATCACAAGTATCCGGTCACTCATACCCAGGATCTCAGGAAGTTCGCTTGAAACCATTATTATGGCCACACCCTGACCTGCAAGCATATTCATGAGTTTGTATATCTCATATTTTGCACCTACATCTATCCCCCTTGTAGGCTCATCCAGGATAAGTATCCTGGGGTTTGACATGATGCATTTTGCAAGCACCACCTTCTGCTGATTCCCCCCGCTTAATGATTCCACGATAGAATGAATGGACGGGCATTTTACAGAGAGCCTTTTGGACATCTGGCTGCACTCATAATACTCCTTGTGCCTGTTAACACTGAAGCCTCTGGTAAACTGATCCATGTTTGGTAAAGAGATGTTTTTTAAAATGGATTGGCTTACAATAAGCCCCAAAAGCTTTCTATCTTCAGGCACAAGACTTATACCATTATTTATAGCATCGCGCGCTGAAAGGATAGAGACCTCTTCGCCATTTATTTTGATAGTGCCCTGGCGGCTTTTTCCGTATTCACCGAATATTGCGGATACAAGCTCAGTGCGGCCTGACCCCATCAGGCCTGCTATGCCCAAGATCTCACCCTTCTTCACATAAAAGCTTACATCATCAACCAGTTTTTTATGCTGAAGCAGAGGGTCAGGCACAGATATCCCTGTTGCCTCCATCACAGCATCACCCGGGTTGCGGGTTTCAGCCGGATATCTCTCCTTCATCTCACGGCCAACCATCATGGAGATGATCTTTTCAGTGGTAATATCCTTTGTCTTTACCGTATCAACAACAGTGCCGTCACGAAATACGGTTATGGTATCAGTGATCCTGAAAAATTCGTTGAGTTTGTGTGTGATATAGATGCAGGTAATGCCATCATTCCTGAGGCGTTCAAGGATTTCCATGAGGGTATCAACCTCAGCCTCGGTCAGGGCAGAGGTGGGTTCATCAAGGATAAGCACCTTTACATTTTCAGCGAGGGCCTTTGCAATAACCACCATCTGCTGCTTTCCAATACCCAGCGAGGAAACCTTTGCAGAAAAGGGTATATTCAGGTTGTATCTTTTTAATAGTTCCCTGGTATCAGCATAGAGTTTGTTCCAGTTCACAGCACCACTTGCGGTTACAGGCTCTCTGCCAAGGAATATGTTTTCACCCACTGTCATCTCAGGCACAAGGAGCAGCTCCTGATATACAACCCCTATGCCCTTCTCTATGGCGCTCCTGACAGCCATATGATCAAACTTGAGGGGTTCATTATCATATATGACCTCTCCTGTGTAGGTGTCAGCGGGGTAGACACCGGAGAGTATCTTTACCAGGGTCGATTTGCCTGCGCCGTTCTCTCCGCACAGTCCATGTATCTCACCTCTTTTGATATTAAAAGAGATGTCGGACAGGGCTGTCACACCGGGGAATTTTTTGGTGACGTTTTTGATCTGTAAAATAAAATTATCCATTATGGAAACCTTCCAGCAATGTCCTCCCTTCCACTTGTGGGAGGGGCTGGGGGAGGGGGAGAAAGCGCCCCACCCAACCAATCAATATATTATACATTTTGTAGAGACAAGGCATGCCTTGTCTCTACAGGGTGTAAAATATCATATGCTAAAGCCTATGGTTTCGGCGGTCTATCTGCCTCTGTTAGGCCCGCATACACCTCTTCCCATTTCTGGAACCCGTTTTTTACTACAGTATCATATATATTGTTTTTATCCACCTGCACTACATCCAGGAACCGGCACGGGATCTCTCCCTTCATGTTTTTATCAAGTGTAAGGGCTGCAAGGGAAAAATTCTGGAGCCCCTCAATCTTTTCCTTGTTCGCGAGTTTTATAGCTATATCCACCGCAAGGGGGGTGAGTTGACGCACATCCTTGAACACCGTCATGGTCAGGTCACCATCTACGATTGATCTGCACCCGGCAGTGGTTGCATCCTGGCCTGATATGGGCACTTTGCCTGAAAGCTTCTGGGCCTTTAATGCCTGTATTGCGCCAAGGGCGGTGCCGTCATTTGAAGCAACTACCGCATCTACCTCATTCTTTAATGCGGTAAGGATATTCTCCATCTTCTTGAGTGCGATCTCCTGCTCCCAGTTATCAACCCACTGGTCTGCAACAATCTGGATCTGTCCCTTGTCAATAAGGGGCTGAAGCACCTCCATCTGTCCATTTCTGAAAAGCACAGCATTGTTGTCTGTGGGACTCCCGCCAAGCAGCACAAACCTGCCGCTGTCCTTAACCTTGAGCACCCCTAAGGCCTGCTGGCGACCTACCGCTACATTGTCAAAGGAGATATAGCAGGCCAGATTCGGCGTCTTGATGAGCCTGTCATAGGCTACGCATGGCACACCCGCTTTGGCTGCCTTATCCACTGCGATGGAGCATGAGGCCCCGTCTTCCGCTACAATGAGTATTGCCTTTGCGCCCTTGGTGACCATGTTCTCTATCTGGTCATTCTGCACCCTGGTATCATGGTTTGCCTCCTGGGCCATAACCTCATATCCCCTCTCTTCAAGCATCTTTGTCATGATATCGCGCTCAACAGCCCAGCGCTCTGTAGCAAAATCAGAAAAGGAAAGGCCGATCTTTATCTTCCCGCCCGCCTCTTTAGCACCCTTTTCCTCTTTACCCTCCTTTGAACATCCAGAGATACCAAAAAGAAACAGCGCAATAGATAATGCAAAAAGAAATCTCCTCATAATATTTCCTCCAAAAGTATTAAATAGATTATGATATCAGCATTCATAATTACCCCTGATACTGTTTGACTGGGGATAAAAGGTTATTGTTTTTATATATCATCCTTCTCTCTTGTTCAACTTTTTGCTGAATAAATACAATTTATTTGAGAAATATGAAATATTTGTTTTTTAATAGCAATCAGGGTCAAGAAATATTTCCATATTCCCTATATTCTCTTTTTAAAGGAGGAGAGATCGTTGATCAGGGATAAAATAGCTGAAGTCGGCAAAATACAAGATTATATAAGGGATCACATCAATGACCCTATTTCTCTGTATGATCTGGCACAGTCATGCGGGTTATCGCCATGGCATACCTCAAGGCTTTTTAAGGAGGTGACCGGGAAAAATCCATTTGATTATATCAGTGCAATAAGGCTCTCCAGAGTAGCGCTCAAGCTCAGGGATGAAAAATTAAAGGTTATTGATGTGGCCCTTGATTTTGTCTTTGATTCCCATGAAGGGTTTAACTTTATTGATCATAAACCATGCAAGATGATGAATTTGAAGGTGCAATACATGACCTGTGGGATGTAATAAAGCAATACAATCCTGAGATATATGGCTTTAAATGGGCGGATGCTGATGCGCCAAAGTTTCAGATGGCGCCCCAGGGCTACAGGGGATATATTGAAGGAAGGCCGGTAAGGGAGATAAAGGTATTAAAAAAGGCAGGGTTTATTGATTGATCATCTGTTCAAATATATTATTTTCCATTTCTGTCGTAAAAATCTTTTAAACTGATAACCAGGTAATCTTTGTTCACTTATAAGTACTAAAATTTTTATGGTTACATCTTCATATTATGCTGTTATAATTGCGTAGATTTGTGAATTAAAATGTGTTTTTATCAGGCAAATAACTTTTTATAAAAAATTTTACCATATCAATGGTGGCAATTAAAAAGGAAGATAATATGCGCATATTAAAACCGGGGTTCATAATATTTTTTATTGCAATTTTTTGTTGTTTTTATGCAACCACAGCAGCGGCAGGCTCCATGCCCTGGTTGTCTTTGCTGCTTGGAGATAATACCGCACCTGTTGCAAATGCCGGTGCAGATCAGACTGTAAAAAAAGGAACGCTTGTATCTTTAAACGGCAGTAACAGTTCCGATGCTGATAATGATCCGTTGACATATAATTGGGACATGGAGCGTCCTGAGGGGAGTACCGCCTCTCTGACCAATCCCACAAGCAGTACTGCTCAGTTTACCCCTGACATTGACGGTGTCTATACCCTGACTCTTATTGTTAATGACGGTAAGGTAAACAGTGAATCTGATACGGTGGCAATAACAGCTGTTTCCAATTTCCCGCCTGTAGCCAATGCCGGCCCTGATCAGACAGTAAGTACTGGCACGGCTGTTTCATTGGATGGCAGTGGCAGTTCTGATCCTGATGGTGACACATTGAAATATTACTGGAGTATAGAACGACCTGAAGGGAGTTCTGCTGTATTTTTTTCTAATGTGAATTTACCTACAGCTCAATTTACGCCTGATATTGATGGCATTTATACCCTTACTCTCATTGTTAATGATGGTAAAGTAAACAGTGAACCTGATACGGTAGTAATTACAAGCCAGACAGGTGAGTAAAGATTTAGGAGCCTTAAAAGAATTTGTGGGAAAAGATAAGGCTAATACACCGCATATCCACAGCATCATAGGAGTACTGTGGATATCTGGTGTTTAACATATCACCCCGATGGGGCTATAAAATTTCACCGCTTATAGCACTATTAATATGCCACACCTATGGTGCTGTTTACCTGTAGAAAAATACCTTTTTTTTAAAAAATAACAGATTTTCAGACATTAATAGGAATGTTGAACAAGGGTAAAATAAAGAAACTGTATTGAATAATTTTGGATACAACTATCAAGTCACAGTCAGGCCGCAACGTATCTTTAACGAATTACATTGATTGTCTGGATATGGGATTACAGGATATTCGTCCCCGGGCAACCAACCGCCTTCTATATAAAACCAGAACTACATCAGGCTAGGCATGAGATTACCCCTGCAAATTTGCTATTAACACACCATGATCAGTGGACTTTTTATTAGCCCTTACACGGGGTGACATATTAATAGAAAACACATTACCAAACATATTAAAGCCCCATAGGGGTCATATATTAACAATTGCCCAATATAATCCAGATACAAAAAAACAACTAGCAGAAAAACCCTAATGTCGTGTCAACTAGGCACTATCTTAAGGTGTCATTTGGATTCCCGCTTTAAAGCATAGAGGGATAAACTCTGGGAGAAATCATTACATTCTTTTAAAAGTTTAAAGGATTCAGCTGCTACGAGGGGGCAGGAATAAAAAGCAGGGCTAAATTAACCCTGCTTTTTTGGTTTTTTTGATTGATCAGATCAAATAATTACTTTTTAAATTTTCTTCTAAAGCCTGCAAGCCCTAATAAACCTGAACCTAGAAGGAGCATTGTAGCTGGTTCCGGGACAGGGGAAGCACTTTTGTACTTAGAGATATGGGACACATCTATTTGGATTTCCTTATTTTTTGGATTTACTCCAGGAATATAAGAGGATACATCAACCGTACCGTTAATTCCGCCTACATACCAGACATATGCATATTGCCCGTATTTCGCATAAACATAGGTATATCCAGTAACGTCAATATTTGTACTAAAATAATCATCATCTGCTTCTTCTTTATCATCACCAATATTGATTGCATCAGGTAGAGGAGGCGGAACCGGAAGATTACTTGTACGATTATAAGCATCAGGAGTAATATCCGGTGGGATTATATCAATCAAAATATTTATATATCCCACTTCAGCATCAGCACTTGTTTTATTGTTTACATCAGTACTAGAAAAAGAAATCGTACCTAAATAATAAGGTGATGAAATATTTAAAGGTATTGGATCAGTTATTGTATCCGCATAGGCACCCATTCCAAAAGTAATGCATAATAAAAATAATAATAAAAATTTTTTCATAATTTTTCCTCCTTTATACTTTATAACAACCTCAAAAAAGTTGTTTGTTAACATGTTTTGACTTTTGATAGAGCAAGAGCAGTGCCAATAATAACAAAGACTAATAAAATAAAAAAATATATTTATTTGCAACAGATATCAATATGTTACGACGCTCAAATTTTTTAAAAAAAACGGACGAGGGTTAGAAAGTTAAAGATATGTAAAACTTTACCAAAAAACTATGTAATTCATTTCCTATACTTATGTAAAACATTTCATATTTTTATTCTTACGACTTACCGGTATATATGAATACCGAATATATTATCTTGATCCCCGCCTTTATTACTCCTTTTATGGTCCTGCTTATCTTTGATTCGCCTATCCTGTTTCTGTAATCCACTGGTATCTCTTTAATTTTTAACCCCTGCCTTACAGCCTTTATCTGCATCTCCACGTTCCAGCCATAGTTATTATCTACCATTTGGAGTTCTTTCAGCTTTTGTGTCCTGATCGCCCGGAAAGGCCCCATATCCGTGTACCTGAAACCTGTTACAAGGGCTATCAGCATGGTAGCAAGCCTGTTACCGAATCTCTGAGGTATAGTCAAAGAGCCCTTTTCTGCATTACCCATTGTCCTTGAACCAAGCACCATATCAAAACCCTCATCTATTATCGGGTCCAGGAGCAGCGTTACCCTGTCCGGGTAATCGCTGTAGTCTCCATCAAGAATAACTGTTATATCCGAATCCTCCGCTCCGGCAATGCCCCTCTTGCAAGCAGCACCATAACCCCTTATCTCTTCCCTGAGGACCAGTACCCCTGCCCTTTTGGCAACCTGTGCAGTTTTGTCCCTGCTCCCGTTATCAACCACAATAATCTGATCTACTACATCACGTGGAAGATCATTTAACACATGCGGGATTGATTTCTCTTCGTTCAGCGCGGGGATTATTATTGATATCCTGTTTCCTTCATACATTTATAAGCCTGATTAACGGTGAGTCATATGATCTGCATACTCGATAATTGCCTTTAAAAGCGAAGCACTCATACCAATCTGCCTGTATGCCTCCGTCTTTGTCATCATCCTGCCTTCCTTTTCAATCCTGAAACCCAGCTCCATTGATGCGTTTGCAACCTGGCATATTTCTTTAATGAGATCATCTTCTGTTTTTATCTTTATCTTTTTTATCTTTATAGCTGATACATTATCAAGGATTTCATCCTCTACAATACCGTCCATCTTCAGATGATATTTTTCATTAAAGGGGTTGTATTCCATATTGTGAAGCGGCATGGAGAGGTCTCCAATATAATGAACGCAGTAGGCGAGATGATCCTCAGCAAACCTGGCATTTTTTTTATTCTCTATATAATTCCTTACGGAGGCTACAATCGCACCGTAGAGATGCCCTTTACGGTCACGGGGCGAATCGTACTTTTTGATCTGGCCCTTCACCATTTTAGTGGTAATTACTGCACCCTTTTTGTTATTTACATAGTGATTATGCTGCTCAATATCCCCTGCTTTAAGCCTTGCGATATCAGCGGCAGTCGAATTATACCAGTATCTGTAACCGGCAGCCTTTGCCATGGCAAGGTGTGTTTTTCCGTACCAGGCTTGGGCAGGGCCGCAAACCAGAAGCAGCATAGATATCTGAAACATTAAATTTAATATCAATCTGTTTTTCCCAGACATGTTTTTCCTTAAGCTAAACCCTTAAAACCTGATAAGCTCTATAAGCTCCTCTCTTGAAAAACTTTTTAACAGGCTCGGATCATCCTCTTTTATTATGCTGTCCATCTGCCCTTTTTTCCTATTGATAATGGCGGATATCTTTTCTTCAAGGGTTCCTTTTGTCACAAGCTTGAACACCTGCACACCACGTTTCTGGCCTATCCTGTGAACCCTGTCTGTTGCCTGATCCTCCTTTGCGGCGTTCCACCATCTGTCAAAGTGTATTACCATAGAGGCGGCTATGAGGTCTATACCAACCCCGCCTGCCCTGAGGCTCCCTATAAAGACCCTGCAATCCTGGTCATCACTGAATCTTTTTATGATATCTCCCCTGTTGCGGCTCTTCCCTGTAAGCGACACAAATCCGGTACCCTGTTTACCAAGATATCTTTCAATGATATTAATCATATCGAGATACTGGCTGTAGACAACCACCTTCTGACCGCTTTCAATACCTTCGTTTAAAATTTCCTTAAAGAGTTCCCACTTGCCTGATTCATATCTTTCATAATTTTCCGGGCTCTTTTCAATAAGGGCAGGGTGATTGCATATCTGTTTAAGCAGATTGAGGAGTGCGAAGATATGGATATAGGGTACAGATGCCCTGCCATTTTTTAGGGTATCAATAAGCCCGGTGCCCCTTGATTCAACTGCCTCCCTGTAGAACCTGACCTGTTCATCACTGAGGGTACAGCTCAGTACATCCTCTATCTTTTCGGGCAGTTCCTGCAATACACTCTTTTTCAGGCGGCGGAGGATAAATGGAGAAACGACCCTGGCAAGCTCTTCCTGTTTTTCTTTTTTCCCCTGCTCCTGCATTGCCCTGATATATTGCAGGTAAAAATCGGTGTCACTCCCAAGGTATCCCGGCACAGTCAGGTCAAACAGGGCCTTGAGTTCCTCCAGCCTGTTTTCTATGGGCGTGCCTGTAAGCCCCAGCTTGATACCGGCATCAATCTGCTGTGCGGCCCTGTATGCCTTTGTATCTGAATTTTTAATATGCTGGATCTCATCAAATACTGTAACAGGGAAAGGTGTCTTTGCAAGTTTTTCAATATCCCTTGTTAATATCCCGTATGAGGTAAGGATAAGGCTGTAGGATTTCAGTGCTTCTTCAAGGTCGCGGGCCCCGCCATGATATACAGTTTCCTTAAGAGAGGGGGCAT
>CAZCMD010000057.1:0-25362 GCA_964499695.1 uncultured Desulfatiglans sp.
TGCTGTAAGCGATCTGCTGTCAGATATAGCTCATAATCTTGATACACTTGATGATATCGCACAGATCATAGAAACCGCAATCAATGATGATCCCCCTGTATCAATTAAGGAAGGAGGCCTTATAAGGGAGGGTTATAACCCTGAGCTTGATGAGCTGATATCCATTACCAGGCATGGTAAAAAATGGATCAGCGAGCTTGAAAGAAAAGAGCAGGAACGAACAGGCATCCCGAAGCTTAAAATAGGTTTCAACAAGGTCTTCGGATACTTTATAGAGATTACAAAATCCAATATCCATTTGGTTCCTTCTGACTATATAAGAAAACAGACCCTTGTTAACTGCGAGAGGTACATCACGGAATCCCTCAAGGAGTATGAAGAGAAGGTCATGGGCGCAGAAGAAAGGCGGATTGAGATCGAGTTCAGTATCTTTGAACAAATACGTGAAAGGATTGCCCTTGAAAATCACCGCATCAAGGAGACCGCATCAAAGATAGGTGAGATAGATGTGCTCGCCGGCCTCGCCGAGGTCTCAGAGGTGAACAACTATGTATGCCCGGAGGTAAACGAAGAAGGGGTAATCAACATCACGGACGGGAGGCATCCGGTTATTGAGCAGACAGTAAAGGAGGAGGATTTTGTCCCGAACGATATATACCTGAATGATACGGACCAGCAGCTCATGATCATTACCGGCCCCAACATGGCCGGTAAATCCACGATACTGAGACAGACCGCCCTTACAGTGCTTATGGCCCAGATGGGCTGTTTTGTGCCTGCATCAAAGGCGGTGATAGGTATTGTCGACCGTATATTTACCCGCATAGGTGCATCGGATGATATCACAAGGGGCCAGAGCACATTCATGGTTGAGATGGATGAAACGGCTAATATACTCCGCCACGCAACACCTAAAAGCCTTGTCATTCTCGATGAAATAGGGCGCGGCACAAGCACATATGACGGGCTCAGCATCGCCTGGGCGGTTGCGGAGGCGCTCCATGACCTTGATAACAAAGGAGTCAGGACGATATTTGCTACACATTACCATGAACTTACAGAACTCCTTTCCGCCAAATCAAGGGTAAAGAATTTCAATATAGCGGTCAGGGAATGGAAGGAGAGGATCATATTTTTAAGAAAGATGGTGCCGGGGAGCACCAGCAGGAGTTACGGGATACAGGTGGCAAGGATCGCGGGCATCCCCGAAAAGGTTATTGACCGGGCAAAGGAAATACTTAATAATCTTGAAAATGAAGACCTTGACGACCTGGGGAGACCTAAGATAGCAAGGTCAAATGTGAGGCCCGGGAAAAACGAGAGCGTCCAGCTCTCCCTTTTCGGGAATAGTGAAAGCAGGGTCGTAAGACGGATAAAGGAGCTTAATACCGCAGGTATAACGCCTCTTGAGGCCCTGATAGAGCTTGATAAACTGAAAAAATTTGTGGATGGTCTGCAATGAATCATATTGCACGAAAAAGATACTTTTATTCAGTATTGCTTTCAATCCTTTTCTTACTCATGTTTATGGGAAGATCAGAGAGATGCGATGCTGCCCCCTCTCCTGACTCGCTGTTAAAGAGCGCTGACAAGCTCAGGGAGGCCCTGTACCAGTCATCAAAGCGTATGAATTTCAGGCATAACTGGACAGGCTGCATAGAGGCCTATGAACGTGTATATGTTGCCTTTCCTAAAACCGATAATGCGGCCAGGGCAATGTTCCATGCTGCAGGGATGTATCTGGGCCTCTACAGGGTATCAACCCTTGAAAAGGACCTTGAAGAATCCCTTTCTCTTTATGAAAGGATCACAAAGGAATTTCCCGATCACAGGCTTGCTGATGATGCCCAGTATAAAAGGGGAGATATCTACTATACCTATAAAAAGGATATGACCCAGGCCTATGTGGAGTACCTTAAGGTGGATATAAAATTTCCAAACGGGGACATGGGGCCAGCCGCAAAGGTCATGCTGGAAAAACTCTCCTCCCTGCTTGGAGAGAATCAGGAGCAGGCAAAAAAGACGGATACCGTGGCCGGGGCAGGAGAGAGCAGCCTTACCACCGTAACCGATATACGGTACTGGTCAACACCAAGCTATACAAGGGTGGTAATTGATCTTGATAAACCCGCCGAATACAGTGATCATCTTTTGAAAAATGACCCGAATCTTGATACCCCCAGAAGACTCTATCTTGATATAAAAAATACCCACGTGGGAAAGGATATAGAAACCAGTATACCGATCAAGGACGGCCTGTTAAAAACAGCCAGGGCAGGCCAGTACAGCGCTGATACGGTAAGGGTTGTCCTTGATATAGACAGTATCAGCGGTTATAAGACCTTCAGGCTCCATGATCCATTCAGGATAGTCGTGGATGTGCAGGGGAATAACAGGGGTGGCGCAGGCGGAGAAAAGATGGTGCAGAAGAGGCCGGTGGAAAGGGGAATTAAAAAACCTCAAAAACCAGATGAAACAGTGTCCCTTGCAAGGCAGCTCGGTCTCTCCGTTAAAAGGATAGTCATAGACCCGGGTCACGGCGGTAAAGATCCGGGTTGTTTTATTAATGGAGGCATAAAGGAAAAGGACATAGTCCTTGAGATGGCAAAAAAGCTCAAGACCAAGATTGAAAAAAGACTTGGCTGTGAGGTAATGCTTACAAGAACCACTGATATCTTTATACCCCTTGATGAAAGGACCGCCTTTGCCAATATCAAAAAGGCTGATCTCTTTGTCTCCCTCCATGTGAATGCCCATAAACAGAGCGGTATATTTGGTATAGAGACATACTTCCTTAACATGACAACGGACAAACAGGCAGTACTTGTTGCAGCAAGGGAAAACGCCACATCGGAAAAGAACATAAGTGACCTGCAGTCTATACTTAATGATCTTATGCTGAACACGAAAATAAGCGAATCAAGCAGGCTCGCACACAACGTTCAGGATGGAATTATGGGGAACTTAAAGAAAAAATACCAGGTAAACAAAAGCCTTGGTGTAAAGCAGGCCCCCTTCTATGTGCTCATAGGCGCCGAGATGCCATCCATACTTATAGAAACAGGTTTTATTACAAACAATACAGAGAGAAAGAAACTCTTAAGCGATACATATCACGAGACCCTGTCAGAAGGCATTTCTCGCGGGATAGATTCATATATAAAGAGTATAGATATGGCGTTTACAGGCGGTGGGTAGACATGCCCCCTGTAAGATTACAGATTTATTCCAGAACCTGTGCTACTGCTGAAAGGATATCTTCACGATTAAAGGGCTTTATAAACACCCTGTCAACACCCAGGCCCTTTGCCATGCGCAGGTATTGATCAGGTGAGTTTTTCCCTCCGCCTGACATGGCAAATATCTTTACATTAGGGAATTCACTTTTAAGCTCTACTATTGTGCCAAGGCCCTCTTTGTCAGGCATTATTATATCTGTTATTATCAGGTCTGCCTGTTTTTCTCTGTGGGTTCTGATGGCCTTTTCGCCATTTTCAGCCTCCCTCACGGTATAACCCTCTTTTTCAAGCATTCTTCTTAAGGCAAGACGCATCTGTTCTTCATCATCTACTATCAGGATATCCTTTTTTGTTTCTGACATGATTATTTCCCTGCAACTGATCAGGTTTATATCTATTGCTTTCTTGGTTATAGAAGCAAACAGAAATTACGCCAAAGAGACAATTTCATGGTTGAACAGGGCCAGGGTATGGTTAGCCGCTAATGGTAATTTTAAGCTTTTCCACATCTTCCCTGGTAAATACCTTTCCGCAGCCAGGGCATTTCTTCTGTGAAATGCTGATATGGCCACATGATGGACACGGGACAAGTATCTCCTGTACGGTATTTTTATTTTCTTCCCCGGATTTTTTGGGTTCAAGGGGTAAAGGGAATTTATGTTTGCATTTGGGGCATGTTACGGTTATTCCCTTATCAGAACCGGCTGGTATCTTGTCTGTATCCAGGTTGTATTTAGCTTTACACTCGGGACATTGTAATTTCATGATAATACACCCTTACTGATCGTTGGCTTATATTATTGAACCGTCCATAAACTCGTGAAAACATAGCATTTAATTTTTTAAAATACAAGTTATAAAAAATACTTATCTACTGGTAGGTAACCCTGAATACCTCCTCTATCGTGGTAATGCCATTAAGCACCTTCTGTGCCCCGTTCTGCCTCAGGGTAACCATCCCGTGCTCAATCGCCTTATGCTTGATTGCATTGGCATCTGAGGTTTTAAGTATCAGGTTCTGTATCGCCTCATTTACTATCAGGAGTTCAAATATCCCTGTCCTCCCCGAATAACCTGTATTCAGGCATGCGGGGCATCCCCTGCCCCTGTAGATACGCCTTCCCTTCAGCATATCAGGGGTTATACCTACCTTTAATAGGGATTCTTCATCCGGGTTATAAGCCTCTTTGCATTCCGGGCAGATTTCACGGACAAGCCTCTGTGCCAGTATGGCTATAACCGATGATGTGATAAGGAATGGTTCTATACCCATGTCTGTAAGCCTTGTAACCGCACTTGCAGAATCATTTGTGTGCAGGGTTGAAAAAACAAGGTGGCCTGTGAGTGCAGACTGTATGGCGATCTCTGCTGTCTCAAGGTCCCTTATCTCGCCTACAAGAATGACATCCGGGTCCTGCCTTACTATGGAACGTAAACCCCGTGAGAAGGTGAGGTCTATCTTGGGGTTTACCTGTATCTGGCCTACGCCCTCCAGTTGGTATTCTATGGGGTCTTCTATGGTTATGATATTTTTGTCCGTATTGTTTATCTGGGATAGCGCTGCGTAGAGAGTGGTTGTCTTTCCGCTCCCGGTCGGCCCTGTTACCAGAAAGATCCCGTGTGCGGCAGTGATGAGTTCATTGAATTCACCAAGCCTTTCATTTGGCATGCCGAGCTCGGTTACGCTGATAAATATCTTTGTCTTATCCAGCAGCCTTAAAACCACCCTCTCGCCATAGGCGGTAGGTATTGTCGATACCCTGATATCTATGTTTTTGTCGCCTATCTTTATCTCAATTCGGCCGTCCTGGGGAAGCCTCTTTTCAGCGATATTCATATCTGCCATAACCTTGATGCGGGATATGAGGGCCGCCTGTATCTGCTTCTGTGGGGAGATCATATCGTAAAGAATACCGTCCAGGCGGTACCTGATTTTGAGCCCTTTCTGGGTCGGCTCTATATGGATGTCGCTTGCCTTGTCCTTTACCGCCTGTGAGAGCATGACATTAACAAGTTTAATTATGGGCGCATCGCTTGTGTCATCCAGCAGGTCGCCTGCCTCCCGTATTGCGGAGATTATGGAATCCCCGCTTTCATCATGCATATCCTGCAGTACCTGTTCTGCCGAGTCCTGGCTGCTGTCATATATGAAATTTATTGAAGAGATTATCTCCGCCTTTGGTGCCAGCACAGGTTCCGCATCCCTGAGTTCAAGCTGAAGCTTAAGATCATCAAGGGGTTGAAAATCAACCGGGTTATTTATGGCTATTTTTTTATATTCCTTGGTAATAAGAGGGATCATGCAGTATTTTTTCAGGTACTGTATAGAGACCTTTTGGGTGAAATCGGTATTCAGCTCATCAATGGAAATGGCAGTATGATAATCCATATTGTACTGAATGCCAAGGGCCTTAAGGAGGCCGGTTTCGGACAAAATCTTTTTCCTGACAAGTATTTCGCCTATCAGGCCGCCCTTTTCCTCCTGGATCTTCAGACCTTCATCCAGTTGTTCCTGTGTGACCAGCTTAAGTTCGAGAAGTATTTGTCCGAGGGATTTCATATCATTTATCTGTCTTTAATGATTTAAGGTTTTCTGCTGCTATATCAGTAAGCCTTTTACCGGCCCTTAATGGATCAGTGGATTCATCCGCCACATCCTTTGGCGCCATCTTAATCAGCTTTTCATACATCTCAATCGCCTTATCCCTGTTGCCCTGAACCTGGTTTATATAACCTATATTCAGGATTGCATAGGGGTTATCGGGATTTTCTTCAAGGGCCTTTTCATAGTACTTCATGGCCTTGTCATACTCCTTCAGTTCAAGATATTTATAGCCGATCCCTGCGAGCCTCATATCTTCAGAGAGTTTGCCATCATTATTCATTCGGATGACGCCCTCCTTTATGGAGTTAATATGTTCCTTTTTTTCTTCGTATACGTTTACTGCCTCCCCTGGGTTGACTATAATGCGGGGCGTGATGAAAATATATAGATTCTTTTTATCAAGCGAATTGGTCTTTGACCTGAAGAGGTACCCCAGGATCGGTATATGCCCGAGTAATGGCACCCTGTAATTTGTTCTGTTATCCTTTGAATCTATAAGACCGCCTATAACCACAGTCTGTCCATCCTTTATCCTCACAACGGTCTTAGCTGTCCTTTTAAAGGTTGTTGGCTGCTTTGTTACCTCATCAACACTCAGTACCTGGCTGACCTCCTGCTCTATATTCAGCCGTACAATTCTTTCCTGGTTGATCTGGGGTGTGATCTTAAGCTTTACACCAACATCCTTGAAATCGTAATTACTATAACCTGTTGAGTATGTTGTATTGCTTGTTGAGGTGTTTTCATCCCTCCTTGTTATAAAGGGAACCTCATCTGTCACCTCCAGACTGGCCTCTTCATTGTCAAGTGTCATTATCTGTGGTCTTGAGTGTATCTGGACATCGGAATCAGTCGCATATGCCCTGAAAACAGCACCTATATCTGCAAACTTAATATCTCCTATTTCGATTGTATTACCGAGCACACCGTATGTTAAACCGGTTGGTAGACCTTCACCAAATATTGAAGTGCTCGAAGGGACATTTTTTGATCCGGGATTGGAACCACCAAAGACACCCCGTATTGTATCTCCCTCATCATCATTACCTGCACCAGCCTGCCACTGCACACCTATCTCAAACTTCTTGTTCATGCTCACTTCCATGATCAGGGCCTCTATGTAAACCATGCTTCTTGGCCTGTCCAGTTCGTGGATTACATTCTCAAGGATCACGTAATCTGCCTTTTCCGCAGTAATGATCAGGGAGTTTGTGGCCTTGTCTGCCACAATCTGTATATCCTTTGAGAGCACAGGGGCAGTGCCCTTCTGTTCGCCCTGCTGTGGGGTCTCCTTTGGTATGGACATAAGTGTCTTTGTCATATCTTCGGCATTGGCATTTTGGAGCGGGTAGACATGAATACCGCCGTCACCCCTTGGTATCTCTTTATCAAGGAGGTCAATCAACCCCTTTATCTTGAGGGTATCAACCTCTGATGCAAGCAGTACGATCGCATTCATCCTTTCATCCGGTACGGCTACTATCTGGGAGGCTGCGGCTGCTGCTGTTGCAGCCCTTCTTGTCGTACCGGTGTTTGACCTGAAAACTGTCCCTATGCTTGTTGCCATTGTCTGCGCTGATGCATTTTTAAGAGGGATAACTGTTATCATCTCTCCTGTACCGGGCACATCCAGTGCCTCCATTATCTTTAATAGCCGTGATATGTTTGATTTGGTTTCGGTCAGGATAAGCATGTTGGTAGGGTCATAAGAGACCATTATGCTGCCCTTTGAAATAAGGGACCTGAATACCTGCTCCAGCTCTTTCGGGTTTGCATATTTAAGTGGGATTAACTGTGTAACCAGCTTATCTTCAACGCCTATCTTTTCATCACCAAACAGGGTTTCTATATTTTTTGATTTTGCCTCGCTGACAGAGACTATCTTTGTTACACTTCCTGATGGTACGATTGTATATCCATGCACCTCCAGCACAGATTCAAACACCCTGAATGCCTCATCAACAGAGATCTTTGACGGCGAAATGATGGTAACCTTTCCCTTGACATTTGGATCAACCAGAAAATTTTTTCCTGTAAGCTCACTTATAAATTTGATCAGGGTAGTAATATCCACATTATCAAAATCAATTTGAACCAGGCGGGCATCTTCTTTTTTCTCACGAGTTGTATTTCTCTCTGGCGTTGCTGCCTTCTTTTCCGGGGCAGCCGGTTCTCTTTCCTCCTCAGCAGCAGGAATGGGAGGGGGAGAAAAATCCTCATTGCTGCCTACAGGCTGGCCGGATACGGCTTCTTCATCGGGTGATGCGGTTATCTCATCCCCCTCACTTAGACGTGCGCTGTGCACTGTACCTGCCGTAAAAATACAGGCCATCAAAAAAAGAGCAAAGAATATAAAGAAATTTTTAAGTCGCATGATTAATCCTTCTGTTTTATGGAATTTGGACTTTTTATCATATTTTACCCGAATTTTGCACCAGATATCTACTACGTAGAGACGGGTTTTAAACCCGTCTCTACACCCGGGGTAAAATTCAAATATTTATTTATCACTCAATCAGGGCAATAAAGCCGCTCTGACCCCTGAGGTTTTTAAGATCAGGGTCATTTTTGGCCCATGCCTTTACCTCTTTATCTATGTCAACGGCCTTTTTAAGGTAGGCCATACCCTTTTCCAGTTCATTATTAAGGGCATAGGCGCAGGCCAGGTTGTAGCAGGGCGTTACAAATGTGGGTTTCAGCCGAACCGCCTTTTCAAGATAAATAATCGCATCAGGATATTTGCCCTCATGGAGATAGAGCGCCCCTATATCATTTAAAGAGGCAATATGGCCCGGATCTTCACCAAGAATCTCCATGTAAAGGGCTAAAGCCTCCTCTATCTTTTTCTCCTTCAGCAAGAAAACAGCCTTTTTATACTGGTCTTCATTTTTATCTGTAATACCTTTTCTGCTCTCCACTTGCGCAGTGGCTTTTTCTTCGCCTGAAACAGCCTTTTCAGGAATCTTAATATCCCTGATTTCATTTTCTATATCCCTGGCCTGCCCGATTACCGCAGGTACTGCTGCCACTTTAGCGGTCTTCACATTATTACCCATTATAATATAGTATATGCCCCCTGAAGCCAGTATGATAACCGCCAGAATGGCATATAAATACCTTTTCCCTGACACCCTCTCCGCGCTCTTGCCTGATCTCCCTATTGATCTGATGTAGCTTATACGGCCTGCATCCTTGTCCTTCTGCGCCTTTTTGAGTGCCTGATTGATATAACTCATCTTATTCTGCCATCTGATATAAAAGGGCCTTTGTTCTTGGCCCTGCCACCCCATCAGCAAGAAGGCCAAAATCCTCCTGAAAACGTTTCATCTCTCTGAATGTGGCCATGTCATATATACCGTTTACCTGTACCAGATACCCTTTATCCTTCAGGGTTTTCTGTATCCAGTTGATAGAAGGGTATTCAAAACCGATAATATAGGATTGTTCATCTGAATAATCGGGGAATATCCATGATACAACTCCTCCCCAATTTTCAAAGAGAAACCCTTTATCGATCTCCCGGGGGTTTCCATCCATGTCAGAACAGACTGCACCCTTTTCACTGACACGGGTAATCAGCAGATATTTTTCATTAACTTTGTTGCTCTTTGTTTTGAGCAGAAAAGGTTTTTTCAGAGTTATGTAATATTCAGGCGCAAGTTCAAATGTCTCGATGCTTAAACGGTCCCCTGCATCATTGAACTTTTTATCCGGGTTATTTTTATAAAAAATTGAAAAAAGGGCTGAACGTCCATATTCATTATTAAGAAACAGGTCAGGCACTTTTTCGATTACTTTCACAGGTGCCTCCGCTTTCTTTGGAGTGGCGACCACCTTTTTTACCTGTCTCTCTGTTGAAGCCTCATACATATGTTTCAAATGAAGAAAACCAGTGATCCCGGCTGCAGCAAGAAGGATTAATGCAAACAGGAAGAGGTACGCAGGCCTTAACCATGAAAAAATACCCACTGTTTTTATCACGGTACCTGATCCGTAAAGGTCTGCTGCCGCTTTATCGATTATGGTCCCGGTTAATGTATATTCGCCTTTTGTATAGGCTATAAGGAGTGCCCTGTCGCAGATGCTGTTTATCCTCCTCGGTATACCCCCGGACCTTGAAAATAACCTTTTATATGCCCCGCCGGTAAAGGTGATATTGCCGTGGCTCCCTGCAACAACAAGCCTGTGTTCAACATATCCCTTTATGTCCATAGGCCCGAGGGGCTTAAGGAAATAGCGCACCAGTATCCGGTCATTAAGCTGTCTCAAGGATGGCGCACCGATAATATCATTGAGTTCAGGCTGGCCGATCAGGACGATTTGTATCAGCTTTTCACGTTCAGTCTCAAGGTTAGAGAGCATCCTGAGCTGTTCAAGCACATCCCTTGAGAGGTTCTGCGCCTCATCTATGAGCAGAACAGCATTCCCTCCGTTGCTGAAATTAGTTAGAAGAAACCGGTTCAGTGCATCAACATAATCCTTTTTTGTGATTTCCCTGTCCGGCTCCGTGTCAATATCAACACCGAATTCCTGTACAATCAGTTTGAGGAGCTCGATATCGGAGATGAATGAATTGAGTATGAGGGCGCTCTTTGTCTTTTCATCCAGCCTGTCAAGGAGCACTCGGCAAAGGGTGGTCTTTCCGGCGCCTATGCCCCCTGTAATAAGGATAAACCCCTTCCTCTCATTGATCCCGTAAAGGAGGTGGTCAATCGCCTCCCTGTGATTGGGACTAAGGAAAAGATACCTGGGATCAGGAGTCAGATTAAACGGTGTTTCAGTCAGACCGAAAAATGAATTATACATCACTTTACCCTGGCCTTTGTCCGCTTCTTTTATATGTGCACTTATTAATCATCATCTGACCTTGAGCTGAATATTCCTTACCCTTCCCCTTCGTATGATCTGGAGCCCCACTGATTCACTATCCTTGAGGCTACCATAAATAGAGAGCAGGTCCTCCATGTTTTTGATCTCCCTGCCTTCAACACCCTTTACAATATCACCGTTCCTTAAGCCTGCCCTCCTGAATATAGAGCCTGCCTTTACACCTGTTATGGTCAGCCCGTCTACCGCACCATCCTGCATGTGTGGCTGGATAGATGCCTGGGTCATGACCTCCTGGATATTGGAGAGGGCGTTTTCAAGCTCTGTCCTGTTCAGCATAATAGTCTGGGTGGGGCCGCTTTCCATATTCGGTGGTGCACCTCCGGGAGGTTCCATGCCCGAAAACCCTGGAGATGATGAAGAAAAGCCCCCCTTCTGTCCCTGGGTTTCATCCTTGAGCAGGATTTCATCCTTTCCATTGAACCTTATTACCACCTTGTTCCTGTAGATATTTTTCAGGACCGCATCCTTTATGCTGTCACCTATGTGGTATATATCCTGAGTCCTTTTTGACTTGTCTTCTATAACCGCATAGGCATCTTCATCACTTCCTGCAACAGTTCCAAGGAGTATGACATCAAGCGAGGTAGGGTCGAGATTTTCCACCTGTGAGAGGTTATCAGGGCCTGTTGAACCAATGCCTGCCTTTCCAAAGATGCTTCTATTGTTGATTACTTCATAGTCGGTTAATTTCTGAGAAACAACATTCTTTTGGGGTGATGCCTTTGCTGCTGAGGCCGTCTGTTCGACTACAGGTTTATCAAACCCGGCATCAATAACACGGTAAAAGGTGTCAACCCCCAGAAAGATAATAATGGCTATGGCTATTATGTTGATAATGGTATAAACGTTCTTTGTCATGATATTTGTAATCATCTGAATATCACCTTATTACCGGTAGCGGTTTTGTTAATGTACCCTTGATATCAAGAAGCAGTTTACCGCCCTTCATTATTTTAGATGACTCTATAGCCCTTAAGAGATCGGGCATCTCCTTTTTCATATCAGGCGCAGTGGTTATCTCAGCAGAAAGCCTTAACCCGCTTGAATAGATATCCTGCTTAAGCTGAACATCACCCTTTGCCCTGCCGTTAAAGGGGCCGCCTGTCATGGATAAATCCTTTATGTTCAGGTTCATGTTGTCAAGAACCCCTTTAAGAGTGATCCTTTTAAACCCTATGCCATCCACATCAAATAAAGGCATTGCAAGCTTAAACCTGCCATTTGCCATCTCAAGAGAGATATCGCCATTCCCCCTTATATACCCGGCTGGGTCTCCGGTATAATTGATCTTCCCGTTCAGTGTGCCTTCTATTTCCCTGCTTAATTCAGGGCGAATGAAGGGTTTTCCATCAAGTATAATGTCATCTATAACCGCTGTTATGTTACAACCCTCTTTTTCTTTTTCCTCAAAAACGCCTGATATCTCCCCGCCATTTACCCTGCTTGAAAAGGTGACCTTATTACTGCCAAAGAGCAGGCCTGTTAGAGAAATCCTTATTGATGTCTTTTCAGACACATAGAGGGGCACATAAGGATTATCCCTTAAGGCGACCTCAAGCCCCCTGATCTTAATGCCAAGGGGTAATATAAACCCTGTATCCTCAAAACTGATATTCAGGTCGGGGAATCTCTTTTCCACCTGTACACTTAAAAAGCTGTTCAGTATCCTGTCAGGAAACATGACATATAAAAGAACAACCAGCAGGACAGCTATGTATATAATGTACCAGTACCTTTTATTTCCCTTGAGAGCCACTATCATAAATCAGTTTATGCCCTGGCTTTATGCCCTTTTATATGTCAGTACCCTCAAACTCGTAACATCAAGATAGCCCTCTTCCTTCTTGTTGTCACTGATGTTGATCCTGCTTATATATATAAATTTTTCCGGTTTCTCGATCCGGTATAAAAACTCTGTGATCTGGGCTAAAGTTACTGCCTCAAGACGGAGTTCAACAATATCCTCTATGTAATTACCCTGTTTTTTACCTTCAGAAGATTTCGTACTTAGTACCTTTTTCGTTATCCCGATTGCGTCGGCCTCTTTGTTGATCAATGCTCCAAGAGACACATCACCGCGGGCTGAGAGCACCTTTTCGAGATTGCCTGATATACTATCCATATCCTGGCCGCCAGCACCTGTCCGGGCATACTCCTGAATGATCTGTTCCAGTTCTTTTGCTTCCTTTTCCAAACGATCCTTCCTGTTGAAAAAAGGAACAACAATCTGCGTAATGATCAGTAATATCCCCAGGATTAACCCTGCTCCACCTATAAAGAATTTTTCACGCCTGGCAAGTTTCATATCTTATCCATTATCCCTTATAACTAATCAGCCCTTTCAAGCTTCAGATCAAGAATGACCACATCCCCTTTCCGATTGGAGTTTATAACAACATTTTTATACAGATCAGAGGATTTAAGGGCATTTTCTAATTTTGAAGTATCATAGCTGTCATAATTTGCTTTTATAGTGACCTCACTGCTACTTATTATTAATGTGCTTATATCAAAAGCGTATTGCTCATTTATCCTGACCGATAAATCCTTGATGATATCCAGCACCCTCTGGTCAGGGTTAACCTCATTTGATAGATCCGATGAGGGATTACTGAGGCTTTTTAGCTTCTGTTGTGCTGCGGTTATCTTTCCTCTAACATTTTTAATCCCGCTGAACTCAGGCACCCTTTTATCAAATTCCCTGTTAACCTCTGAATGCCTCCTGCTCACAAAATAGTAATCAGTACCCAGGTTTATGATCAGCATGCAAAAGAGGATGGCCAGCATGATAATGGTGGTTTTGATGTGTTTTGCCTGGCCAAAAACACTTTTTTTTGCCTTAAACTCATCACGCCTGAAGTTAAAGCCGCTGGTTTTTCTTGTCTCCTTTATTGCGATGGCAAGTGCATTATCCATTATTGATGAGTCATACACCGCTGAAAGGTTAAGGTCCATACGCAGCTTACCGTCTCTTGTTATATCCACCGTCTCTGAAGGCGCTTCAAAAAGGCTGTTTATTATGGACTGGGCATCCCTGTAACCGGACAGCCTGCCGCCAAGATAAATCTTTTCAGGCTGAAAACTGTTCTTTACCCTTATATTATAGGAATGGAGGGTCTTTAATGTCTCAGTGCATATGGCTCTGATGATCGTTTCAACAGACTCAGGGCTCCCTGTCATCTGCTGATAAGAACAGGGTAATTCTCTGATAATAACAATTTTTTTTCCTTTAAAAATAACAACGGAGGGGTGTTCCGGCTCGAGGTCAAGATATATCCCGTTTAACGGGGTATTTTCCTGATCCAGAAGAGAGGAAGCAAGAGGCACAGGCCTTACATCTATTATTTCAGGGTCAAGCCCGACCTTTTTAAGGAGGTCAATATATTCTGAAATAATGGGCTTTGCTGCTGCTGCGGTAAGCAGCGCAGAGGGGTTATCCGAATCGGAATGGATGTAATCTATTACCATCCCGTCCACAGAAAAGGGCACATGACTCTCTATCTCAAATGGCAGCGTCTGCCTGATCTTTTTGGCATCCTTGAAAGGGGTCTCTATATTTCTGAAGGAGATACCGGATGGGGGGATGGAGAGAACGCACCTGTCGCTTTTCATACCAATGCGGCCTGCGAGCTTTTCAAGGGCATTTAAGGGATTATTGTCATTAACAGGTTCGGAAAAGCATGATACTACCTGATACCCCTTATAACCGCTTATCACCTGAACCGCAGATATATAGCTCTTTGAGATATCTATTCCTAAGATCTTTCCGGGCATCAATTAATCCTGATGAAAATTAGCGTTCTTAAAATGATCTATATATAAATATTTAAAAAAACTCAATATATTCTTGAAACCTCTGAAATCCAGTGCTGGTGCATCCGGGTCCGGGTCAGATTTATTCAACCGTAGAGACAGGTTTTAAACCTGTCTCTACATCCGTATGAGGCATCCAGGCCGGTTGTTCAAGACAGATTCCCTGATTCAGTGCTGCCCCTGAGACCGCCCCTTGTTAAATAATCTCCCATGACAGTGTTGCGAAATCGCCTCCCTCCCTTTTTACCACTGCCTTAAGCTCCTTCACCGCTGTATCCTTTACACCTGTGGAGAGGATCTCAAAAAATGAACTCTTTATGGAAATAAATGCAGGCTTGATTATCTCTTCGTTAGTGCCAAGGGCATCTTTATACCAGAGCGGGTTAGTCAGGTCATTATCCTCATCCTTACGGTATGCAATGATCTCATCCGCCATATCACCATCCATCTCCTCGGAAATGGCCATAAGGATGTTTCTATCCGCAGTATTGATATTAATTTTGCCGCCCGGATCACCGAAAACCGTGAGAAACTCCTTTAAGCCGGGGGCATCCTTTGTGCCGTAGAGCAGGTTCCGGGTAATTCCCCTGATATACAGCATCTCATTGATCGATCTTAAACGGCTGTTTACGCACGGATACGGGCTGTCCAATGATTGATAAAACGACTCCTCTGCACCGAATCTGGTGGGTTCATCGTCCGGATCGATCCAGTCCTTGATGTTGTCAATTAAATCTTCTGCATCTTCTGCCTCAAGCTCAAAGGGTTCAGATGTAAGGAGCCTTAAGATGATACCCTTCTGATCCTCATTGTATGTGCCATCCTGTTTTATCAGGCTGTTTATCTGTATCCTGCCTGAGAGATCAGTGATCTTCACCTGGAATCTTCCCCCGTCAAACAGCCCCTCAGAGAGTGCTGAACCCTCCTCTAATAATGCCCAGTCATCCTGGAACGAATCGCTCGCAGGGTCATCCTCCTTTAAAATGGTTATGGCAAGGTTGTACCCGGATTTTGCAATATAACCCAGGAGGATATTATCCCTTGAGCTTACGGCACCGTATAGCTCGTGCCTCATTGAGCTGTTGAACTGAAGGGTAAGGACAACGATAATTGCTATCATCAGTATGGTTATGATGAGCGCTACTCCCCTGTTATTTTTGAGTATCGGTCTCATATTTCAGTTGGCAAGCGGCAGGGCCACAGAGGTGGAAAAGGTTAATGGTTTTTCGGGGTCATCTTTATCTATAAATTCCAGCGTAACAGTCACCATTAATGGGAGACTTCTTTCCGGACCGGCAACAGATTCATCCCACGCATCATAGGTGTTGTCATCTTTACCCCTGTAGGTGAAATTCACGGAATAGAGTCCTTCGCATATCCGCCACCCGCCCGAATTATCCTCGGGCCAGTCAAGATTGTTTCTGGTGTCAGATCTGTAGAGTGTGATGCTTTTATCCTCCTTTAAAATTGGGTAATAGGCGATCTTTGCCTCCCCTCCCTCTGCCTGAGATTCCTCCAGATCTATGTGAGACCTGGAAAAGAACCTGATCTTATCAGATTTCCTCCCTTCTATAAAATCATCCTGACCAGTGAAGGCTTCATTATTCGTTTCACCCTGGCCGCCTTGAGATGGCTCAGGTATATAGGTCGATTCAAGGTCTTCAACTATCCTGATCATGGCTGTCCTTGCCATCTCATAGATCTCCGCCTGTGTTTCTGCTGTCTCAATATTCCGGTATGTGCCTGTATAGGCCGGGTAGAGGAGAGAGATTATTACCGCAAATATGGCTATTGCCACCACGATCTCAAGCAGGGTAAATCCATACTCTCCCCCTGGCCGCTTATCACCTGGTAGTGGTATGAATAAAATATTTTTCACCACGTAGGGCACGGAGGTCACGGAGTTTTTTGTTTTAAGTTTCTTTCCGTGCTCTCTGTGGTGAACTATAAAGATCTGTTTCATGCGTCACCGAATCTATGCCAAAGAATAATTATAAAAGCTTGTAAAGCCTTATATCATATTGATAGACCTTGTTTTCTCCAAAATAGACGTGCAGGTCTATCTGTTTAAAACGATCAGCATATTCTTCAAGGAGATCGATTGATGTGCTGTTTATCTCCACCTCCCAGGTATAATCGGGATAAAGCTCCCCGAAATCCCCTGAATCGTTCGTGAGACTACCCGGATCTGCGATCTCGATCTCTGCCATTTTCCCCTGGGCAAGAAAGGCGGCAGTTGTATAGAACTTTGCCTCATTGGCAAGGCTCAACCCCTGCGACTGTGATGCAAGGAGGGTCGTAAGCGCAATGCCTATCAGGGCAATGGCAAACATGACCTCCATGAGGCTGAAGCCCTTCTTATTAAATGTCCTTTGCTTCGACATCTTCAAAACTTAGATAATCCTCCATAATCTTTATCTTGCCAAGAAAAGGCTCAAGAACAAGGGTAAATTTTCTTTCCCCCTTGTCTCCAAGGTGTATTAATGAATAGCGCATGTATCCCTTTCTGCTGAACCTTATACTCTGTTCATTATCTGTCTTTTTTTCTGAACCATACTGATCTATATCAAGTATACGTACATCCTCAGGCAGTGTTTTTGCCTGATCCTTTGCTGTGAGCGTCTCTGCTTCATCCATCCCATCTTTTTCGTACCAGTATTCGCCCTTTTCTATGTCAAAGAAGAGGGTATGATCAAGGTATTCGTTTACCGATTCGTCCCTCACCTTTATTATGGTGGCAACAAGTGTCCGGGATGCAGTCTTAAGATTATCGTGGAGCAGGGCTTCACGCACAACCGGCACTGTAATGGAGAGAAAAAGCCCTGCCAGGAATATTACAATGGTCACCTCCAGCAGGGTAAACCCTTCTGAGAGGCTATTGGTAAAGACCTTTTTACTATTCCTTCTCGTCTTCCCAACTGTTGACATCTGCGTTGCTTCCTTCCCCCCCGGGTTCATTGTCATTCCCATATGATGTAATATCAAAGTCTCCACTATTACCCGGCGACTGATATATATATTCGTTTGACCAGGGGTCTTTAGGGATCTTAGCCATATATCCACCTTCTCTCCATTTTCTGGGGAGCTTTCCGACAGTAGGGGCAGTCACAAGGGCCTGGAGCCCCTGTTCTGTAGTGGGGTAACTCCCATTGTCAAGCCTGTACAGATCAAGGGCTGTTTTGAAGGTCTCTATCTGTACCCTTGCCTGGGTATGCCTTGCCTCATCTGTCTGACCCGTTACCTTGACAGCAACATAACCAGCAAGGATGCCCAGGATCACTATAACAACCATTATCTCTATCAGTGAAAACCCCTTTTCTCCATTTCCATTATTTAAACACATATATCCTCCTATGTAGATTTTCTAGTGAACGATCTGACTCATCTCCATGATAGGCTGTAAGATGGAAAATGCAATAAACCCCACTATTACCGCCATTCCAAGAAGCATGAAGGGTTCGAGCATGGATGTAAGCGCCGACACCTTGGATTCCACCTCCCGCTCATATATATCCGCTATCTTATTAAGCATCTTTTCAAGCTCTCCGCTGTGTTCGCCAACAGAGATCATCTGGACGGCAACAGGAGGTATGAGCTTGTTTTTTGATAATGGCGCAGAAAGGGATTTGCCCTCCTTGATCTCATCTATGGCATTATCAATGATCTCTGCCACAAGTATGTTGTTTACCACATTACGCACTATCTCAAGGGCGTTTAAAAGTGTAACCCCGCTTTGAAGCAGGCTGCCAAGGGTCCTGGCAAACCTTGCTATTATCATCCTTTTTATGACAGACCCGAACACAGGCATCTTCAATTTTACTTCGTCCCACACACGTGCAAATCTTTCTGTCTGTTTTGCATGCCTGAATATAAAACCGGCTACTATAAAGAAAAGCAGTATAAGCCACCAGTATGATTTTAAAAAATTACTCGCGCCTATAACAATAAGGGTGGGCAGCGGCAATGCCTTTTCCATCTCATCAAACACGGCGACAAACTTCGGAACAACAAAGGTCACAAGTAAAAGCAGGGCAAGCACAGCAATGCAAAGCATGATAACCGGGTAGACCATTGCAGCAATTACCTTGCCCTTTAATGCCTCCTGGTTTTCGCTGAACTCCGCAAGCCTCTCAAGCACAAGGTCAAGGGAGCCTGATGCCTCACCTGCTGTCACCATGTTGATATAGATCTGGGAGAAATACTTTGAATGTTGCTTAAGTGATGATGCGAAGCTGTTTCCCTCGTTTACAGACTCCTTTGTCTGGGCAAGCACCTTTTTAAGAAGGGGGTTCACCTCCTGTGTGACCAAAAGTTCAAGGGAAGCAACCAGGGGTATGCCTGCGCTCATAAGGGTTGCAAGCTGCCTTGTGATTGTTGATATATCGCTGGCCTTGATGCGCCTTAACAGGGTATTAATAGAGGTTGTCCCTGTATGCTGTGTTTTTATATGCGATGATGATTCCTTAATATTTACCGGAAAAAGGTCAGAACCCCTGAGCTTGTTTCTTGCAGAGAGGGGGCTGTCAGCATCGATTATCCCCTTCGTCTGCTTTCCTTTGCTGTCCAGCGCTGAATATTCGTAAACAGGCATCCATAGTCCATTATGTTATAGTGTTTATCTTATCCCGGTCAGTCTGTTTGCCAGACCTTTAAGGTCTTCTTCCTTCATGTTGTCTGTTGATATCTGGTTAAAGGGTATTGCATACTCCCTGCCTGACTGTACAGCAGGCATAAGCCTGGATGTGCCGGCCTTGAGATATGCGGCAACATTATATGCCATCCTCTGGGCAAGGGATATATCCATATTGTTTGGCGCGGCTCCCCTTATGTCCCTTGAAAAGGGTTCGCAGACAACCCTTTTATTTATCTTTATCTTTGTGGCCAGTAATTCTTTATAAAAAAACTCTGCCGCATTATCCTTCAGCCCCTTTTCATCCCTCTCCGCCTTTTTATAACCCTCTGCAACCACAATAACGGCCTCTTCCCTTTTATTGATTGCATCAACAACATCTGCATGATTGATCCGGCTGTTTGGCAGCACAGCAAGGTGGGCCCGCGACCCCAGACATGAATGAAGCGCATGGTATCCGCTGTTCGCACCCATCATCTCAACAATATATACCCTTTTATGTGTCCTGGCATCGGCCATATAGCACCTGATCTTTTCCGCGCCCACCTCAACACCCGTATGCTGGCCAATACAGTCTGTGCCTGCTACATCGCTGTCTATTGTGACCGGCACAAAAAAGACCTGTATGCAGGTTGGTATCAGGTTGCAGAGATCATATATCCCCTTAAATGTCCCGTTACCACCTATAGCGATAATGGCCTTCACATTTTTCTTTTTGATTGTTTCAGCCGCCCTGAGTTGAACATCATGGTCTTTAAAATCCTTGAATCGCTCACTCCTGAGATAGGCGCCACGCCATTCGGAAAGCGGGGCAGCATGAAACACCCCTGGAAGATGGTCAAGCTTTTTATATTTTATTGGGTCATATACAAGCCTGAGGAAGTTTTCGTCTTTATCCACAAGGGATTTAAATCCCTCCTTTGTTGCGTAGACCTCTCTACCCATGCCCTCAAGATGATAGGTAAGAAAGGCTGTTACAGGGTTATATCCCGGTGCACATCCGCCCTCCTGGATAATAAGCACATCTATCTCGCTGAACATCCTCTGTGCCTCAATGATAGTACTTTTAAGGAGCTGTTCTATCCTCTGGCCCACCTTTATCCTTGAAAGGAGTTCATCGGGGTTAACAGGCTTTACAAGAAAATCATCGACACCCTCGTTCATGCACCTGATCTTTGCATCTTCATTTTCTTCTGAGCTCACCATTATGAAGTAGATCCCCTCAAGGTCACGATCAGCCTTTATCTTTTTGCACAGCTCAAGGCCATCCATTTTTGGGAGGGACAGGCCGCACAGGATTATATCAGGCGCAAGTTTTTTAAGTTTTTTAAATGCCTGGCCGGCATTGTCAATCTGTTCAATAGTAAGATCGTTCCTTGATTTTAAGATCCTGTGATATGCCTCTCTGGTTGATTTTTCATCATCTACGATCAGTATCCTGGTTTTTTCTTCCATAGTCACTCACCCTTGAAACTAAAAAATCGATTTATTCCCGCTGCAAGAAAAAAGTGAAACCAGCAGGCATCAGTAAAACACCCATGACAGTCTAAGAGATTGCCTCAAATGAAGCAAATAAATTGTGATATTCTAATATAAATTATGGTATTAATAAAAGAAATAATTGATATTACTGATACAATCGAAATCGAAATCGGGTTATCAATCGAAATCGAAATCGCATTCGGTTTCTTAGTCGAAATCGATCACGATTTCGATTTGGATTTGGATTTCGATTTCGATTAAAAGCCGTTATGGGGTTTATCATCGAAAGGTACATTAAAAAGGCAGGGGCTATATTGTTTATGCCTGTTAAGGGGGGATATCTACCTTGATACAAGTGACGGAGAGAAGTTGCATGGCTGGTATTTTCATCCATACCCGGATAAGCCTGTAATACTCTTCTGCCACGGGAATGCGGGCAATATCTCGCACAGGCTTGAATATATAAATCTGCTCCTGGATATGGGGGTTAACGTCTTTATCTTTGACTACAGGGGATATGGTAAAAGCAGCGGGAGACCATCAGAAAAGGGGATATATACTGATGCACTGTGTGCTTATGACTATCTTGTAAATGAGGAAAGGATCAACCCGGATGATATTATCCTCCTTGGCCGCTCGCTCGGTGTGGCAGCCGCACTGGAGGTGGCATCAAAAAGAGAGGCAGGGGCTATTATCATTGAGAACGGATTTTTATCAGTGCGTCACATGGCAAAACATATGGGCATCTTCAGGCTGGTAGCACCTCTTTTACCGGAAAACTACAACAGCCTTGAGAAGATAAAACATGTAACCATACCCAAACTCATTATGTGGAGCGAAAATGATGAGGTTGTACCGCCTCTTATGGGAAAAAAGCTCTTTGAAGCAGCCAGCGAACCAAAGTTTTTTTATGAGATAAAGAATGCCGGCCATAATGATACCCATGTCGCAGGGGGAAGGGGGTATCAGAACATAATTAGTGAATTTATATGGACTCAGAATGTCAAATAAGGTTTATGGGTTATAAATCGAAATCGGTTTTTTAATCGAAATCGCAATCGCAATCGAAGTCGTAATCACAATCCGGACAGTAATCGATTTCGATTTCGATATGGATTTCGATTAAGTGGTCAATATTGAGTTTATTGTCAGGAATAATATTGAAAAGGCAGGGGCAAACGTGTTTGCCCGGCTTTTCACCTGCGCCTAGCGCCCTTCTCTCTTATTGCTTTTCATTCAACGTTCAAAGTTCAATGTTCGATGTTGGAAGTTCGTTCTTTTCTTCTTTTCCCCTGAGCCTTGCGCCTCTATTACTCCTTCTTCCCCAGTTCAATTGATCTCTTTTTCGCCGCCTCAACAGTGCCATCCAGGATATCCCCGATTTTATTTTCATCCATATACTTAAGCCCTGCCGCTGTTGTGCCTCCGGGGGATGTGACCATTTTTCTTAAATCGGAGAGAGGTGTGCCGGTTTTTTGGGCAAGGGTGGCGGCACCCAGGAATGTATTAATAACCATATCCCTTGCGGTCTCAGGGGTAAAACCCTGTTTTTGAGCTGCCGTAACAAAACATTCCATCAGCCTGAATATAAAACCCGGCCCGCTCCCTGACACAGCCGTAACCGCATCCATCATAGCCTCATCCACTGTAAAGGCAATGCCCACTGCCTTCAATATATCAATCGCAATATTCATATGTTCAGGGGTAATAGCTCTTCCAGCGGCTATGGCGCTTACGCCCATCTGGACAATGGCAGGGGTATTGGGCATGACCCTTATCACCGGCACATCAGCCCCAAGGATTGACTCTATGGTATTTATCCTGATACCCGCCGCAATAGAAATGACCAGATGATTTTTGTTTATGGCCCCTTTTATCTCCTCCAAAACCATCGACATTACCTGGGGCTTTATTGAAAGGACAATAATATTGCTTATGTTGCATAATTCCCTGTTGGATAAGATTCCCTCTACCTTATAAGAGTTGCTCAGTGCCCTGATCTTTTCAGGGTCGCTGTCAGATGCCTTAATCTTGTTATGCCTGTAGAGACCGCTAGAGATAACACCCTTTATCAGGGCACTCGCCATATTACCTGCACCTATAAAGCCAATTCCTTTTTCTATGAAATTCATATATGCCTCATCCTAGACCTTTCTGCCTGCAACTGCCTGGGCAACATTGAAGAAGAGGTCTCCAAGCTTCTCAAAGGTTGAAAACAGATCGACCATAACAAGGCCAGGGTCAACCTTGCATACGCCGTCTCTCAACCTCATCATGTGCCTCTCCTTCATCTCTTCCTTCATCCGGTCTATTAATATCTCCAGCTCGCTTGCTCTTTCAATAACATCTGTATCTTCATTCCTGATCCCGGCATTTACAAGGGTAAGAAATTTCCGCACCTCTATCGAGATGGTTTCATAATCCTTCATGCCCTCTTCAGAAAAAAAGAGGTTCTGCTCGATCAGCCTTTCCAAAAGCCTTGCAATATGTTCCACCTCATCGCCGGCTCTTTCAAAATTATTTGCCATCCTTGTAAGGGCAGAGATCTCGGTTGATTCCTCAGGCGTTATGGGTTGCTGCATGATTTTAACCAGAAACTGGGTGATCTCTCTCTGGAGGTTATCAAGCATGTCCTCTCTTCTTCTCCATTTGGAAAGGTCCTTTATCTTACGTGATTTTATGGCCATTATGACATCGTCGTACATTGTCTCTACGGCTTCGCCCATCCTGATTATCTCGGCCCTGGCCTGGACAAGGGCAACAGACGGGGTCTCAACATATTTACTGTCAATAAACTTGATCTTTCTGAACTCATCAAACCCCTCACCTTTTTCTGAAAAGGGTGTAAGCCATATTGTCATCTTCACCAGGTATGGAAGTGCAAAAAGGAAAACAAAAGCATTTACAATATTAAAAAGTGTGTGAGAATTAGCAATATATCTTGATATATTGGGATGCTCGCCATTGACAAGCTGATCTGCAGGACCAAAATTCATAACCGTCCCGGTAACAAACTGGACAAGATCAATAAAGAGAGGAAAGAAGATAATTAAGATAATAACGCCTATTGTATTAAAAAGGGTATGGGCATTGGCTGTACGCCTTGCATTGATGTTGGAGCCGATGCTTGCAAGCTGTGCCGTAATGGTAGTACCGATATTCTCCCCCATGATGAGCGCAATGCTTGTTTCAAAATTGAGCATCCCCTGAAACGCCATTGCCATTGTTATACCAATCGTAGCGCTTGAACTCTGGAGCATCATGGTCAGCACCGCTCCTGTAAGCACACAGAGGATAATCCCTATGGTTGTATCAGCATGAAATCCTGTTAAAAAAGAGATGAATAATGGCTCGTTTTTAAGGGGTGCAAGGCCGCCTGACATGGTGGAAAGGCCGAAAAACACAAGGCCAAAACCAAGCAGCACATCACCCAGATATATCCATTTACTGTGACCTGTAAAAAACTTGATAAAAACCCCAAGGGCGATAATCGGCAGGGAATAGGCGGTTATGTTGAACGCTATGAGCTGTGCGGTTATGGTGGTGCCTATATTTGCGCCTATTACCACCCCGACTGCCTGCGTGAGATTCATAAGCCCTGCATCAACAAACCCTACCAGCATTACTGAGGTAGCGCTTGAACTCTGGATTATGCCTGTAACAAGTGTGCCCACACCGCATCCAACAAAACGGTTGTCAGACACCATGTTTAATATATGCCGTAATTTACTTCCCGCGAATTTCTGAAGCCCCTCGGACATGATCTTCATGCCGTATAAAAACATGCCAAGTCCGCCAAGGGCCTGAAATATTACTGTAACCATTTTTCTATAACTCCATTGCGAAGAGTGCCGCGCCCACTGCACCTGCAAGCTGCGGGTGCTCAGGGATCAGCACGTCCACGCCTGTCTTCTCTTTTATCATCTCTACCAGGTATGGATTATGCTCCACAACGCCCCCTGTCATGACAATGGGCGGGGTTATAAGCTCCATCTCCAGCACACGTTTAATCACTGAATAAAAGAGTCCCTTTATGATATCAGGCACCTTTTTACCCTGCCTGATTTTTTCAAGCACCTCCGTTGCGGAAAAGACAGTGCAGAAGCTGCCAAGCTCCACCATCTCGGTTGACTGTTTTGCAAGCCCGTCCATATCCTCTATGGGAATATCGAGCCTGGCGGACATCTCCTCCAGGAATGCACCAGTACCGGCAGCGCATTTTCTGTTCATCTTGAAATTGATGCGTCTGCCTTCATTATCAAGCTTGATAACCTTATTATCCTGGCCGCCTATGTCTATTATTGTCATGGCCCTTTTAAAATAATGGAATGCCCCCTTTGCGTGGCAGCCAATCTCGGTTTTTGTATCATCACTTCCGGTCACATTGTTTCTGCCATAGCCTGTGGAAACAGTGCGTATAACTGCATCACGCGATGCATTTGCCATTGCAAGCGCTTCAATAAGACACTCTTCTGCGGTACGGCTGAAATCTGTCCCTGATTTTTTAATAGAAAATCCAGTGAGGTTTTTCTTGCTATCAAGAAGCACAACCTTTGTGCGGGAGGCGCCTATATCAACCCCCGCATATAAAACTCTGTTATCTGTCATCAGTGCAGGGATTACCTTTCATCCAGTTGTTCAATAAATGCCTCAATGTTGGTCTTTGCCTGCTCCTCTGAATAGCAGCGCAGGTCATTCAGGTC
>CAZCMD010000058.1:0-25063 GCA_964499695.1 uncultured Desulfatiglans sp.
TAAGATATTTCAGGCCGGGTTGAGTGCGATGCCTCTTTTATAACCCCGTGTATCAACCCGCCATCAGGGTCTGAAACGGTTACGCGTACATCATAAGTAACGCCTGGCTCCAGATAAAAAAGGCTGCCCACAAACCGTACGGATGAAATCCTTGAAAGCGGGAATCCGTTCTTAAATGACCCGGATGAGTTTCTGTATTGAACAGACACTGTGGCATCCTGATCAGGGTCATCTGATGAATCAATATTCACGATCACACCCATAGAGTTGAAGGTGCCGTAAAGCGAGAGCGTGGCATCTGCAAAAGAATGCAGGGGTAAAAACACTATTAATGCAGCAGGTAATAAATACCGATAAAGGCGGATTTCCATATTACACCCCGCTCTTAAAATTGAAAAAAAACGGATTGTATCAGGTTTTTACTTTTATTATTTTAAAGAGTATGATTCCACATAAGAGATTTCAGTATTCTTTAAATAATTTGTCAATATATTAAAGAGTGTTCATCCAGAATTTGCCCCTTTTTTTAGATGGAAACTAAGGAGAAATTGTAATCTTTTAAAAAGCCTCCTTGACAAAAAAAATATATGGGCATAAAAAGCTTTTTTTTGTCCAATAATGACAATCAGTGTTCAAAAAGAAGAATGATTGGACTATAAAAGCATAAATAAATAGAGATAGATAAATGAAACTCAGGGTAAAAGACGCAGCAGAGCTGCTTCAGGTCTCGGAAAAGACCATATACAGGTGGATAGCACAGGAAAAGCTGCCCATGCACCAGGTAAACGGGCAGTACAGGTTCAACCGTGCGGAACTCCTTGAATGGGCCACCTCAAAACGCATACCTATTTCACCAAAAATGATGGAAGAACCGGAGGATGCATTTATACCTTCTCTTGAAGAGGCATTAAGGTCCGGTGGCATCCATTACCGGGTGGAAGGAACAGACAAGGTTTCTGTGTTAAGGAGTGTTGTTAATATCCTTTCATTACCGGATGGCGTTGATCGGGAGTTTCTGTTCCAGGTGCTGCTGGCACGGGAATCCCTGGGCTCCACAGCAGTGGGCGATGGAATCGCTATCCCACATGTGCGTAATCCTATTACCCTGCATGTGATAAAACCGGTTATGGCCCTCTGTTTTCTTGAAACACCCATAGATTTCCAGGCAATGGATGGAAAACCGGTGCATACGCTCTTTACTATTGTAAGCCCTACTATCAAGGCACACCTGAATCTTCTGTCAAAACTCTCTTTAGGGCTGCGTTCACCTGCATTTGCCGGCGTCATAGCAAATACAGGTTCAAGGGAGGATATCTTCCGGGAGGCAGGCAGGCTTGATGCAAGCCTCGGGACAGGTCCTTCAAAGGGAAATAATCAGGCAAAATGACCAGTTATCTGATATTGATTGCTCTTATTATCATCTGTGCAGGGGGATTGGTTGCCCTCTTTACCGGCAGTTCATATAAAGGTGCGACATGGGCCGGTGTCCTCTCATCCATATGCGGTGCAGCATGCGCTGTAACAGCAGGTTGTTCTGTCCTGTATACAGGAACCGGATCTTCAATACGCATGGCCTGGCAGATACCATTCGGTTCATTCTATATCGGTCTTGATCCCTTATCTGCCTTTTTTGTTATCACCATATCTATCATATGCGCCATTGCAGCCATATATGGCGCTGGTTATCTTAAGAGCTACAGCGGCAAAAAACATATGGGCGCTGCATGGTGTTTTTATAACCTCCTTTTTGCCTCAATGCTGCTCGTTGTTATCGCAAAAAACGGCATCCTGTTCCTGATCGCCTGGGAAATTATGTCAATTGCATCATTCTTCCTGGTGATGTTTGAGCATGAGAAAAAAGAGGTGCGCGATGCCGGGTGGGTATACCTTGTGGCGGCCCATGTGGGGCAGGCATGCCTTATGTTCCTCTTCATAATGCTTGCGGGAGATAGCTCCAGCCTTGATTTTGATACATTTTCATTAACGGCCAATAAAAGCGCCCTGTTTATCATTGCGCTTATCGGGTTTGGTGCAAAGGCGGGTTTTATACCACTTCATGTATGGCTCCCTGATGCACATCCGGCTGCACCATCACATGTATCTGCCGTAATGAGCGGGGTAATGATCAAGACAGGGATATACGGTATTATACGAATATTATCCCTCATCGGCCTGCCTGCCCAGTGGTGGGCATACGCCCTTATAATAATAGGCGCAGTTTCAGGGGTGATAGGGGTCCTGTTTGCTATTGCCCAGCATGATATAAAACGCCTGCTTGCCTTTCACAGCGTTGAGAATATCGGTATCATAACTATGGGCCTGGGATTATGGCTCCTGGGGATCTCATTAAACAATCCTGCTGTAGCCGTGTTTGGCCTTATGGGCGGGCTTCTTCATGTGCTTAACCATGCTGTTTTTAAAAGCCTTTTGTTTTTCGGGGCAGGGGCTATCGCCCATGAAACAGGTACCAGAAATATCGATTTGCTTGGAGGGCTGATTAAGCGCATGCCCGGAACAGCGCTGACCTTCGGTATCGGTTCTGCTGCCATATGCGGGTTTCCGCCCCTTAATGGTTTTATAAGTGAGTTTTTAGTTTACCTGGGTTCGTTTAACGCCTTAACATCAAAGGCATCAGGTGATACTATTATAGGCGGGCTTATTGCCATAATCGCCTTAAGCCTTATAGGAGGGCTTGCCGCGACCTGTTTTGTGAAGGTTTTCGGTATAGTGTTTTTAGGTGAACCGCGCAGTGAAAAGAGTGCTAAAGCATCGGAGGTAAATCACCCCATGCTGACAGCAATGGTCATTGCTTCGGCCCTCTGTATCTTCATAGGGCTTTTTAGTCCTGTTGCCCTGAAATTAATATTTCCGGTTGCAGCACAGCTTGCCGGGACAGAAAATATATCTGCATCGTATGATACAACAGTCAGAATGATGTTAAAAATCAGCCTTGCCGGTTTTTCACTTATAATTCTGGCCTCCTTATTCTGGTGGGTGCGGCGTCTTCTTCTTAAAGAAAGGGTCAATAGCAAATCCCCCACATGGGATTGCGGATATTTATTACCATCAGGCCGCATGCAGTATACTGCATCATCCTTTGCATGGCCTGTTATTAACATGTTCAGGTGGATTATCAGACCGGGCCTGAATATGGAGATAACGAAAGGTTTTTTCCCTTCTAAAGGAAAGGTATCTACCCATACCGATGATATATTCCGTAAAGGGCTCTTTGATACCCTGTTCCGGTTCACAGAAGCGGTGGCACAAAAGATTCATATGCTCCAGGAAGGGCGCAACCAGCTCTATGTGCTCTATATTGCCATAACAGTCCTGGTACTGTTACTTGTGAAGTTGAGGTAGATAGATATGAAACTCATTGCGCCTATAATACAGATACTGCTCGCATTTGTCATATCGCCTTTTCTTATGGGTATAATAAACCGTACTAAGGCAAAATTTGCAGGGCGAAAGGGGCAGCCCCTTTTACAGCCATATTACGATATCATAAAACTCCTTAAAAAAGGCTCGGTCTACAGCACTACCACCACATGGATATTCAGGCTTGGGCCTGTTGTAAGCCTCTCTGCCGTGATTATCGCCATCCTTATTATACCTTCTGGCGGTATTAATGGCATGCTCTCGTTTTCATGCGACTTTATCCTTATGGCATACATACTCGGTATTGCACGGTTTTTAACAGTGGCAGCCGCTCTTGATACAGGCTCGCCCTTTGAAGGGATGGGGGCAAGCCGTGAAATGCAATTTGCCATCCTTGCCGAGGTGGTGCTGTTTATGGGGATTACCGTGCTCGCTGTCGGAACCGGAAAGATAAGCCTCTCAACCATTTATTATACCCTCTGGGATCCACACTTTTCACATATCGCGCCTGCGGTTTTTCTTGTGGCACTCTCTTTACTTATAGTGCTGCTCACTGAAAATGCCCGGATACCTGTGGATGACCCCAATACACATCTTGAGCTTACCATGATACACGAGGTAATGGTGCTTGACCACGGCGGGGTTGATCTGGCCATGATCCAGTACGGGTCATGCCTCAAGCTCTGGCTCTTTTCATCACTCCTCGCCGGCATGGCTATCCCGTTAAGAACAGGCATAGTCATTATGGATATGGGTATAAATATCGCAGGTATCTTAGTGATTTCAGTATGCGTAGGCATCATTGAATCGGGCATGGCCAGGTTAAAGCTGCTAAATGTCCCACAGATGCTTCTTGCCGCACTGTCAGTTACAGTAGCGGCCTTTTTATGGGTCTTGAGGTGATTTATGACAACATGGATTGATATATTTTTACTGACCCTTGTACTAACCAATTTCCGTCTCCTTGCATCAAGCCGTCTGGGCGCCATAATCCAGACAACGGTATTACAGGCAATTGCACTGAGTGTCTTCATGCTTTTGATGGCAGTGAAACCTCTTTCTCTCTATATTATACTGCTTTCTGTAATTACCTTTACAGTCAAGGGGATTGTTTTACCCTGGCTGTTAAAAAGGGCAATGAGGGAGGCTGATGTACAGCGGGAGGTAAGACCGATAATAGGGTACAGCGCATCGGTGCTCATAGGTGTGATACTGCTTGGCCTGTGTTTTATTATTTTTATGCCAATGAAGGCGACTGTCCTGGGTTCAGCATTTCTAATGCCGGGGGCGCTTTTTACCACACTCACCGGCCTTATGATGATTATCTCAAGAAAAAATGCACTCACACAGGTGGTCGGATACCTGGTTATGGAAAACGGGATCTATGCCTTTGGTGTAATACTCGCGGTAGAGGAACCGCTGCTTGTGGAGATGGGTGTGCTCCTGGATGTATTTGTGGCGGTATTTGTCATGGGTATAACCGTGTACCAGATATCAAGGGAGTTTGACCATATTGATACGGACAGACTCTCCGAACTCAAGGATTGATATTATGCTCATTACCATTGTACTGATACCTGTTTTACTTGGCGCCTTTTCCATTATACTGCCACAAAAAAATATAAGGCGGGGAATCCTTGTTGCAGGTTCTATATTTCATCTTATCATGACCGTTACGCTGGGTTTTATGCGGAATAACGCATTTACTAAAGGCGACTGGATAGGGCTTGATAACCAGGGCCTGATATTTTTATTGATTACCAGCATACTGTTTTTAATGGTTGCAATATATACGGCAGGTTATCTGCGGAGGGAATCAGACCGTAATGTCGAGGACTCGGTTGAGGGGTTCTATTTCAGGAATGAACCGGAGGCTGTATTCATTGCATGCCTGCTGTTTTTTTTAGCAACCATGAGTATGGTCTGCATCAGCAGGCATATGGGGCTTTTGTGGGTTGCCATTGAAGCCACTACACTGGTAAGTGCACCGCTCATAAGCTTTCATAAACATCACAGAAGTCTTGAGGCTACATGGAAGTATCTGCTCATATGTTCGGTAGGTATTGCTGTAGCGCTTCTTGGCAATTATTTTATGGCCTTTGCTGCACACCAGGAGGTATCACTCAACCTGGATAAACTTATAGGAAACGCCGGATTTCTTGATCAGAAATGGCTTAAGGCCTCTTTTCTCATGCTCCTGGTGGGGTATGGCACCAAGGCCGGAATTGCGCCCATGCATACATGGCTCCCTGATGCCCACAGCGAGGCCCCTTCAATGGTTTCTGCACTGCTCTCAGGCGCTCTATTAAACTGTGCATTCCTTGGCATCATGCGATCACACTCTATCCTTACTGCCTCAGGTCTTGGTGACTTCAGCGGCGGGCTTCTGGTTTTTTTCGGAATGCTTTCAATCGCCGTTGCCGCAGCATTTATGATACGTCAGAGTGATTATAAACGTATGCTCGCATATTCAAGCATAGAACACATAGGGATACTTACGCTTGGCGCAGGCATCGGAGGCATTGCAGGGACCGGTGCAATGCTGCATGCTGTAAACCACTCTCTTACCAAGGGTATGCTGTTTATCATCTCCGGTCAGATCCTCTATCTGTACGGAACCAAAAAGACCTCCGATGTACATAATTTAATAAAGACGACCCCTTTTACAGGTGTCTTCTGGCTGATCGGATTTCTGGCAATTACAGGGGCCCCGCCATTTGGCACCTTTATAAGTGAGATTACAATATTGTATGGAATTTTAAATGCAGGCAGATGGGGTATTGCTACAGGATATCTGCTGGGGCTCACTGTTATATTTATAGCCATGGCGAGGATCATGATTAATATGTCCTTTGGAGGTGATGCAAATACACAGATTGTTGAAAAACTTAAAGAGCTTAAGGGCGTTCCCATATGGTATACTGCGCCTGTGGTAATTATGGCATTGATCATTTTATCTCTTGGTATCTTTATCCCTGATGCCCTCTATCAATTCCTTGCAGATGCGGCCCACATGACTGGAGGTTTATAGAATGACCACTTTGGGTTTTATAAGTACAGTTAACGCTGAGGCTGTTAATTTTAATGATCTGCCTGTAATGGATTACCCGGATTTCCGCCAGACGATTCTCTGGGAAATCGAGGCCGGGGCACGTCTATCCGCCATGTCTGCCTTTGATGCAGGAGGTGGCCTTTTACGTATGATAGCCGTGATTTCAAAACCAGCCTTCGGTGAAATTTTACTCGGGGCATGCAATATAAAGGGATCATGGCCATCAATAACACCTGACTTACCTTCTGCTCACTGGTTTGAAAGGGAGATTGCCGAGATACATAATGTTACTCCAGCAGGGCACCCCTGGCTGAAACCGATCCGATTCCAGCCGCCACATGATATCTCTTCACAGGAGTATTCCCTGAATGGCGGCACAACAAGATTCTTCAGCCTTGACGGGGAAGAGTCACATGAGGTGGCTGTAGGGCCTGTTCACGCGGGTATTATTGAACCTGGTCATTTCAGGTTTTTATGTCACGGAGAAACAGTATATCATCTTGAGATATCCTTAGGCTATCAGCACAGGGGCATAGAGAGGGCCATGAAAGGAGGACCAGGTCCAAGGAGCATCCATTACATGGAAACCCTTTCAGGTGACACTACAATTGGACATGCTACTGCCTATTGCATGTTACTTGAGGCATTGTCAGGCATATCTGTGCCGCCCCGTTCACTCGCTATAAGGGCTATCGCAGCGGAACTTGAACGGATAGCAAATCATATTGGCGACCTTGGCGCCCTTGCAGGCGATGTCGGTTTCTTACCCACCATGAGTTACTGCGGCAGGATCAGGGGGGATGTGCTGAACATGACCGCCCTTATATGCGGAAACCGCTTTGGAAGGGGGCTTGTGCGTCCATCAGGCACGGCATTTGATCTTGATAAAATAATGATCGATGAGCTCATGGCGCGGCTTAAAACAATGGAAAAGGATATAACCGGGGCAGTTGAACTCATGTTTGACACCCCTTCAGTCCTGTCAAGGTTTGAGGGTACAGGCGCATTATCAGAGGAGACAGCAAGAGAGGCAGGTCTTGTGGGTGTGGCGGCAAGGGCGACTGGCCTTAACTGTGATGTGCGGAATGAGTTTCCCTACGGCATGTACTGTTTTTCACAGCTCCATGCATGCACTTGGAACACTGGTGACTGTTTTGCCCGCGCCTATGTGAGATGGCTTGAGATTAGGAGTTCAATAGAATTTATAAGGACCCAGTTGTTGGGCTTACCGGATGGTACTGTATCATGTAAAACCGCACCTCTTGATGGTGGAAAAATTGCTGTCAGCATGGTAGAGGGGTGGAGGGGAGAGATATGTCACGTGGCGGTTACAGACAAAGAGGGGAAATTCTTGTTTTATAAGGTGGTCGATCCCTCTTTCCATAACTGGTTCGGGCTTTCCCTGGCCTTAAGGAATCAGCAGATATCCGACTTCCCGTTGTGTAACAAGAGTTTTAATCTATCATATTGCGGGCATGATTTATAATGGTAGAGACGGGTTTGAAACCCGTCTCTACACATAATTGTATAGAGAAAAATATGTTTAATATATTAAAAACACGAATACAACAGAAATACAGGACTTTTATTTACCCTGACGGGCCGCACCCTGAATTGCCCCCGAGGTTTGCCGGACGTCCTGTTGTGAATGACACACCCTGCATAAAAGAGGAGTGCAGAAAGTGTGTTTCGATCTGTCCTGTCCAGGCGATTTACCTATCCCCTGAAACAAAAGGGCCAATAATTGATACAGGTAAATGCATATTCTGCCGGCAATGCGAAAGCACCTGTGTTAATGGGATTATACAATTCAGCAGAAATTACCAGCTTGCTGTTTCTGAGCGTAATAGCCTTCTTGTTAAGGCAGGAGACCCTGATCATTGTGATGCAAAGAACAAAGTCGCTGAGAAATTATTTAATAGATCCCTGAAATTAAGGCAGGTATCTGCCGGCGGATGCAATGCATGCGAGGCTGATACAAATGTGTTAGGCACACTTGCATGGGATTTAGGCCGTTTTGGTATTCAGTTTGTTGCAAGCCCAAGGCATGCGGACGGCATACTTATTACCGGGCCAGTTACAAATAATATGCATGAGGCTCTGTTAAAGACCTACAGGGCAGTTCCTGAGCCCAAGGTGGTTATAGCAGTGGGGTCATGCGCCATATCGGGCGGCATATTTTCAGACCACCCGGAGCAGCATAACGGGGCTGGGGGTATTGTCCCGGTTGATCTTTTTATCCCCGGGTGCCCGCCCCATCCGCTAACGATTCTTGACGGCCTGTTAAGGTTTACCGGCAGGATAGAATAATCTGGTTGAAGGAGGGTATGGCTTAATAGATTTATATCGTTATATCATAATGTTAACGCATTAAATGATTGTAGAGCGGAGTTCTGATAATTTTTTAACCTTATACCTTTATTTATATTGCCATGCCTTTCCTTTTTTCGTATAAAACCGCATCATTTTATTCAGGAGTTGCCATATGATCGGAGGTACTGTTAAGGTACATAATGTAAGTAAAAATTTTGGTACCACCCAGGTCTTGAAAGATATAAAACTTGAAATCAATGCAGGTGAATTTTTCTCGCTTTTAGGACCATCCGGATGCGGTAAAACCACCCTGTTAAGGATCATTGCCGGGTTTGAAATGCCCACATCCGGTGATATATTTCTTGATAAAGAGAGTGTGATCAACAAGGCACCTAATGAGCGTCATGTAAACACGGTATTCCAGAATTATGCCCTGTTCCCCCACCTCTCTGTATTTGAAAATGTTGCCTTTTCCCTGAGACTTAAAAAGATAGATAAAAATATAATAAAGAGCCGTGTTGCAGAGTACATTAATCTGGTCAGGCTTCAGGAGCATATAGAAAAATATCCAGCACAACTTTCTGGGGGGCAGAGGCAGCGTGTGTCAATCGCAAGGGCGCTCATAAATGAGCCAAGGGTCCTGCTCCTGGATGAACCCTTAAGCGCGCTTGATGCAAAACTGCGGCAGGATCTTTTAATGGAGCTTGACCGCATACATGATATCATAGGCATTACCTTTATATATGTGACCCATGATCAGGAAGAGGCCATGAGTGTATCCGACAGGATCGCCGTAATGCAGGAGGGTAATATATTGCAGGTTGGTACACCCTTTGAGATTTACGAAAGCCCGGCAGACATGTTTGTTGCAGATTTTATAGGGGCATCAAACAACCTGGAAGGGGAGGTTATCGAGATTACTGAAAAAAGGGCATTTATACAGACTGTTGACATAGGGCGAATAGTAGTTGATCAGGATAAAGAACTTAGGATCGGCGACCGTATAAAGGTAACACTCAGGCCCGAAAAGATACATATCTCCAAAAAGGAGCAATCTCTTGATTCCTCGAAATGGAACTGTATATCCGGCAAGGTGGATCAGATGGTTTATACCGGCTCCCATACCCGGTTTATCATAAAAACAGAACGTGGTCGTGTATTCAGGACATTCAAACAGCATGCCAAGTATTTTACAGATGAAGAACCCATCCAGTGGGAAGACAATGTTTTTATCTGGTGGCATGCGGATGACAGTTTTATTGTTGAGGTGAAAGACAGTAAATGATCAAGAATTACGGACAGCGTTATACATTTCCTATAATGGTTTGGCTCACGGTATTTTTTGTAATACCGTTTTCCATCATCCTGGTGGGGAGTTTTCTTGACAAAGGCCTGTACGGCGGATTTGAGCCTTCCTTCTCTGTTGAGGCTTACAGGGCGCTCCTCTCAGATACCATGCGCAAGGTTACGCTGAATACCATATTTATAAGTGTTGCTACTACTGTTTTTACAGTCCTTTTAGCGATACCAACTGCCTATCACATTGCACGGTCGCCATATAAGGAAAAACTGCTCTTTCTTGTTATTATCCCTTTCTGGACAAATTTTCTGATACGCATTTTCGCCTGGATCGCAGTGCTTGGCAATAACGGGCTTGTAAATAATTTTTTTGTAAGTATCGGGATATTCAATTCCCCTGTTCAACTGTTATATAACAAGTGGGCTATTATACTTATCATGATCTATACCTCTTTACCCTTTGCCATACTTCCCCTCTATGCGGTAATAGAAAAGTTTGATTTTTCTCTGCTGGAGGCGGCAAGAGACCTTGGTGCAACAAAGTCTCAGTCAATGTTTAAGATACTTATTCCACTTATCCTTCCGGGGATATCCACTGCTGTTCTGTTTACCTTTATCCCGGCCTTTGGCAATTTTGCCATCCCTGATATTGTTGGTGGCACTGATGTGCGGATGCTGGGAAATATAATCAATGAAAGATTAAAGACCGCCCGCAACTGGCCATCGGCAGCAGCCATATCCATGATCCTCACGACAATCTCTGTTGTTATGATACTGTTATTTAACCGCATCACCTCATCCAAAGAGAGAAAAATCGGAGGAAATATCTGATATGAAGGATGTATCGGTTAGGTCACATATCAAACACAGGATATCAGGGAGTTTTTTCTGGTTTACCATGCTCTTTTTTTATGCCCCGCTTCTTGTATTGATCGTCTTTTCGTTCAATGAAGGCCGGTCAATGAATTTTACAGGGTTTTCATTCAAATGGTACAAGGTACTCTTTTTTGACTCTGCAAAACTCTGGGGATCTTTTTACAATACCCTGCTTATAGCAGTAACCTCTGCGCTTGTATCAACCATTATAGGTACTCTGGGGGCAATAGGCATATACTGGTATAATTTTAAAATGAAAAGATACCTTGAGGTGGTGTCATACCTGCCTATTATCCTGCCTGAAATAATCATTGGTGTATCAATGCTCATGTTTTTTGCAGGTATGAATATACCTCTGGGGCTTTCAACCATTATTATTGCCCACATAACCTTTAATATCCCCTATGTGCTGCTCATTGTTGTGGCACGGCTTTCAGAATTTGATTATTCAATTATTGAGGCTGCCCATGACCTGGGTGCAACAGAGATGGATACCCTGTTAAAGGTAATCATCCCCATGTGTACGCCAGGTATAATCTCTGGTTTTCTGATAGCAATTACCCTCTCTGTTGATGATTTTGTTATTACCTTTTTTGTAACAGGGCCGGGAGCATCAACCCTTCCGCTTCATATATATTCCATGCTGCGTTTCGGGTTGTCACCGGCGATCAATGCCCTTTCCGTGATCCTGATCGTTGGCAGCCTTGCTATGGCGTTTATGTCAAAGAAATTATTCAGGCATATGTTCAACTAATAAAAGGAGAATAAGGCTATGAAAAAAATTAATGTAGTTTTGATTTGTTTAATGGCTCTTTTTAGTGTGTTCAGTTGTAGTCAGCAAAAGGAAAAACTCTATATCTACAACTGGACCTATTATATTCCTGATGAGATAATCAAAAATTTTTCAGAGAAATATAATGTTGAAGTGGTTTATGATGAATTTGCCTCCAATGAAGAGATGTTTGCAAAGCTCAAGGCAGGCGGTTCAGGGTATGATATAACCTTCCCGTCAGCCGATTATGTCTCTATCATGATAAAAGAGGGCATGATTGAAAAGATAGATAAAAGCAAGATACCTAACTTTAAAAACATAGATCCTGAACTTCTGGCCAGCATTGAATATGATAAAGGCTGTGAATATTCAGTGCCCTATTACAAGGGTGCCTCAGGCATTGCAGTAAATAAGAAGTTTGTTAAGGATTATAATAGAGATATGAGCATTTACCTTAAACCGGAACTCAAAGGCAGGATGACTCTTCTTGATGACATGCGTGAGGTTATGGGGTTTGCACTCAAGGCGAACGGCTATTCGGTCAACTCAATTAATCCTGCTGAGCTTGAAGTAGCAAAGAATCTTGTTTTAAAGTGGCGTGAAAATATCCTGAAATTCGATGCGGAATCATTTGGAAAAGGTTTTGCTTCAGGTGAATTCTGGGTAGTCCAGGGATATGAAGAGGTTGTCTTTCAAGAACTGGAAGATTCTGCAAAGGCTGATGTGGACTTCTTTATACCAACTACCGGCGGCCCGTTGTATATAGATGCCATGGTTATCCTGAAGGATTCTAAAAACAAGGAATTGGCATACAAGTTTATCAACTACATACATGAACCAGAGGTATATGCCAAGTTTGTTGATCACTTCAAGTTCCCATGTTTCAATGTACCGGCAAGGGAGATCAGGAAAGAAAAACCTGTTTATACAGAAGAGGATTTAAAAAACTGTGAACTCAAGATAGACCTTGGTGAAAATCTTGAGCTGTATAATAAGATATGGGAAGAGATAAAGGTAAAATAATACCAGCAGGGGCACGCCGCAGCGTGCCCTTAATGTTGTAAATTCCCAATCATAATGATTTGGGCACGGTGCGCCGTGCCCCTACAATAATCTGACCTTTAATTAATTTGTCCCATTTCCGGTTCTGTTCAGATATATAAAAAAAGGATCAAGGTCTCTGTTAAATTGACCTGACTTTCGGTTCTAAAAAAAGGCAGAGATAAAGGAGGGAGCTGATTAATTTAGCACCTTTCTGAGGTAGGCACCTGTATATGACCTCTTTTCTTTAATAATCTCCTCAGGTGTCCCTGTTGTTACAATATTGCCGCCCGAGTCACCACCTTCAGGGCCAAGGTCAATTATGTAATCTGCTGTCTTGATCACGTCAAGGTTGTGTTCTATCACAATAACGGTATTGTTTAGTGATACAAGGTATCTCAATACCTCAATGAGTTTCCTGATATCCTCAAAATGGAGCCCGGTTGTCGGTTCATCAAGCAGGTAGAGTGTCTTACCGGTGTCCCTTTTAGATAATTCCCTTGCGAGTTTTATCCTCTGTGCCTCTCCACCGGAAAGCGTGGTGGCTGACTGCCCCAGCTTCACATAGCCTAAACCTACATCAACAAGTGTCTTAAGCTTATTTTTGATGTTGGGGATATTTTCAAAGAATTTAAAACCCTGGTTAATGGTCATATCCATAACTTCAGCGATATTCATGCCCCTGTACTTTATCTCTAATGTATCCCTGTTAAACCTGCTCCCCTTACAGGTCTCGCAGAGCACATGCACATCGGGTAGAAAATGCATCTCTATCTTTATAAGACCGTCACCATTGCATGCCTCGCATCTGCCGCCCTTTACATTGAAACTGAACCTGCCGGGGTTGTAACCCCTTATCTTTGATTCAGGGAGCATGGCAAAGAGGTCCCTGATATATGCGAATATGCCAGCATAGGTGGCTGGGTTTGATCTGGGGGTCTTGCCAATCGGGGTCTGGTCTATGCTTATTACCTTGTCTATGTATTCTATTCCCTTTATCTCTTTCACCTTCCCGACTGTCCTTTTTGACCTGTAGAGTCTCTGGGCAATGGCAGGGTAGAGGGTCTCGTTAATGAGTGTGCTTTTGCCTGATCCTGACACACCTGTGATGCATATGAATTGCTCGAGCGGAAAATCAACATCAATATTCTTGAGGTTGTTCTGTTCTGCACCGCGGATCACTAGTGTTTTGCCGCTGCCTTTTTTTCTTTTATCAGGCACAGGTATCTTAAGCCTGCCTGAAAGATATTTACCAGTCAGTGAAACATCTGATTCTAAAAGCTCTGAAGGGGTGCCGCTGAACACAACCTCACCGCCGTTTATCCCTGCACCCGGCCCCATATCAATTACCCAGTCAGCAGACTCTATGGTTTCAGAGTCATGCTCAACAATAAGGACACTGTTCCCAAGCTCTTTTAGCCTCATGAGATTATCAAGCAAAAGCCGGTTATCCTTCTGGTGCAGGCCTATACTCGGCTCATCAAGCACATATAGAACACCTGCGAGCCCTGAGCTTATCTGTGTTGCCAGCCTTATTCGCTGGTTCTCCCCGCCTGAAAGTGTTGAGGATGACCTGTCAAGGCTCAGGTATGAAAGGCCCACATTGTTAAGGAAGGTGATTCTATCCTTCAGCTCCTTTATTATCCTTTTTGCTATGTTCTCTTCTCTTGGTGTCAGAAAAAGGGTGTTAAAGAATTCATGTGCCCTGCTGATGGAAAAGGCAGTAAGTTCATTTATGGAATATCCTCCTATCCTGACCGACCTGCTTATCTCATTGACCCTTGAACCGCTGCACGCAGGGCAGTCCATTACGCTCATGAATCTCTCTATCTCTTCCCTTGCCTGTATGGAATCCGTCTCCCTGTATCTCCTTTCAAGGGAGGGCAGCACCCCTTCAAACGGGCGTTTATACTCATAGCGCTTTCCCTCTTTTTCAAAACAGAAACTAATCTCTTCAGCGCCTGATCCGTGCATCAGTATTTCCTGTATCTCTTTTCCGAGGCTTCCATAAGACTGGTATATGTCAATATCATAATGCCTGCACAGGGATTCAATCATCTGTTGGAAATAGAGGGAGTTTCTTTTTGACCAGGGAGAGATTGCCCCTTCTCTTAATGAAAGGGATGGGTCCGGCACAACAAGGTCAGGGTCAAGATATCTTTTTTTCCCAAGGCCGCCGCATTCAGGGCAGGCCCCATGGGGGTTATTGAATGAAAACATCTGTGGTGTGAGTTCCGGTATGCTTATACCGCATTTCCTGCATGCAGCACTGGTGCTGAAAAATATCTCTTCAGCCCCTATAACATCGATAACAGCCTGACCATTTGCCATCTTAAGGGCCAGTTCCATTGAGTCGGTCAGTCGGTTTTTTATATCCCTTGTAATAACAAGCCTGTCTATTATTACACTTATATCGTGCTTCCTGTTTTTGTCCGGATTCAACTCCTCTTCAAGCAGCCTGACCTCATTATCTATCTTGATGCGTGTGAAGCCATCCTTTCGCAGGTTGTTAAAAAGTTTACTGAATTCACCCTTTCGTCCCTCTACAAGGGGTGCCATGATCTGGATCCTTGTACCATGTTCAAGGGACATGATCCTGTCCACAATGGCCTGTGTTGTTTGTGAGGATATCTCTATCCCGCATGATGGGCAGTGGGGATGGCCAATCCTTGCGTAGAGCAGCCTGAGATAATCATAAACTTCCGTGACTGTGGCTACAGTTGAGCGGGGGTTTCTTACTGATGCCATCTGTTCTATGGAGATTGCCGGTGACAGGCCGTCTATATAATCCACATCCGGCTTATCCATCTGCTCAAGAAACTGCCTTGCATAGGCGGAAAGGGATTCCACATAGCGTCTCTGGCCTTCGGCGTAGATGGTATCAAAGGCAAGGGATGATTTACCTGACCCTGAGAGGCCGGTGATCACCACCATCTTGTCCCTCGGGATATCAAGGCTTATGTTCTTAAGGTTATGTACCTTTGCACCCCTTATCCTGATAACACCTGCTGTCATTTATTTTATTCCTGAGTACATGCGCCTGTTTTGAACCATTTTTGCAGCCATCTTTATAGCTGCCATAAGACTCCTATGGTCTGCGATGCCTTTCCCGGCTATGTCATAGGCTGTACCGTGATCTACGGATGTTCTTATTATAGGAAGCCCCAGGGTGACATTAACCCCGTCTGAAAAATGGATAAGCTTTAAGGGGATTAGCCCCTGATCATGATACATGTTCACCACTGCGTCATACTGGCCTGTAACCGCCTTTGGATAGAGCGTATCAGCAGGAAGTGGGCCTGTTACATTATACCCCATATCAATTGCCTTTTGGACTGCCGGTCGTATGCATGTTATCTCTTCAGAGCCAAAAAGCCCATCCTCCCCAGCATGCGGGTTAAGTGCCGCAACTACAATGCGAGGGGAGCTGATGCCAAAATCCCTCTTCAGGGAAAGGGCAGTTATGGATATTGTTTTTACTATGTTATCAATCGATATCTTTTCCGGCACATCCTTTAATGCACAGTGGATTGTAACCAGTGTCACCCTGAGCTTATCCCCGGCAAGCATCATAACATAATCATTAGTCTTTGTGAGATGCGCAAGCAGTTCTGTGTGGCCTTCAAAGTTAAACCCTGCCCTGTTCATAAGTGCCTTGTTTATGGGGCAGGTAACCATTGCAGAGAGCCCCCCGGATATGGTCATGTCGACTGCAGAAAGGATATAATCCACCATGGCCTTGCCCCCGGCAGGCGTGGGCTTGCCTGGTATGAAATCAGCCTTTTTAAGTGAGGATATCCTGATAACCTCTACCTGGCCTTTTTGTCCAACAGCATCTTCAGGAGATGCGATTTCATTTATCATTATAGAATTATCAATATATTTTGATAGTACTCCGGGATCGCCAATGATAATTGGCCTGCATATCCTGAATATATCATCCTCATGAAATACCTTTGCGATTATCTCCGGCCCCACACCTGAAGGGTCACCCATTGTTATGCCTGTTACAGCTCTTGTATCCATAGTGAATTTACATTCTACTCCTGTCCATTCATTTTCTTGATAAGCGTGTTCCTGTGTATCCCCAGTATACGTGCAGCATCCTTTCTGCTCCCCTGAACCCTCTTCAGGACATCGTTAATAAAATCCTTTTCAAATATATCAACCGCATCCTTGAGTGGTATATCCTTTATCTCCTTCTTATTGAGGCTGAAGTCTGAAATGCTTTTTGGAAATATCACATTGCCCTTTGTAATGGTGGACAGGCGTTCTACAAGGTTCTGGAGTTCCCTCACATTTCCCGGCCATTCATAATGCTCCACAAGAATCTTTTCCGCACTACCTGAAAAATTTTTCACAGGTTTTCCATTGGTCCTTGAATGTAATTCAAGAAAATGATCAAGAAGGAGAGGGATATCTGAACGCCTTTCTCTTAAAGGAGGGAGTATAATCGGAAACACATTCAGCCTGTAAAAAAGGTCTTCTCTGAAATGACCTGTTTCAGCAAGCTTTTTAAGGTTTTTATTGGATGCAGCAATAAACCTCACATCAATCTTGATCACCTTTGTACTGCCAAGCCGTTCAAACTCCTTTTCCTGTATCACTCTTAAGAGTTTTGCCTGCATGGAGATATCAAGGGTATCCACATCGTCCAAAAAGACAATGCCCTTGTCTGCCAGCTCAAGCTTACCGACCTTTAATGTGGATGCGCCTGTAAATGCCCCCTTGGTGTGACCGAATATCTCACTCTCCATCAGGGTTTCAGGGATAGCGGCGCAGTTAATTACAACAAAGGGATCATCCTTTCTATTTCCGAGCCTGTGTATTGCCCTTGCAACCAGCTCTTTTCCCGTGCCGCTTTCACCCTGTATCAGGACAGCGCCATCACTGTCACTGATGGTTGATATGAGTTCAAAAATATCCAGCATTTTTGGTGACTTCCCCACAATTTTTTCAAAGGGCTGGAATCTTTCAAGTTCATCCTTGAGATAGCTCACCTTTCGTAGCAGTCGGTGCTTTTCTATTGCCCTGCTTACAACATTGATGATCTCCTCGACAACAAAGGGTTTTACTATATAGTCATATGCCCCGAATTTCATAGCCTCCACAGCAGTTTTCAAATCCTTGACTGCGCTTACTATGATTATCTCAACCTGAGGATCTATGCCTTTAAATTTTTTTAATAGATCAATGCCATTTGAATCGGGAAGCAGGATATCGAGAAGTATCAGATCAATTGATTGCTCTTCATATATCTGTAATGCCTTTTCTCCTGATTCAGCAAGAAAGATGTAATAATCTGATCCCAGAACCATTTTAAATGACTGCAGAACACCATACTCATCGTCAACGATCAGGATGGAAGCTTTTTTATCCATTAGATATTTCCTTTCTAATAAAGAAGTTGTTGTTACTTGCAGGATGATATCGGCATGAAGCTATAAAAAATCTTCTATTCATATCTCTAGCAGAAAAATGGGTTTTTGCACACTTAATTGTGCATGAGCGCACAATATTCTGTGCAGATTTTTTTCTGAAAACCCTGTAACATGTCTCTATTCAGAACAGGATTGATAGACTTTTATCTTTATTAATAAATTGACAATAAAAATAAGCTATTAGCGTTAATAATTCTTTTAAAGGTGCATGGAAGTGGCCTGATGCCCTGCTATATCAGGATGGCACAGATATTGAGATAGTTTTTTACATAATCGTTCTTTGATGACCTAAAAATGACAGGAGGCACCATGGGAAAACTGAAATTAAGCTGTTTTCTGCAGGCAAGGTTTAATATTTCCATGTATATGTTTTTCGGGTGGGGCCTGGCGAGGTTATATATTTTTATTCTGGGGAAAATATATTACCTGATCAGAAGAGATGAAAAACAGATAATCAGACAATCAGTTACAGATGTTGTCGCTCTTTTAAATCGTGACAGCGAAAAGGATGAGATCCTTAAAAAGGTCATTTCCGGCATTTTATCTCACTATTATGAAAAGCTGTTTATCGCCTTTGAAGATAAAAAAAGGGCCACTCTATTCCTGACCCGAAATATTTCTGCGGGAAATATCTCCATTATAAAAAATGGCCTGAATAAGGGAAAGGGAGTTATCCTTATCACAGGCCATTACGGCGCCATTGAATATATTCCAACACTCCTTGCTGTAAATAATATTAAAGTTTCCATGATTGCCAAATTCAAGACATCGCAGCTCAGGGAAAAGATTTTTAAGCAGGCTGATAAATACGGTATCAGAATGATTGACGCAGATACCAGAGGTAATGTATTAAATAAGGCAATAAGCGAGCTCAGAGAAAACAGGGTTCTTGTGACCCAGTGTGACGAATTTGATGAATGGCGGCCATCAGAAAATAATACGACATTTCTTGGCCATGTTACAGGACTTGACCGCACCATCAATGTACTCATTAAGAGGGCAGGCGCTGAGGTCGTGTTCGGCCTGTTACACAGGTACAGCCTTAATCAATATTCTCTTATTCTTTATTCCCATGAGCAGATGCTTGGGGTAATACCATCCATGCAGTCAAAGACATCTGGTGAAATGGTTTTAAAGATGCTTGAGCAGTTTATTTTGAGGTATCCGGAACAATGGTATCAATGGAAAAAATACCCGGAGCTGAGTGGTTCCCATACAGTTTTCAGGCACAGGGCAGAAGCTGAGCTATCCCATCCGGTACTGCTGCCTCTGCTTGAGACTCAGGTTTAAATAGTTGCATAATTAAACAGGAAAGGGCTGTATATTGATACTATTCATAGAACCTGTCTCCAAAAACATAGGCATGTATGTCCCGGCCTACCCCCTTCCACTTCTTGAGATCGCAGGGTATGTTAAAAAACAACGGCCAGGGTGCGATATTAAGGTCATATCTTTACCAATGGATTATGGGCTTCCCCTGAACCAGGCTGGCAAGGAAAAGCTCTACGATGAACTGCTGCATGATATATCAATGCTTAAACCACTGGGGATAGGTATATCATGCACAGCGATATCACAGGCAGAAGAAACCATAAGCTTATGCGAGAGGATAAAAAAACAGACCCCCGGAATATTTACTTTTTTAGGGGGATATTTTCCCACACTTTATTATGAAGAAATTTTCAAGAGAACAGATGCAGTTGATCTTATTGTAAAAGGAGAAGGTGAGATACCCGCCCTTAATATCATAGAGAGGCTTGAAGAGGGTAAAGAGCCCAGGGATTTGGAGGTTCCTGGCCTTATATGGAAAGAAAGGGGGAAGCTGGTATGTACCAGTGACAGCAAGCGGTTCGATCTGAATGAAAAGGCACCCCTTGATCTCTCACTGCTTGATAACCCTGGTGCTTATGATGTGCTGCCATATTCATTCAGCAGGGGGTGCCCCTTTAAATGTAATTTCTGCATGGAGGATTATATCCGGCCAAAAAGATTTGCTGTGCCTTATGAAATAGTGGAGCAGGACCTAACCAACCTTGCGAGCGCCTGCACTGCAAAGGAGATTGTGGTCTGTGATGCCCTGTTTAAATCATATGACCTTGTTCCATTATTAAGAAAACTTGATATGAAGATCCATTTTGAAACCAGATGTGATATCTTTGACCCTGAATTAATCCCTGAAATATATGATGTATGCGGCACCCTTGTGCTGGGTTTTGAATCTGCTAGCTTCAGCACGCTTACAAGAATGAACAAGGTTAAGGGCCGTGACCATTATGAAAGATATCTGAACAATACCTTTTCTATCTTTAAAAAGGCATCTGAGTATGAAATTCCCCTGATGATGTTCATGATTGCAGGCTATCCGGGTGATACAGAGGCTGACCTGATAGAGAGTTATAATTTTGTGGAAAAACTCAGCAGCTATGGCAGCAGGGCAGGGCATATCTTCAAGATCGGTGAGTGTCATGTGTACCCGAAAACAAAGATACATAACCTTGCTCTTTCATTGCCTGATTGTGTGTTTGATAATGACGGTGTATTTGGCCAGAATGTTGTGAGAAGACCATCACGTCACCTGGATTTTGAGAAGGTCATGTCATATGCAGAGAGGATATACAGGCTTTCAAATAATACGGAAAAACTACAGAATGCATTTTTGAAAATGGTGCCATTCTTCAGACTCCCAGCATCATCCCTAACAGACCCTGTTATACCTGATCCATGTTATAAAGATGGTGATAGGGATATCCTTAATGTAAATAGTGAACACCTCGAATCGCTCAGGGGGGTGCTTTCTACCCTGAGGAGAGCAAAAAAGAATGAATTGTCAGGTGAGAGAAGCGGAAGGGTTATAAATCTTTAAAGTAAGCAGAGTGTCCTTATATGAATAAAGAGGTAAGCTGTATAAACTCGAGGGCTATAATCAACTATGTTAAAAAAAACATGGGTGACCTGGACTATCTATTAAAAGATCTTGATCCGGAGATAGATATATTACCTGATCCCGAATCATATCTCTGCGATGAATCCAACTGGATTTCATGTACTGTTGCCTCAAGGCTGTATGAAAGGGCAAGGCTCTATTTTAAAGATGAAATGACCCCATTTCATATAGCTCGGTATGCCGCAGAGAATTTTCACCTGGGTTATGGGCAGCGTATTATTGTAAAGGCCTTCTTCACCATAAAAATGGGGCTTAAGAACCTTCAGAGGATTAATGATAAATGGAACAGGAACAAGAAGGTTGAACTGGTTGAGATCAAAAGTAACAGCGCCATTGTCAGGCTTCACTGGACAAAGGGGATGGATGTCTCAAAGGATATATGCCTTTACAACCAGGGGGCCTACAGTTATATGCCTGTCATATGGGGAGGCTTTCCCATTTCAGTAACAGAAGAGGGGTGTTATTTCAATGGCAACCCTTATTGTGAATATCATTTAAGCTGGTCATCAAAGAATAACATAAGGATATTTCTCTCAAGATTTTTCTCATTCCGGTCAGTGTTAAACGATACCATAAAAGAGATGGAGAGGGACAAGCTCATTATTGAACATAAATTTGAAGAGGTAAACCGGCTGAATACAGACCTTAATAACAGGGTAAAACAGCTCCAGGCAATACAGGAGACAGGCAAGGCCATCCTTTCTGTCCTGAACCTGGATGACCTCCTTACTGTGATCATGAATACCCTCTCCAGTGTATGCAAAATACAAAGGGCACTGATACTCCTCGTGAATGAACAGAAGGGCGTTCTGGAGTATCTGCATGCAACAGGGTTTGAGGGTGAACTACCTGAAATGATATCAAGATACAGGGTGCCCCTTAACAGGGTGAATAATATGCTTGTCAGGGTTTTAAATTCAGGCAGGTCAGAGTATGTACCTGATGTTGAAAAATCACATTTGCGAAAGGAAAATATTATCTTAAGCTACGGTAAATCCCGGTCAGTTAATGTTGTACCACTTATTACAGGGGATAAGGTAATAGGTGTATTAGCAACCGATTCGCTTGAGGTGGATGGCGTGCCCGGAGAAACACGCGATGCCCTTGAAATTTTTGCGCCCCAGATCGCCATAGCAATAGAAAATGCAAGGCTTTACAAACAGCTTAAGGAGCAGATGCAGGAACTGAAGCGTTCACATGCACTTTTAAGCAGGGCGGAAAAGCTTGCATTCCTCGGGGATCTGGCTGCAAGGCTTGCCCATGAAATCAAAAACCCAATGACTGCCATAGGCACCTTTATACAGATGCTGCCCTATAAAATAGATGATGAGGAATACAGGGTAAATTTTCACAAGATTGCCCTTGAGGAGACAGAGAGGGTAAATAATCTCATCTCAGAGCTTCTTGACCTGGTAAACATCAGGGAATCAAGGTTTGAATCAACAAATCTGCACGAACTCATAGAAAAGATGATACTGCTGGTGTCACCCAAGAGTAATGCAAAGAGGATAAGGGTTGAAAGGGTTTTTGATCCGGTAATTAAAAAGGTGTGGATTGATGGTGAGAAGATCAAACAGGTGATATTAAATCTGCTTTCCAATGCAGTGGAGTTCACCCCTGAACATGGAATGATAACGATCACCACAGAAAGAGTCAGTGAAACTAACAATGGCACTGGCATCCGTATAATAGTTGAGGATACAGGTGAAGGCATCCCTGAAAACCTGATAGATAAGATCTTTGACCCATATTTTACAACAAAACATAAGAGCGGAGATCACAGGGGCACAGGCCTGGGGTTGTTTATTGTTCATCAGAATATAGTGGATCATGGCGGCACTATTGAGGTGAAAAGCATGGTGAAAGAGGGGACAAGATTTATAATTGATCTTCCTGTCCACCCTCAGAATGCCCAGAATGTATTGGAAAAGCAGTTATAGATGCGGATAAGGAAAATTATCATAGCAAAGGTAAAACTGCCTTTTAAAGATGAGTTTTCACATTCATTAAGGAAAAGACTCTGGGTGAATAATATTGCCGTGATCCTCCTTGGAGAAAATGACAGGGTACTGGGGGCAGGAGAGGGCGCCCCGAGGTCATATGTGACTGGTGAAACCGCTGAAACTGTTGAAAAGGATATATGTCATCTTGTTAACAGGAAGGAGTTTCCTCTCGATCTTGAGCGAGTGGAACAGATATGGGCCCTGATAGATGCATTGCCTTGCGGAAAGGAGATGAATGCATCCATATGCGCCATTGAAATGGCCCTGCTTGATACACTGGCCAGGTATGAAAACAGGCCGCTGATGGATTATTTTTCAAAGGCCTGTTTTATCGATACTATTTTTTACGGGGCAGCCATACCCCTCGGGAATCTGGAGGTCGTTGAAAAGGTATGCGAGAGGATCAAGGCCATGGGCATTTCAAAAATAAAGCTGAAACTGGGCAATGATTATTCCCATAACCATATGCTTTGTGAAACAGTAAACAGGGTTTACAGTGAGGGTTATGACCTCAAGGTTGATATAAATGGCGCATGGGGCCTTGAAACAGGTAAAGCTCACCTTGAACTCTTAAAAAGGTATAAGGCGCTGTTACTTGAACAACCTATGTCACCTGATGACCCTGATATCATCAGGCTGAGCCGGAAGGCTCTTAAACATGGGATTGAACTTATGGCAGATGAGTCTGCCTGTACCCTCGGTGACCTTGTTGCTATTAATGGAACCGGGTGTTATCAGGTGATCAACATCAGACTCTCCAAATGCGGAGGGTTCAGACGTTCCATGAATATGATAGATTACTGTCGCAAGACAGGCATGAAGTATCAGATAGGCTGCCAGCTGGGTGAATCAGGCCTTTTGTCTGCTGCCGGGCGTACACTCTCACTTCTTTCAAATGATGCACTCTATTATGATGGTTCATATGATAACCTGCTTCTTGCTCAGAATATTACAGACTGGGATGTATCATTTGAATACGGTGGAAAGGCCGGGATTATAAATAGACCCGGTCTTGGCGTTGATATAGATATGGAGAAGGTTAAAGGGCTCTCTGAGAGGTTATTAACAATAAATGTGTAGGAATGGTTCTTTATCTGGCATTAAATTTGCAAAATAGTTATGTAAGGAATTGGAGTCTCCCTCCTTACTTCATTCCTAATCTCTGAAAAAAGACCCTGTCAGGGCTGCCTTGACAGGGTCTTTTTTTTGCTGATAATCTTCTAATATTAAAGTGTATTGAATGAAGTAAAGATATCAATATGTTAAGTGAAAATTTATATGAGTTTCTTAAGTAGCATGGCCTGATTTCTCTTTATATTAACCATTCTTTTTTTCATAAGGTCTCACAGTAAAATTGAAGAATAGACAAAATGTTGACGCAGCACATAATATGGGTAAAAAAATAATAGATTCCTTGACCAGTTTCTCTGTTTTGTCGTAACATCCATTTTAAAATACCAAATCTGATGGAGAATAAAATGTCCCTTGAACTTACCCCCCTGAAAAATTTTATAGGAAGAAAAGGCCCGCTGCTTTTAATAATCATGGATGGCATAGGCATTGGTAATAATGATGAGACCAATGCCGTTTATCTGGCTGATACGCCTGTCCTGGATCGCCTGTTTAAATCTGAGCTTTACACAGTGTTGAAGGCACATGGCAGGGCTGTGGGCCTTCCCTCTGATGATGACATGGGTAACAGCGAGGTGGGGCACAATGCACTTGGGGCAGGGAGGGTCTTTGAGCAGGGGGCAAGCCTGGTTAATAATGCGCTGAGGAGGGGAAATGTATTTACGTCAAAAATATGGCATGATATGGAATCCCGCTCAAAAAAAGGCGGGACTATTCATTTTATCGGGCTTCTTTCCGATGGTAATGTCCATTCCCATATTGATCATCTTAATATATTAATCGATAAGTGTTCGGAATCAAAAGTAAAAAAGG
>CAZCMD010000059.1:0-16918 GCA_964499695.1 uncultured Desulfatiglans sp.
TGATACACGGGGTTATAAAAGAGGCATCGCACTCAACCCGGCCTGAAATATCTTATCCTGCCCCTTCTTCCTCATACTATGCATCACCGGATGGAACCGGGTCAGCATGCACTGATATTAACCCTTGCTCTTTGTCCCAGGCCATTCAGCGGGTACAGCAGGGTGAAGAGGTGGTGTTATCAGGCGGGGTATACTATGAGGGAGAATTTGCACTTGCAAGATCAGGAATAGAAGGGGCGCGTATAACGATAAGGAGTAAGAGTAATGAAACCGCAATCCTTGATGGCTCTGATCCAACACACTTTACCTGGACACATCAGGGCAGTGCTGTTTACAGGACAACACTCAATGTTGAAGAGCCCCATGTGGTAATGGCCGATGGGCAAAGACTCTTTCCATACCCTGGTCTCACGGAATTGAACGGGCTAACACTGGGGATTCCCGGTTTTTATACATCCGGGAGTTCACTCTATGTGAGACTTGAAAACAACGCTAACCCGAATGAAGCGGTCATGAACATATCACGATATAACCGGGCCTTTTATCTATCCGGACGTGCCCACATACTTATTTCTGGTATCACATTCAGGTATTATGGACAGGGCTCCTATGCCAAGGCTATATATATAGATACATCAAGCGATATTATTGTGGAAAAGTGCCTCTTTTCTTCAAATGACCTTGGCATCGGTATAAAACGTGAATCCCACAGGAATGTGATTCAGGATAATGAATTCATGGACACCATATTTGACTGGCCCTGGGAAGAAATCAAGTCCTCGGGCGGCCTTGAGGATGGAGGTGTTGCCTTTTATGACCCCAGCACAGGACGCGGTAACATCATAAGGCGGAACCGGTTCCATGATGATTTTGACGGATTCGGGACATGCCCTGAAGAGGACGCAGCAGAACCTACCAATGAGACAGATGTCTATGAAAATGTGGTCTATAATATGGGAGATGACGGGGTCTCGACTGATGGAAGATGCAGTAATCTAAGGCTGTGGGACAACAGGTTTTACGATGTCCTCATAGGCATCTCAATGGCCCCTGTATATGACGGCCCTGTATATGCAATAAGGAATACCATATATCGCACAGGTGTTGGCAATAATGACTATCCTGGCAGTTCATTTAAATTCAACAGCGGGTATTCTGAATCAGGGCCGATCTTTCTGTTCCATAACACATCGGATGCCTTTTACCCTGAGAACAGCGGGATACATATCAAATCACCCGGCAGTTGGAAAAATATCTATGCCCGGAACAACATATGGTCAGGCACCGATTACGCCATCAATAATAACAATGCAGGACAGCCTGTTGATTTTGACTATGACCTCCTTTATACGACCATGGCAAATGAACTGGTATACTGGGGAGATGGCCCTGACAGGCACATGCGTGATCTTGCATCCTTTAGACAACTCACCGGACAGGAGCTTCACGGATTCTCCTGCGTGCCTGGTTTTTCTGATCCTGCATCCGGGGATTACACACTCTCTTCAGGTAGTTGCCTTATTGACAAGGGATTTAAAATCCCGGGCATTAATGATGATTACGCTGGAACAGCCCCTGATATAGGCGCATACGAAAGCGGTAATCCACAACAACCCGAAGAGGGGCATGATATAACGCCAGTAATCATGTTATTGCTGGACAATTAGAGCGGCATATAAATAGAGTAAGAGACTTGATTAAAATTATTTAAACAGTTAGTATCTCCAAGCTTCAAATAAAAATACCTACTTGTTTTTTAGGACCATTAGCGGTTAAATTGTAATCGGTTAAACCATTATGATAATATAACCGATATTTTAACTCTGTTTTATTCTAACAGGAGGAATTTATGCGCTGGCAGGGAAGACGACAAAGTTCAAATGTTGAAGACCGGCGAGGCGTTTCCGCAAAAAAAGGTATGGTTGGCGGCGGTCTTGGTACAATTATTATAGTTCTTGCTATCTATTTCCTCGGGGGTGACCCGTCCCAGGTCATGGATACCATGCAGGTTAATCAATCCCAAACAGAGTCGAGCTATTCAGGAACAGCGGAGGAAAATGAGATGGCTCAGTTTGTCTCTGTTGTGCTGGCAGAGACAGAGGATGTGTGGACTGACTTATTCAATAGACAAGGGCTGACCTATGAATATCCGAAACTGGTCCTTTTTTCAGAGGCAGTGCAATCCGCATGCGGGTATGCCGGCTCATCCACCGGCCCCTTCTATTGCTCAGGTGATCACAAGGTATATATTGATCTGAGCTTCTTTCAGGAACTTCAAACCCGGTTTCAGGCTCCTGGTGATTTTGCTACAGCTTATGTGGTTGCGCACGAGATAGGGCATCATGTACAGACTATTCTCGGTACAATGAATAAGATGACAGCCCTAAGGTCGCGTCTAAGTGAGAGGGAATATAACAAGTATCTTATAAGGCTTGAGCTACAGGCTGATTATTTAGCCGGGGTCTGGGCTCATTATGCAGAAAGGGCAAATATCCTTGAAGAAGGAGATATAGAAGAAGCCCTTAATGCTGCCAGCGCTGTAGGGGATGATCGTATCCAGAAGGCAGCCAGAGGGTATGTTGTACCGGACAGCTTTACACACGGGACTTCTGATCAGAGAATGAGATGGTTTTATAAGGGATTAAAGTCGGGGAATCTTGAGGATGGGGACACATTCAGCGACGAAAGCTTATGAGGGGGAAGAACACTTGCTACCCCCTCCAGGTTAATTCTTAACTGCTGTTTTCATGTCAAGACATCAATCAGTAATTTGATTTTTGTGGATGCCCTTTCTTTTTCAAGAAACTGAGCAAATCTTTTTTACCTTCTTCTGTTAAATCGCTTTTTTCAACAAAAACCAGTATTGAGATTAAGAGCAAGACTAGGAGCACTAAAACACTCATTCAATAATTTCCCACTTATCCATTATAAACTGGTTTCCTCTTATAACCCCATCCCCTTCTATCTCTTTTCCCTCAAGACCAATAAGTGTCTCATCCATGAAGGCATTTCCGCCCTTGCGTCTGAGCTTGTATTCCCCCTCTCTGGTAACAAGGGTAATCGCCTCATGCTCACTCTTTGTACCGGTATACAGCACCTTTTTTATTACCTTGCCGCGTAGTCTCATTTTATCTGATACCTTTACAGCTTTTCTATCTACTGTGAATCCTTCTTATGTGCATTAGGTTTCCATCCTGCCAGGTACTCACAATGGCTACAATTCGACCGGGTGCGCCCTTGGGCAGATCCCTGTTTCCTATAATCATATGAATATTTCTCCCCTTACGTGCAGAATCGAATTTTTTCATGTTGCTCTTTGATGCCTTTGCAGGGAAATTTAAACTATAGGACTGGGTGCTGAATTTTTGAATACCTGATTCCTTTGCTGCCATGCGTAGAGCCTTTTCAGCCTGGGGCGGTATCTTTTCATTAATCTTTTTTATTGTCCCAAGGGTAACTGAGAGGTTTGTGCCTGTCTGTGCCAGTTTTTCTCTTCTCAAAAGCCTTGTTCCCCTGTCGTTCTGATGTTTAATAAAAACCTTTTTATAGGTTTTTGTTTTTGAAAAACCATGGGATACAGCCTGAACTGCATGAATGGAAGGGTCACCCAAAAAATTAAACTGTACTGCCGTCTTTAGATCCATAGGGTCAAGATGGGTATAGGCCCCTGCAAAACGGTGTCTTGCGCGCAGAGCTGCCTCCCCTAAAGATGACCCGTTTAACACCTCTTCCAGAAAATACTGGCAGACCAGGTCTGCCTGACCATTACCTTCACTGGGGCCATATGCAATAGTGGAGCTGCCAAAATAACCATAAGCCCCATCACGAAGATAAGTGCTGCATATACCTGATTGCATATCACTATCTGCCGGATCATAGAGTTCTGCACCATAACAGCATTCTGCTGCGACTACTGTCCCATTATTAATCTTCTTAACCAGCTTTTCAGCCGAGTGTGCAACAGGATATTTTGATCCTTTCTGACCATAGAAATTGGGGTCACTTAAAGAGCCATGACAGTTTATAAAATGAATTCTTTTGGCCAGTTGCGAGGGTTTCCATATTGGACCCTTTGGAGGTGATGCAGCCATATCCGCGCTTGAACCAAACAGCTTTGTAAGGCTTAACGATGTAGAACTTTTCCATTCATCCGCGGTTACACTGAAATACTTCTGGTAATCAGCGCGTACCCTTGATTTATACCTGGTAGCGGTTCCAAGCAGAGAGACGAGATATGTGGGGTCGTTTACGCCCAAAAGATCAGGTAAACGGCCTACTACACGGGTCGGGCCAAGGAATTTTCCAGGGTCTTTACTGTATGGTTTTTCACAGGCATATGGGATATCGCTGGGTATTACCTTATCATCATCACCATCAGGATCATAGGCAGAATTTTTTAAATCCTGGTGGGGTATTATATCGGGGGCGCCAAGGATCATGATGTAGTCAGGCTCATATGCCTTATAAACAGCATCAATGGCATTTTTAACCTCTCTCTGGTTATCCCACTCTGTAACGACAGACACCTTAATACCCTTCATATCAGCCGCAGAATCAATGGCCACAAGCTTTGTTTTTACCCCTCGTTTTTTATCCGCAGCTATCAAACGGTCAATAGCCTTTATTATGCGTGATATCTTGTTACCATATTTTTCCTTTAATTCACTCAAGTTTGTAATAATAATTTTGTCGATTGACATAGGTTCATACCTCCTGAGTTTAAAAAAACATCGTTCATGGTGGAGAGCTTTCAGCTGTAAGCGGTCAGCTTTCAGCTAATTCATAGTAAATAAAAACTTGTTTAATTACACCCTGCCTTGATTCTGGCGAGATAAGCAAAAAGAATCAGATCGACCTTTTCGACTCATCAGTCTTACCAACCATCAGCTTTGACCACTGGTACAGATACTGAAAAAAAGAGATAATAGTAAAAACAGCAGTAGCATAATAAAGATAGGGGTAATAAGCCTTGAAAGAAACAAGGTATTCGCTCGCAAGTACTGCTATTACTGTAATAAATTGAAAACATGTGGTGATTTTACTTGAGGCTGCCGGTTTGATATTGTTAAGTACAACACCAGTGAGGTACAGTATTACAACGCCGATAAGGATCATCACATCCCTTGAAATGACAACAACCGAGAGCCATGATGGCACAAAACCTCTTATGGCAAGGGCGACAAATGCAGATACAAGGGTAATCTTGTCTGCAAGTGGGTCAAGGTAGCTGCCCAGTCTGCTCTTCTGGTTGAAAACCCTTGCAATAAAGCCATCCAGCCCGTCGCTGATCCCGCATATCACAAGTATCAATAGCCCGGTAAGTAACTGGTCATTAATCAGGTAGATTACAAAGACAGGGGTAAGCAGTATTCTTATTAGTGTTATTATGTTCGGGATGGTCATATTAATATAACACCTCCTTAGAGTATAATTAACCTGAAATCAGAGTACTGTAACAGTCAGATAGCCTTCCTCATCAATCCCAATCTGTGCGGCAAACGGCATCTCACTACTTGTTCTTATTTTCTCGATAAACACCTTTCTTTCACCCGAGTATTCCACTGTAATTGTGATTGCATCGGTTGCAATTCTTGAGGGTATAACAGAAACAACCCCGCTAACCTTCTCCTCCAGGAATGATACAAAGCCTGTTAATTGTTTCAGGTTTGTCATACCCTTTATGGTGAGATCAAAACTGGTTAACTTTTCCTCTTCCTTTTTAAAGGTTTTTATTATTGCAGGTACAATCTCTGAAACCCCGGTAGTCAGAAATTTATCAAGATTAGCCTCATTACTTTCTGCTGATTCTTCTGTATCGCTTACTGGCAACTGTTCACGTTTATATGCGCCAAGGACAGCACCGTTTTCAACCTGGATGGCCTTTATATCTGCAATCAATGCATTTAAATTATTTTTTTCTACCTTACCGGTAATCACCACATCCGCTGAAAATGATTTTCCCCACAAAACAGCATCTTCATCTGTCAGCTCCGCCTTGAAAAGCTCAGTGTTATAACCATTCTCAGGCATACTGTTTACCCTGTAAATCGGATCAAATCCCCGTTCCTGGAACAGTCTGTAGAGTATAAGCTCAGATGTGGAGAGGTCTGTCTTATTTTCAGGGTCATCCCACCATATATATGGCTGTCCGGAAGTACCATTATTATCCGCCACAAGAAATAATACACGTAATGATGTGCCCTCAAAGGTGATGATCCCGGCATTTACAAGCCTTTCTTCCATGAGCTTTTCATTCACATTAATTCTAACGAGTATTTTAAATGCCTTGGATCCGGCATCCTCCGCAAGTATATTAAAATTTTGTATAACATCCGTAGAGCCAGGAATTATTTCATTCATGATGCTCTTAAAATTATTGACCATGCCCTGGCTTCCAAGCCTCTTTTCAAGATATGCCTCAATGCCCTTTGCATGGGCATCTGATATGGCAAGCTTTCGTGCCTCAGCAAGATTCCCTTTTACAATTGTACCGGACCCGACAACGAGTATGCCGCTTTCATTATTTTCAGCAGCATTGCTGAATGATGTTACTAAGATCAGGAAACAAAGGTTAATCAGAATTCTTAATTTATTATTTTTTATAATTTTTTGCATAGCTGTTATTCAGTTTTGGTTTAACAAGTGTAAAAATAAACGACCCGGATAGGTAATAATCACCCAAAGACAATACCCAGTCAAATAAAATCTTTTATCTTTTTAATTATTTCAGCATGATTATCCGGTGAACACCATATCATTTCAGGGTCTGACCTGAACCATGTGATCTGTCTTTTTGCGTATCTCCTGGTATCCTGCTTAAGAAATTCCACAGATTCATCATACCCTCTCCTGCCGTTAATATATTCTATGGCATGTCTGTAACCAATACTTTTCAAGGGTTTAAGATCAGGGGAATAACCTTTATCAAGTAATCTTTCCGTCTCTTCAACAAGACCTGATTCAAATATCCTTGTGCTTCGCATATTGATGCGTTCATACAGGATATCCCTATCACAGGAGATACAGATCTTAAGAGGCAGGAATCCGCATTCGCTGAACAGATGTCCTGATACCATAGTTGAGAAGGCCATTCCGGTCATCTCAAATACCTCAATGGCCCGTGTAACCCTGACCCTGTCATTGGGATGAATGGTTGAGGCGGATAAAGGGTCTATTTTTTTCAACCTTTCAAACAGGGCATCTTTCCCTTGCTGATCATACTCATTCAGAAGACGTGTCCTGATCTCAGGATCACTCTGTGGGCACTCAAACAGACCGCCCAGCAGGCTTTTAATATATAGCCCGGTGCCTCCGACAACAAGGCACATCCGGTCTCTCTTCAGGATATCCTCAATCACAGGAATCGCATATTCCCTGTACAGGGATGCATTAAACTCCTCATCAGGGTTTACAACATCAAGCAGATGATGCGGTATGCCCATCATTTCATCAATCCTAGGTTTTGCAGTGCCAATATCCATGCCCCTGTACACCTGCATGGAGTCACAGTTTACTATCTCCCCCCCAAGCTCAATGGCGATTTTTACGGCAAGTGCTGTCTTACCTGTGGCAGTCGGGCCTGTGATAATTATGATTTTGTTTTTATCTGCTTCCATATGACAGATATGATCCAAGTGTTACTTTAATGGCAAAAGAGCCGGAAATGGATTAAGCATACCAATCTCATCCCAGGTCATACATCTTCTTATACCGGGCAGATGGTTGGCATTTCTGTTCCACGGCCTGTCAAATAGGATTACATCTGTGTTCATTCTCTGAAGCAAGAACCTTGCCATATCAAAAGAATCCTCCACTGCAATGCAAAACTCCATCCCGGAGAATCGTTCAAGTGAAATCGCAATCTTTTTATCAACGACCGGCCGTAAATACTTATCAACCATTATAAAAGAATCAAATGGTACATTATTTACCCTGAGCCATTCAAGGCTTGATTCATAGGTTGAGGTCAGCCTGCCGGTAACAACCGTTATCTCATACCCAAGCCCTGCCCACTTTTCGAGCACATCCAGGGCACCTTCAAAAGGCTTAAGCGTTAAAATTATTTCGGGCTCATGCACAAGCCTGAAAAAATGATCAAATTCCTGATCAGAGAGAAAAAATGATTTTTGCAGATCAAATGTTGTTATATTTTCAAAAGCAATACTCTTTCCGAACTCCCGCTGCACGATTTCCACATAGCGGCAGGTGGTTTTTGCTATAACATCATCCAGATCAATATAAATGGCCGGCAAGGTGAAATCCTGTAATTATTCTTCTTCAATCACCCTGACATCACCGGGTACAGTAAAGTTAAAGAAACCTTCTTCAAGGTCCGTCTTTTTTTCAAATGCACCGAGTTTAAATCTGGTAAGGTTCCCTGTAATATCAATTATCTCTATGCGGCTTATACTGTAATCCTTTTTAGAGACAATTATCTTAATATTATCGATCTCATCCCATGTTTCATTCGGGATCAGAGTAAGTTCGTAGTCATCTGTCTTATCGGGTTCAAGGAGCGTGATACTGAAGGTATCCTCAGGATTCTTAAGACCTGTAAAAATCATGCTGATTATGGATAGAGACCTCCCAATCTCATTTATCTTTGATACAATTTTCTTCTCAGGTTCATAGAACCAGATATTTTTACCGTTTGATATGACATATTCTATTACCGGCTCTTTCTGTTCCACCCTGAGCATATCAGGTTCCCTGAAAAAGAAAGTACCTGATGCAACATCAGAACCCATGTCATCAAGCATTGCCACAGACTTGGTCAGTATTTCACGCTGATATGGAACAGACAAACCTGCTGAATATTGCCTGTGTGTTTCCAATATTTTATTAAGTACCACACTCACCTTTGTTTCAGCAATTGTTGCAGGTGAGATAAGCACAGTTAATAGAATTATTAATATGCTGTTTTTTATTCTTGTATATGTAAATTTTTTCATAAAAGTAAAAACCCTCATAAGTCATTTTAAAATTATTTTCTATCCAAAAAGCTGTTGATCAGCCCATATCATTCAGTTTTGATCTTTCAGCCATCAGGACTTTATTCTCTTCGTCCAAAAACATCCCTTGCCTTAACCCCATCCGAAGGGCCTACTATTCCTTCCCTTTCCATGATCTCTATCATCCTTGCGGCCCTGTTATAGCCCACCCTGAGTTTACGCTGTATCATTGATATAGATGCCTGACCGGTCTTTATTACTATATCCACGGCCATCTCGTATTTCTCATCCTTTTCCAGTTCATCATCGATCTCCTCTTCATCCTTTGATACCTGTGCTACAATGGTTGAATCGTAATCAGGTTTCATCTGGGCCTTGATAAAATCGGTCACCCTTTTGACCTCATCCTCAGAGATAAAGGCGCCATGTATCCTTGTAAGCTTTCCTACACCAGGCGGCATAAAGAGCATGTCACCCTCACCAAGCAGATGTTCAGCGCCATTTGTATCAAGGATGGTCCTTGAATCCACCTTTGAACTCACCTGAAAGGATATCCTTGTAGGGAAATTGGCCTTGATAATACCGGTAAGCACATCAACAGATGGCCTCTGTGTGGCTATTATCAGGTGGATGCCGGCGGCCCTTGCCATCTGGGCAAGGCGTGTAATATATTCCTCCACCTCCCTTGTTGAAACCATCATAAGATCAGCGAGTTCATCAATAATAAGTATTATATATGGGAGCGGCTCACCTAACCCCTCATCACCGCCTATTGCTGTTGCCTTTTTCTGTTTTATGATCTTCTTGTTATAGGCATCTATGTTTCTTACACCCCTGTCAGAGAGCAGCATGTAGCGCCTTTCCATCTCCTGCACAGCCCACCTTAAGGCCCTTGTTGCCTCCTTAGGCTCTGTTACGACGGGATGGAGAAGATGGGGAATGTCCTTGTACACTGAAAGCTCTATCCTCTTAGGATCAATCATAAGAAATTTGACAGCATCAGGCGTGAGTTTAAAGAGGAGGCTGTTTATCATGGCATTAAGAGATACGCTTTTCCCTGTGCCTGTTGCACCTGCAACAAGGAGATGGGGCATCCTTACCAGGTCTGTAATTACAGGTGTCCCTGTGATATCCATGCCAAGGGCAATGGTTAGCCTGTTATTTGAGTCCTTGAAATCATTGGATGACAACACCTCTTTAAGATAGACGTGATCACGCTTGTTATTTGCTATCTCAATACCAATAGCATCCTTTCCAGGGATAGGCGCAACAATACGGACGCTGGGTGCCCTTAATGCAAGCGTAAGGTCATCCGCAAGGCTCGCCACCTTGCTGATCTTAATCCCGGGCGCGGGTTTATATTCGTACATGGTAATAACAGGCCCTGGTGATATCTCAACAACCTCTCCATGCACACCAAAGTCTTCCAGCTTTTTTTCAAGCCGTCTTGCATTCATCTCAAGGCTTTCCTTTTGAACCACTGCCCATTTATCTTTTGGAGGGTCATCAAGAAGATCAGCAGTTGGAAGATTGAAACCCGCCTTATTCATAAAGGCAAAGGATTCCTGTTCAGGTGTTTTAACGGTCTCCTTTTTTGGTTCAATGATATTTACCTTTGCCTTTGGTTTGCTCTTCTCTTCCTCTATAATCGTCTTTCTTACACGGCTCTTACGGCTCTTTTCCATTTTTTTGGTACGGTATTCTCTTATCTTTCTATATGTGAATACCATCCATAAAAAGAGCTTTGATAAAAGCCAGCCAAAGGATATGCGGGTACATATCATGAATGAGACGATAAAGATGGCATAGAGCAGTACACCGGCACCGAAATTATTCAATAACCCTGAAAAAAAATCTGCTATGAAATAGCCTAAAAGTCCTCCGCTCTGGATTTCCCCACCCCTGAACATAATATTACCAGGTAATTGCAGGCTCAGTATACCCGAAAATGATACAAGGAGTATTATAACAGTAAGAATATATCCCAATGGCGGGACAAGCGGTCTTCCTGTTATTGACAGGAATGAGGCTACCAGAAATACGGCAACAAGCCAGAATGCTGAAAACCCTATCAGATAAAAGGAATAGCCTGCAATATGGGACCCCACTGTCCCGAAAAGATTATGCACCTCACCGCTGCTGCTGGTTCTGATCCAGAAAAGGGGGTCCTGGGTATGATAAGTTAAAAAACTCACCCCAAGTATTAAGGAGATGAGTAAAAAGATGATACCCCTGATCTCTTTTCTTATCGGTTCATTATCTCTATTCAAATTGTCTGTCTCTTTAATCTTTTTATTCAATTTATTTCAAACTGGAATAATAATGGGCAGTATTAAAGGCCCGCTGTCAATAACCTTATAAAAATATTTTTTCAAACGCCTTTTTATATCAGAACTTATATCAGACCACTCCATATGTTCAAGATTTTTAAATTCAGAAAGGAGATCCAGCACCTGCTGCTTCGCCTCATCAAGTATGCTCCCGCATTCGTCTTCAAATACAAAACCCTTTGCAATTATCTCAGGCCCATAGTATCTTTCGCCTGTCTGATCATCAATCACAATAAGGATTATTACAACACCGTCACCTGCAAGCCTTAACCTGTCTCTGATAACTGTATCATCAATATCACCCAGGCCCTTGCCATCAACAAGCATCCTTCCTGTATGCTGCTTCTCATCAAGCCGTGCCCTGCCCTCTTCAAAACAGATCGTATCCCCGTTTTCAGCAAGTATTGTATTCTCGGAGGGGATACTGGTTGAACGTGCAAGCTCTATGTGTTTTACGAGATGCCTGTATTCACCATGCACCGGGATAAAATACCTTGGCCTTACCAGGTTTATAAGAAGCTTCAGCTCTTCCTGGTAGGCATGCCCTGATGAATGTATGGCCGATACCTTTTCATAAATAACCTTTGCGCCCCTCCTGTAAAGGCTGTTTATTATCGACGTTATTGCCCTTTCATTCCCGGGGATGAAGCGGGATGATAAAATCACCGTATCCCCCTCTTTTATGGCAATGTCCTTATGATTTCCGTTTGCCATCCTTGTAAGAGATGACATGGGTTCCCCCTGACTCCCTGTAGTTATTAATGCAATCTCATGATCAGGATAATTTTTAATTGCCTTTTCCGCTATCTCAATATCTTCAGGGATGTTCATCAGCCCCTGTGTAACTGCAATACCCGTATTGGCCTTCATGGACTTGCCACTCAGGGCAATCTTCCTGCCATATTGCTGTGCCAGATTAACTATCTGCTGTATCCTTGCGATATTAGAGGCAAAAACAGCAATTATCAGGCGTCCTTCAGAATGTCTGAATATATTCTCAAGGGTCTCCTTTACATCTGATTCGCTTAATGTGTAACCCTCACGTTCAACATTTGTGGAGTCTGAAAAAAGCGCAAGGCAGTTTTTCCCACCATAATATGAAAACCGGTTAATGTCAGTAAAATAACCGTCAACAGGTCTGTGGTCTATCTTAAAATCGCCGGTGTGTATTATTATACCTTCCGGTGTCTCGATGGCAAGACCTACACCATCTATTATACTGTGATTTACCCTTATATATTCAATCTTAAATGGGCCTATTTCCGATATATCGCCCGGCAGTACTTTATTCAACTCAGCCTTTTCAGGCAACTCATACTCGGAAAGCCTGGCCTTTAATAACTCGATCGTAAAATTTGTCCCGTAAACAGGGACATTCAGCTCTTTTAACAGAAAAGGCATTGCGCCAATATGATCTTCATGCCCGTGTGTAAGTATAACCGCCCTTACCCTTTCTTTGTTAAGGGTGAGGTAACTGAAGTCAGGTATAACCATATCTATACCGGGCATGTAATCATCAGGGAACATCAGGCCTGCATCAATTACAATAATATGCTGATCATATTCAATAACCATCATATTCAGCCCGATCTCGCCCAGTCCGCCAAGAGGTATTATCTTCAGCATCAAATTCCCTGTGATTTTTTAGTCTCATACCTTAATCTGAATGAGATTTTGAGTCAATACGATTTATGTCTTATAAATGGCTTGATTTCAATGTTGCCAGTATGTATAGTTTTTTTGTAAATAAACCCTGTATGGCTTAAGTAATAACATCAGATATTTTTCATTGAAGGGAAGACATATGGCAAGTGTAAACAAGGTAATATTAGTCGGGAATCTTGGAGGTGAGCCTGAGGTACGGTACACCCCGTCAGGCGCGGCAGTAGCCAATTTCAGCCTGGCGACAAAAGAGCAGTGGACAACCAAAGAGGGTAACAAAGAGGAAAAAACCGAGTGGCATAAGATAGTTGCTTGGGGACGTCTCGGAGAGATCTGCGGCGAATACCTGCACAAAGGCAAGCAGGTCTACATTGAAGGCAGGATACAGACACGCTCCTGGGAAGACAAGGAAGGGGTAAAAAGATATACAACAGAGATAGTTGCCAGCACTATGCATATGCTGGGCTCGGCACATAAAGAGGGGGATGCTGCTGACAGAATGAATGAACGGCCCCCTGTTGAAGAGCCAATATCCATTCCGGATGATGAAATACCATTCTAGAAATAAAAATGAATACCCGGATTATACCTGTACTGGCAAATATAATCCGGGCAGTTGTTATTCATCTTTTTTGGCTTCTTTCTCTTTTTTATCCTCTTCATCATAAGAAATCTCCTCGGGCTTATCAGTGGTCGCCTTTTTGAAATTTCTTATGCCCTTTCCGATTCCTGCGCCGATTTCAGGGAGTTTACCAGCCCCAAAAATAATAAGGATTATGATCAGGATGATTATAAGTTCCGGCATGCCTATACCAAACATCTTTACCTCCGTTTAAAGCGGCCATAATAAAGGCCTGAAATTGATAAACCTGCATAACAAATGATGGAAGTCAATTATCAGAGAGCAGGAAAATAACACCATCATACATACAAGTCAAGAAACCCTGCATTATGTTTTAAGACCTTTTTTATATAATGTTATCTTGAAAAAATAGCCATATTAAAAACATTGAAGATCCAAATATTCTGAAATGGGGTCTATTTTTTGACGAAACATTTTGTTACGGATTATTAAGCGATATTAACGATTAAACAAAGAAAGATAATCAAAGGTATTTTAATCCATCATATCAATAAGATACCTAAGTATATCATACCTTTTTAATTGAATATTATCTGTATTAGATTCAGGCATATTTCCTGCATAATTGAGGTAATGCAAACTCAATATTTTAAATTATGATCTATTGTTTCATTAATTAATGTTAAATATTCTATATTTAGATTAACTTTTCTGGAGATCCAATGTCGGGTACAATTTCACATGAATCGGCTATTCTTTCAGATATGATCCCAGATCAAAAAAAAGAAGATGAAAATGTAAAGCAGGCATTAAGGGATAGCGAAGAGAGATTCAGACTTATATCTGAGACACTTCCTGTTGGTGTATTTGAGGCAGATGAAAACGGATCACTTTTATATACCAATACCAGGTGGCAGAATATATTCCGGCTCTCTTTGATGGAAAGCATCGCAGTAGACTGGCTTAGCTTCTTTCACCCTGACGACAGGGACAATTTTTCAAGGGAATGGTCTGAATCATTACAGGAGATTGCAAGTTATTCAAAGGAATGCAGGATTGTCCTTGATGAGAGAGAGACCCGCTGGATAAATGTAAAGTCCTCGCCTGTGTTTTCAGATAAAGGCGTAAGGTATGTAGGGATAATAGAAGATATAACAGACAGAAAAAATGCAGAGGAGGAGCTTAGAAAGGCAAAGGAACTGGCAGAGTCAGTGAATCAGGCAAAAAGCATATTCCTTGCCAACATGAGCCATGAGATAAGGACACCGATGAATGCAATCATAGGTATGACCGGCCTTCTTATGGACACCCCCCTCAATGAGGAACAGAAGGATTATGCGGAGATAGTTTCCCACAGCGCCCATTCACTCCTTAACCTTATAAATGACATCCTGGATTTTTCAAAGATAGAGGCAGGTAAACTTGAACTTGAAGAGATAGATTTTGACCTCCACACCACTGTCGAAAGCGTTGCTGACATGATGGCCATAAAGGCCCATGAAAAGGCAATAGAATTTTCATGCATAATACACCCTGATGTACCCTCAAAACTGTTAGGAGACCCTGGCAGACTCAGGCAGGTCATGACCAACCTTTCAGGAAATGCCATAAAATTCACTGCAAATGGTGGTGTTACCATCAGGGTATCAATAAAGGAAGAACTCTTATCATCGGTGGCCCTTCGGGTCTCTATTGAAGATACAGGCATTGGTATACCTCAGGAGGGGATAGACAGGCTTTTTAAATCATTTTCACAGGTGGACGCCTCAACCACCAGAAAATACGGTGGAACCGGTCTAGGCCTTGCCATATCAAAACAGCTTGTTAAGAAAATGAATGGGGAGATAGGTGTAAAAAGCCAGATAAACAAAGGTTCCCAGTTCTGGTTTACAGCGGTATTTAAAAAACAGCCTGGAGTAGCATCTGAAATAATTATCCCTGGTGATTCTGTTAAAACCAAGAAGATTCTGCTTGTTGATAAAAACGATTCAAGCAGGGAGAGCATAAGCACCCACATCTCTTCATGGGGATGCACCTATGAGGAGGCATCAACAGGGGCAGAGGCTATAGAAAGACTTGAAAGGGCTGAAATGGAGAAGAGGCCATTCCATATATGTATAATCGCCCAGATGCTTGATGATATGAACGGGGAAGAGCTTGGCAGGATCATCAAATCCAGACCTGACCTGAATGAGATTTCCCTTATTCTTATTGCCTATTTCGGGCTCAGGGGAGATGCAAACCGTATAAAGGAGATAGGTTTTTCTGCCTACCTGCCAAAGCCTGTAAAGCACTCACAGCTCTTAAGCTGTCTTGAGGCAGTAATAGAACACAGAGAGTACGCAAAAAAAGACCCTGATAAAAAAGTACTTGTAACAAGACATTCGCTTCTTGATTCTGAAAAACGCAGTATTAAGATACTGCTTGCAGAGGATAACGCGGTTAACCAGAAGCTTGCCCTTAAACTTTTTGAAAAATTCGGTTACAAGGCAGACCCGGTCAACAATGGTCTTGAAGCCATTGAGGTACTTAAAAAGAACCCATATGATATTGTATTCATGGATGTGCAGATGCCTGAAATGGACGGGTTTGAAGCAACAGGGATTATACGTGACCCCGGTTCGGGCGTGCTTAATTATAATGTACCCATAATTGCAATGACAGCGCATGCCATGAAGGGCGATGAACAGAAGTGTTTTGATCTGGGTATGAATGATTATATTTCAAAGCCCATAGAACCACAGATACTCCTTGAAAAGATTAAATACTGGTCAGGGATGATTAGTAAATAGATTAATGCCATCTTGTTACTGTTAACAGTGGAAACAAGCTGCAAATCCGGTAATTAAAACTGGGGCGAATAATTATTCACCCCTACCCTTTTGTGTTCAAGGCCGTCATTTCTAGTTCCAACGGTCTCCGTTGGAACCAAACGTTAGGACGCTCTGCGTCGATTTACAAGTATTTCTATTTTCTATTTTCTATTTTCTATTTCCTATTTCCTGTTTTTTCTTTTCTGTCTTCATCTCGGCTCACTGTCATAGCAGTATGAAAATATAAGTTATTAAATTTTGAAAAAGCGTCCCACGCTCAGACCTCGCCACTTTACGGACGCCGTTTTCTTTTTCTAAGCCGCCTGTGCGGCGGTCAACCCAAGACCGTGGAACTATCTGACGAAACGGACTTTCTAAGCCGCCTACACGGCGGTCAACAAAATGTTGCAAGATTGTTTTGCAAAGGTAAATTTCTAAGCCGCCTACACGGCGGTCAACTTATTATAAAGCTACAGGAAGTACAAATTTCATTTCTAAGCCGCCTACACGGCGGTCAACGATTATATATCCTTCCTGTGCCAGATCCCACATTTCTAAGCCGCCTACACGGCGGTCAAC
>CAZCMD010000059.1:17018-24775 GCA_964499695.1 uncultured Desulfatiglans sp.
TTTCTAAGCCGCCTACACGGCGGTCAACAAGCACGGTGAGCACAAATTCCCGGTAGGTAATTTCTAAGCCGCCTACACGGCGGTCAACGCCTTTCACTTCAGTAGCCAGATCGGCGTAAATTTCTAAGCCGCCTACACGGCGGTCAACCTAAAGGAAGGCTTTTTGCCGGGCTAGATATATTTCTAAGCCGCCTACACGGCGGTCAACTTGAAGTGATTACAGCATTTGTCGCAGCAAAGTTTCTAAGCCGCCTACACGGCGGTCAACTTTATGATATTTTGTTTCAGACGGTTAAGTATTTTCTAAGCCGCCTACACGGCGGTCAACAGATGATTGAACAGATTCTCAAAAAGAAAAAATTTCTAAGCCGCCTACACGGCGGTCAACAGCAGGTAATTTCAAGTAAATCAAAATATATTAACTACTTATATTGATATTACTTAAACAACCAAAATATTTAGTATGATTGTATCTTATTGGAATTAATTAGTTTTATTTCATAATAATTTTTTTAGGTAAATTCCTTTCTACTGCCCATTTAAAACCATGGAATTGTAGTATCCTTAGATAGCCCATATGTATCGTACTTACCATATACTGGTTGATCCAGTATTGGCCCAAAAGATAAAAACATTCGGAAGGTCTCTCCTGTTGAGCTGCTCACAAGGTCAACATACGGATTGTCCAAACCTTTTGAAAACATATTTCTTATATATTTTTTTTCGTCACCTTCTGAAATGGTGCCTCTTTTTTGGAGACGTCTTAGCTTTGATTTACTCATATTCGATCTTACCCTTGAGATCGTCCTATATTTGACACTAGCTGGTATTGTATTCATTTTAAGGACATCACAATGTTCAGATAAATTATCAAGCCAGTTCAATGCTAATAAATTATGCAAATCGTTTATACTTCCGTGTATGCGTAGAACATTTCCAAGTTTTATTTTATGATCCGGAAAACTTACTCCAATTTCCCCAGTTTTAAGAGTAACAATTGCCCTGTGTAACCTGTTATAGACAAGGTTCATCAATGGACTTTCCTGTATTATTGAATCAGGCTTTAGTTTAACATCAATGTATTGTTCCATCTTTTACGACCTCCCTGGTATCAATATCAGTTACATATGCAAGCCCTTTTTTCCCTAAATAAAAACTTGAAACCCCTGCATTTTCAATCATCGTTTTTATCTCTTTGGCTTTTTCTCTGTTTACATCAATTTGGATATCAAGGGTTCCGCTGGCTTTAGTCATGTATGATATGGTTTTACCTTCTCCTTTTTTCGTAACTATCCGGATATATGGATTACCCCATATTTTCTTTTTGTCTCCAGTAGTAAAAGAATTCATGAAATCCTTCTTTGTAAAAATACGTTTTGATATTCCACTTATATTGCCATTCTTACTTAAAGCAGTATTAAAATCGTACTGATCATTTAAGCGTTCTAATTGTAAATACAGAGCGGAGCAATACACATATGAAGGAACAACATCTCCGTTACTATTTAAATAACCTGTACCGGGAAAATGCCTTTCCAATAGTTCAACAGCTTCCCTTGCAATGCCATCATTAGGAGAAGCTTTTATCTTGTTTATCTGATCAAAACGATTACATATCATAAGTGGGTCGAGATCAATAATTGCTTTAACTTTCTCACCTTTCGTAATGTAACTAAAAAGCTCATTCAACTCTAAAGCAAGCACTCCCCATAACTCTTGAGAATAATCAGATTGGAATATACTACAACTTGTCTTTAGCATACCTGTAAAAGAATTACGATCTTCGTTTCCTGTGATGTTTCGAATATACGTTACATCATTAGTTTTTAAGGCATTATCCTTAAACGAAATAGTAGGCTCTATTTCGCGAAAATAATAATTATTACACTCCCTCGCCTGATACAATTTACGCTGATCCCCTATAAGACGATTCAATACCCCCATCACAGTATTTAAAGTAATATTTCTCTCTATATAATTCTCAGGGTGTTTACTGTCATTTAGGTTTGTTCCTGAAGCAACAAATTTTCTTCCCTTTTTGGGTAGAGGTTCATCATTACTACCATCAAGAAAGGAATTTCGCCATGAAGCCTCATATTCAATTTGAATGTTCATATTTGGCTCCTATTTAGCATAAAAATAAATGGCATAATTTGTTTCTTTCTTATTACTTATGCTGTTTGGGTCGCGCTTTATCCTCATCATTTTTGAACTTTCATTGAAATCGACCTGTACATCATCAACATACATATATGATTTAGCCTGTCTGATAGATAATTCTTTTATTTTTTGTACAGTTGATTCGACAAGAATATGTATTGCATCCTGATTAAGGAGGATGCCTATCTCTCCCTCTTCAAATATTGTCCCATTACGGACATAATTTTCATGGAATACTGCTTTTGGTTCAAGTGAAGGATTTAAAGTTTTTATATAGTCCTGAACCAGTTGGGCCACTTTTTCTCCCTGCCCTTCTTTTATGATCATTGCTGCACGATCAAATTTATTATCAAGTGATATGAACTGTAATTGTTCAATGCTGATTGAACCATAAGATAAATATTCTGTATTACCAAAAGTGGTTTTTGAAAAAAAAGAAGTACTATTTCTTTCACCTGCCTGTCCAAATTGCTCAAAATTGCCGTTTCCAAGTTGATCAACAAAATCTTCTATCAACAAAGGGCTAGTGCGTTTACACTGGCTGGATGGAACTACATACCCGCGAATAAGACCAGTCATCGAAGCAATAACTTTCTCTAAGTTTTTATCTTTTGCATAATGGAGATCATAGGCTTGCTCTCGGAATAAATGATGCCTAACGCAGTTTTGACTTATATATAAAGGAGTCTTTTTAAAATCGATGTCGGTTGGTTCCTTGCGGTATTTGTATCCAGTCTCCTTTACCTTTCCTGACAAGTTGGTATAACCTCTTAACTTGGGTAATGTATGATTATCAACAGTTGTCCCATTCTCCTGAGCCAGGTTTGTTGGACCATTCCAGTTTACTACGCCATGTCCTAATGCCCTAATTCTAAAATCAACACTCTTAATCCCGGTAATTTTTTCCATTTGCATTTCATTCTCCTTCATTATTGAGTTGTTTAATTAAAATTGCCCCTATTGGTTGTCTCTTCCCTATTCCATAATAGATGGCATAAGGATGTGTAGTTGCTTCCACTTTCTTTAAGTCATCTGGTGTGTAACTCAGGTATATTGGAGTTGCAGGGTCTCGTGCCTCATTTAATAATTGAGTATCTTTATATGCCTTTTTTACCTCTTTAATGTTGTGATGTTTTTTCGCCATAAATTCCAACAAATTTTTCTCAGAAACCCCATTTCCGCAGATAGCCTCGACATCATAAGTAAGACTTACTTCTGGATTATATTCCGGATATGCATATTCATTAGGTCTTTCAATATTATTTCGATTATAAATTTTACAGACTGCCATCTGTACAAAACGGTTATCTCCACGTAATGAATGTTTTTTAATCTTTATTTTGTTGGGCTCCTTTCTATTGGATGGGACTGTAACAGGATCAACCAACTTCTGTTCTATCTTGAGTACACTATCTTTTAGAGATGCAATGAGGTCTTGTTCGATCAGGTTCCTGCTATGAGCATCCAGATAAAATCGATCATAAAGATCATAAATTTGGTTTATCTGGATTGTTTTTTCAGCAGACATTTCATTCAGCAAGAAATCAAACCATGCTTTTGTGCTTTGTAGAGATTTTAATGAGCTCAAGAAACGTGAACTATTATCACGTGATTTTCCATTTTTAACTGCATCAGTAATAGGAACCACAAACCAGTTTGACTCAGTATTTTGTCCAAAACGATCCAACCTACCGAGTCTTTGAAGAAAATTTTCAGCGTTGGTCATCTCGCTGATCATTCTATCACAGGTTATATTAAGTGCAGCCTGTACTACAGGTCCACTTCGTAAAATATCGTAATTTTTTTCCCCATCTCTTTTAAAGGCATTATATACCTTATCAAATAATTCTGTTCTGTCTGCTTTTGTGAATTTAGAGTGGAGCAAAATACCCTTTTCCTTATCCTGATTATCGATAAAACTTTTTTGGGCAGTAATAGCAGTGTTGCTAATAACAAAGGTATTTGATGGCTGTTGCTGGAATAAAGGGTTGCTTGCATCTTCGATTTTTTCATCATAATCTATAAAATCAATTTTATAATGGCTTTTATTAAAACTTGGTATTCCTGTTATATCACTACTTTTTATTTGGAGAAACTGTTCAAGAAACAATGGATTTGGGGTAGCAGAAACCAGTAATGTATTAGGAAAGGTTTTATCATCATCCTGCTGGTATTTTTTACATTCAACAAGTTCAGCAAACAGAAGGTTAAAAGCAGGCATATTTATGTATTCGTGATATTCGTCAAAAACAACATGAGCATCCATAAAGCTTATCAGTGTAGTTACATTTTTATGGGTAGTTATTGCATTAACGATTTGATCAATTGTTGTGATAACAATATCCCCGGAAAATTCAGTCCCCTCAGGCGTTTCAACTGGTTCTCCTGCAACCAGGGTTTGCTTTATATCACCTGTGCAAATCTCTATCTTTGCATTGGGAAGATATTCATTTGATGTTAAATCCTTGAATAACCCTTCACATATCTGAATGCGAGGGCATATCCAGAACATTCTTTTTACCTTTGTGTTTAGAGCCCATTCCAAGGCGATCTTTGTTTTACCACAACCCGCTGGCCCTCTGAGCACACCTATGGTAACCTCTTCATCTGATAAATATTTTGCTTTCTCTGCCTGTTGTTTATTACGCTCAATATCCGGGTTGTTCTCATTAAAACCATCCAGGCACTTTTTTATGTGAGTCGAAAGCCCTCTTCCCTTCTGAAATGCTTCATCAAGGAGTTCATCTAAAAGCTTGTTTTCGATATATTCATTCAAGGAATCCCCGGTAAATTTTTCTGATACCAATCTGTCAGCAGTAATAAGCGCAGATCGTGCAAGATTGTTTAATGCATTATGCTGGATATTTGGTTTATATTTTTCTATAAACTCTTTAATTGAATAACGCTTATATTTGGGCAATTCTTCATTCTCAAGCTTATCTTCAATAGCATCAAATTTAGGCATCAAAGGGGAATTAACCTCAACTGGTATTTCAATAGTATTGTCCCCCAGCATCTCCTCTATTGATTTTAATATGGCAATTACACCTGATGTTACCTGATTGTAATTCTTCTCAAATGAACCAAATTTACTGAATATCCCGACAACGCCTTTTATTTCGTCCTTATTATCCCTGATTGGTTTGGCGTGATGCCAGTATACTGCATGTTTTATTCTAAAATAAATGTCCTGGTTTATCTCCTTGTGGTCAAATAATAGATTGAACAACAGCAAAGATATTTCATTGTGCCTGGGATGCTTTTTCCAGGAAATTTTTCCATCTTCAATGTGCTGCCCTTCATCGGGTACATCTTCATATTTTTTCTTGTCGAGTATCTTGTTCAACCAATCCTGAAAAGCCGGATCAATTTTCCCTATATCGTGCCAGCATCCTGCGATAAAAGCGCTTACAGCAAGGTTATCTTCTTTGGGAGCAAGGCGCTTTATTATCTTATATGCAAGGTAACCCACTGCAAATAAATGCTGGTCCAGTCGTTGTCTTTTTGTATTAGCAAGAAGTTGGTCAGTCATGATTTCAATATCCCCTATAAATACCTGATTGCTTGTATAATTCACCGGCACCACGCCGTGTTCATCAAACTTCTTTTTATTCCCCACAATCCATACCAACTGGCTTCTTGAACGGCTTCTGATCCAGTGGCATGAAACAGCAGTGCTTTTACTGGCGGTCTGACGGAGCATCTTTTTAACAGTCTTTAGACCATCTTCTGTAATAACTGTCTGCCAGGTATTGTCTCCTATCCTGTTGGCAAAGGCATCAAGCACCCTTCTTGTTTTAGGGAGGGCGTTTTTTTCGCACTGTGATACAAATATTACCATCATGGCTTATCATCCTCACTGGTAATCCCTTCTTCTACTTTACCGAACATAAAGGCGATCTCCTTTACCTTATCAAACATCTCATCAAGGCAACTGTTGTCGGTAAAGGACTGAAGGCATTGCTGCCTGAACTCCTGCTGAGTGGCGTTTTCCTTGGCGCATATAAAGGCCCATGGCAAAACAACCGCATCTTTTACAAGGTCTGCAACATCAAAAACCAGTGCACCCCGCCGGGTTTTACCATGCATAAGTGCAAACCCGTGGGGTATGCCCAGCACCCATAGTGTAGAGGCGGCAAGACCATAAGCCAGATAATTGCCATGATTAAGAAAATCATTTGCCTTGTCAGTGGATTCATGTGTTCGTACAAAATCGGTCATGTTGGTATTACCGGCAGCTATTTTATAAAGTTGTTTGGTAAGCTGCGCCTCGGTGGTAAGTAGGTATGTATTTTTCAATGCAGAGGCTATACCTGCCCGTCCTGCATTAAGGGCATCGGAAATAATCTGTGCATCAGTGTCAAAACCCGCCATTTTAAGTTCTCTGTCTCTTGACCATACTTTTCTTAAATATTCTATCCGCGCATATTGCAACTCTTTTGCAGCCTTGAGACGTTTTTCATCGTCAAACCAGAATGAAAGCCACCCCTGTAAATACTCTGTGGGCCTGTATTCGCTTTGCGGGGTAAACCATTCTATTTCGTTCCCCATATAAAGGGGCGTGCCTCCTCCCCCGCAAAAACCTATCAATACCCCCGCCTGCGCCAGCATACGTACTGCCGCCTGTGTAATGGAAGTACCTGTTCCTAAAAGGATTACTGTTGTATTAGCGATTGGTATGTTGAAGTAAAGGCTGTCTTTTTCAGATTCAGTAAGGTAAAGGACCCTGCCATCCTTTTGCATAAGGCGGCAGTGTTCTAGGTAATACATGTTTGCCCTTTTGGAATGCAAGATGGTTTTTAAATCAGATGGTGACAGGTTCTCCATATCTTTCTCCTGACGAAAAGATATTTCTTTTATTGTTGATTTTTAGGCCAGTTTTTAGGCTCTAGTGTAGTAAAAAAAAGATCGAGTAAATATTAAAACTACTGCTAAAGACATATGAGAAAACCGGCTGCATTATTAGTATTTGGGGAAAATGCCAATACTGGCAAAATCCCCAAATAGCTTATTCATGGAAAATAAAAATATATTTCAAATCCATTTAGCAATTCTGGCAGCATTGCCAAGATTGCTAAATGGCATATTCAAAAGTCAATATTATGGCTTTTTGTGTATTTTAAGGTCAGGCTTTTTGATTTGTATTACCACTAAAATCATGAAACAGGCAAAATGTTTTTTCTTTTTCTTATATTTATTAACAACTGTGATCGGCCCTTTGACATTGGGCAGTTGCTAATCCACATGAGGCGGACAAGTAATTGGAAAACAAAAACAACTGGATTCACCGATCCAGCCTTCGCCAAGGCTACGGCACGGCAGGCAAGCTGGAGAACGAGGATGCGGTAATGGATTCTACGGTCAAAGCCGCTCGTTTTTGGATTCGAGCGGTCAGCCATTAGCATTCAGCTTTCAGCAAATGGAGTTAGCTGATAGCTGATCGCTGAAAGCTCCATCCATATTATGGGTACATTTTGTTTACAGACTGTGACTGTCTATCCAGCGGGCACGCTGCTGCGTTCCCCTACGGGTAATTTTGTATCTTCCTGGTTGGGTTTGAGGATCTCGGCTTCTGCTAAAAAGCCATGTTTGTAGAA
>CAZCMD010000060.1:0-24622 GCA_964499695.1 uncultured Desulfatiglans sp.
CAACATTTGCGGTAAATGGATCTGATAGATTTATGATCATTCGCATTCTCCTAACGTAGAATTAAGCGGCGAAAGTCCGCTTGAATGATTGGTTAAGTTATTTAAGCAAGGAGATAATTTATGCAAAATGATTTACCCCCAACTGATGAACAAATAATGCAGTATCACGAAAGTATATTGTCATTACTTGATGATGATATAGCAAAAATATTTAGAGATTTCGGTTATAATAATTATTCTGACCCTAATAGACCGTTATTGGCACAGATAGCCAGAAATCTTAAAGAAATAACTGAATTATTTCGTAATAACAAAGCATAAATTAACTATAGCCACAGCAGCTATAATGACTGTAGCTATCACAAGGACTAAGGATAACCGATTTGCAGCCTTAGAAGTTTTGTCTATTGAAACTTCTAAATCTTCCAAGACGCTGTTTATTACGTCCATGCTTTTTTTTACAGTATGATCTGTTATCCCTGAACCAGTTTTAATTTCTTGTATTTGTTTTTTACGATACTCAGAATTTTCTTTGTTTACCATTTTTTCTCACTTAACAAGTGATTCACCAGTTCTGGATAGCTTTACTTTTAGGATGTTATACAGAAAGATGAACCGGAAATTTAAAAAAATAAAAAATATGGTGTTAATCCCAGCGAAAAACCAAAACCATTTTTATAATGAATAGCACCCGCAACGTGAAGCATTGGCGTCAGGTCAACACAGTTGACAGCTCCAAAAAATCATAATTCAAAAACAACTTGATTCCCCGATCTCGGTCGGAGAACGACGAAAAAACTATTAGTAAAAATCTTGATTCAATATTCCCCGTACACAACACGGGATCTTCGACAAGATTCAAAATTCAATTTTAGTTAAAACCATAAGACTTGTAAGACAGTAAATCATTATACCCGAAAAGATATAATGGGTTAGGTTTAAGACTAAATGTCAGAAAAAGCAAGAAAAAATCAGTAGTCAGAAGCCAGAAGTCAGAAGTCAGTGAAAAAAAGCAGACTTCCGCGGCCTTTCCATGCTTCGCAATGGTTCTGTTATGGTGGACAGGCACTAATCAACTTCGCAAAGGTTTCACCACACCAGTGAATGCTGTTAGGGATTTCAATAGGACTAGGGAACGTCTCTAATACTTTCAACCATATTGATATCCTTATTGATGAGTGCCCTTAATTCTGTCCAATGTCAAGGGCAGATCCCGCTCTTTCATTAAGGGCAGACCCCGCTATTCCACTCTCTTTCATAAAGAGGTTAGCTTACGAAACCAACCTACTCTTCATGTCTATATAACCTCTTCTGGGTTGTTTTTTTCAGTAGAATCTTCAATGATATTTTCAATAGAAGTCGTTTTCTTTTTTACCATTTTATTTTTAGCAAATTTGATTAATGCTTTGTTAATTTTTTTCTTTGCTTCCTCTGCTTTTTCACCTTCGACAACTTCTCTTTTTAAGACTTCCTGGTAAACAACACTCCTAATCTGTTCTGCTGTTATTTTTATATCAGGAGATATTTTCCTTAATTCGCGTCTAATCACTTCAACAACGGAATCACTCATAATCATTGCGCCCAAGAAAAAACGATTTAAAGCTTGTTTTTGAGAATGGAATTCATAAAGCGTAGATTTTTGCCACCCTTCTTTTGATAATAAAAATAATTTTTCAATATCTTCAGCACTCTTATGAGATAATTGTAAAAAATCAATTTCAAAAACCATTTCTTGATCTATTGGTTTTGTAAACGCTACTTTATAGGCTTTCCAAATAATTCCATTTGTTAATACTACAAAATCTACTCCTTGGTTTACTGCATAATCTATTGCCTGTTTGACATAATTATCTTTTAAGTCAAGACCAATAGCTTTTACCTCAATTAATAATTGAATCTTACCATTTAATTTTGTTGCAAGATCACAAAATGTTGATCGGATTGCAAACTCTGATGTAATCTCAGAATATTTATCATAACCAAATATTTCTGAAAGCATATCAGTAACTATAATTACTGTATCTGATTCATTTACATCTCTTGATTTTGCGTTTGATAAAATAGGTTGAAATCTTTTTATACCTTGAGAAAATCTGTCACTTACTTTTTGTGGTATAGAAGCCATACTTTTTCTCCTTATGTGGAATAAAAAGGGGTCTGTTGTTGTATACCCCATAATCATAAAATAAAAACAACTGGATTCCCCGATCAAAGCCGGAGAAAGACGATATAACTTGTAAGACAGTAAATAATTATGCTGAAAAAATAATGGGTTAGGTTTAAGACTTTTTTGTAATAAATGCAAGGAGTTTTCAATTAATTTTGTAAAATTAATTGAAAGATTCAAAATTCAAGGTTCAAGATTCAAGATTGGAAAAACAGACTGAAGGCTGGTAGGGGATTTTAATGATCAATGATCAGTAATCAGTTATCAGTAAACAGTTATCAATGAGGAAAATTAAGGAGTCAAGGATTTGAGTGGAAAACAATAGATTGAAGCATTTTAGACTATAGGCTGTTAGGGGATTTCAATAGGACTAGGGAACGTCTCTACTACTTTCAACCATATTGATATCCTTATTGATGAGTGCCCTTAATTGTGTCCAATACCAAGGGCAGACCCCACTCTTTCACTGACCCCGCTCTTTCACTCTTTTCGGGCGATCAGGTGCACCCGGTCGCTTACCCGATTATGTGCTCTATTCTGCCCCCTCAACAAACCGCCTTAATTCGGACAAAGCAGCAAACTGATTGTCGCTGAGGGAGTCGATCCTTGTATTAAAGAAGACCCTATCTGAAACGTTGAGGAACTGCGGTTTTGAGTTCGCAATATCCGCGACAACATTGCAGGAGGCGAGCACTGAGATAAGTCGCGCCCCTACGAAATAATTGACAAAGCGACGGTGATGTTTCTCAAGGAAAAGCGTGTTGGCGCTCTCGACAAGGCGCTGAGCGGTGTCTCGGTCAATAGAGCGAAACACCTTATTTTCAGGAAGAAGGTCATCGAGGTTGAAGGCGGCGATACCGAAGTCAGAATGCCTTTCAACTTGTCGCACGGCTTGGGAAAGCACCTTCGATACATTCTTTTCCGAATATAGCTTCTTGCAGGCTATACCTACGCGAAGACCGTTCCACTGCCACACGATGTCTGGAGGATCCTCCAATTGAACCGCGAGACCCCGGTTTCTGAGCAGTGCAAACAGCTCAAGCTCCCAATAAATGTCCTTCGCCTGCGACTGCGTTCGTGCAAGCAAGTCCAATGAACCTGTCCCGAGTAGTACGCAGTAGCGGTCAATGCCGGAGACGTCGCTGACCGAGAGCAAGCTCGTTACAATTCGAAAGAAGTGCATGCTGAAGAAGAAGTCTTCCCAATCCTTGGGCGTGTTGGTTGTGCTGGTCGGCTTCCGTGCCAGTGAATGGACCGATGAAATCATCTTGCCAAGACTGGACTGTCGCTCTATCGATAGGCTTCTATCCCTGAAGAATCTTTCGAGTAGCACAGCCTGCTCTTCCAGCTTGGTGGAATCAATACGGTGAATCATAAATCGTCACAGAGTTCTCTGCCCTCTTGCCACATAACGTAAAAATCAGCCGGAGCGTAGCGATCGGCTGGATTGATTTGTTAGCTATTGCTTCAAATCAAGATGCCTTGGGACCTTCATCACCACCACTTGAGGTAATCTTGTCCACTGAAGAAAGGACCCGGCGTAGAGTAATTATCACGATCACCGCGCCTATGAACGCGAGAGATACGCCAACGCTCGTTGAAGAAAACTGGTTTCCAAAGAGCGTAAAAGTAGTTTGTGCAGATCCGCCAAGTATAGCAAGTCCAATCCCGCCCAAAAGAAGAATCCCGCCCAAAACAGAGGAAGATATAATAATAAGTTTCCATATCGGGGATGCGGCTTTAATTAACATAGCCATAGTTTGTCCTCCTTATCCTCTTAATTCTAATTCTAGTTAACGATTTGCTCACAAGCCCCGCCGTGATTTCTGCAACAAGCAAGGAACCCACCGGGGTCTTGAAAAAGCATCGGTGTCAGGCCTACACAGTTGACAGCCCCTCAAAACTATAAATCAATAACAACTGGATTCCCGTCTGTAAGGGAATGACGACAAAAAAACTATTCGTAAATTTATATGATGAAGCCAATTTTTTCATTGAACAATCATCAGTTATCATTGATCAATAAAAATCCACCCGATGCATACAATAAAAAACTACAACAATATAAAAGCTATAAATCGAAAAGACTTGTAAGACAGTAATTCATTATACCCGGAAAGACTATTAACAATGATCAGTTATCAATTATCAGTAATCCAAAGCAATTAGTCTTTTAGGGAGTACGTCTTTATGCCTGAAATGATACAATTTTCAAGCCCAGTGAAATCCGCTTCGCGGTCATATTTATGAATTTCACTGGCTAAAGGTTTAAGACTTTTTTGTAATAAATGCAAGAAAGAAAAGATAGAGGTCAGAAGCCAGAAGTCAGTAGTCAGTGTGAAAAAACAGATTTCCGCCTTTCCATCCTCCGTAGCAGGCTACTGCGGAGGACAGACGCAAAAACTATTATGCTTCGGGCGGACAGGCAAGATTGGAAAGGCAGGCTGAAGGCTGGTAGGGGATTTTAATGATCAATTATCAGTGATCAATTATCAGTGATCAATGTTCAATGATCAGTAAACAATTATCAATGAACAATGCACCTGTTATGTAGATTTGCATTCTTCATATCTTACATTCAGATATTCAACTGGGTAAACAGTTATCAATGTGGAAAGCAGGCTGCAAGTTGTTAGAGAAAGCAATAAGACAGTTGTCAGATAGTATGAGCGGGATTTTAGAAAAAGCAACACTCTTTTAATCAGACAATTGCCCGCACTCTCTCCACCCCAGAACCTGTAATCCTTTGTGCTTAAAAGATTCATCTCCGGCATAAACCAATGCTGGTTCTCCGGCCCTTTCTCCGGCCAGGGCACACCATTTAGTGAGACCTGCATAGGCTTCATGTGTAAGGGTTCGACCCGACTTGATCTCTACCGGATATAACTTTGTTTCCTTTTCAACAAGTAGATCAACCTCGTTACCATTACTGTCACGCCAGAATGAAAAAGCAGGTTTTTCACCCTGGTTCATTTTAGATTTGATTAACTCAGAGATGATAAAGGTCTCAAAAATATTTCCCCGTAATGGGTGTGTAATCATTTGCTCGATTGTCCGGATTCCCAAAAGCCAGGATACCAGGCCTGCATCATAGAAATAGAGTTTTGGCATCTTTACCAGCCGCTTGTTAAAACTTGCATGATGGGGGCGTAAAAGGAATACCAGATAACTGGCTTCCAGCACAGATATCCACGACTTTGCAGTATTGTGAGTTATTCCACATTCAGTTGCAAGGGAAGAGATGTTCAATAACTGTCCTGTCCTGCCTGCACAAAGTCTGACAAAACGCTGGAAGGTTTCCAGTTCCTGAATTTTAATCATTTGCCTCACATCTCTTTCAACATAAGCCGTAACATATGCGCTGTACCAGGCTGATGGCGAAAGATCGCGGTCATAAATCGGGGGGTAGCAGCCGGTCAACATCATAGTATCAATGTCTTTCGGCACCTTGTTCACGAGTGCAAGTTCAGGTACAGAAAACGGGAGTAATTCCACAAAGGCGGTTCGCCCTGCAAGAGATTGTGTAATACCGGACATAAGGCCGAATTGCTGGGACCCGGTCAGTATGAACAAACCCATACGGCCATCATTATCCACCATTGTTTGAAGATAAGATAAAATCTCCGGGCACCTCTGCACTTCATCCAGAACTGCACCGTCAGGAAATCTCACGAGAAAAGAACGGGGATCTTCATAAGCGGCCTGCCTGAGGTCCGGTTCTTCCAGGGAAGCATACGGTCGATTCTTAAAAACCGATTTAGCGAGTGTCGTCTTGCCCGACTGACGCGGTCCTGTCAAAGTAATAATGGGAAATCCGGCCAGCAGGTTTTCAATTATTTTTTCTGCATTTCGATTTATCATGGCTTGTAATTAACAATGTTTATGCAATTTGTCAATTTATTTTACAGATTACATAAACATTCGATGTGCCATTTTCCAGATAGAAGAGCATAAGGGTCGTGTCCTGAATTTAAAATCATAGAATTATCAATGATCAATTATCAGTTATCAATTATCAGTGATCAATTACCAATATTTTGATTCAAGATTTCCGGCTTTCCACACTCCGCAGTGACTCTGCTACGGTGGACGGGAGTTAACCGCCTTTGCCAATGCTACTCCGGGACAGGTCGCCTTGGCAAGATGTCTGGTTAAATCCATCTTTTTCTTTTGCTGATAAATTAGTGGAGAATATATGAAGGGTAATAAAAAATCGAGGTCGGAACTTGCCAGTCCACGCCTGTTTTCGATAATCTGGTTTTCTTATAAGTTAAAGCCCAATTTCTTTTTTGATAGTATCAACGCAGAATTTATTGAGACTTTCACCTCTTTTAAGAGCAGTTAATGCAATTCTCTCATGTAAATCCTTCCCAACTCTTAAGTTAAATTTACCTGAATAATCTTTGTTTGCTGTTGAAGGAGGTAGCGGATCACCGTCACTTTCATATATTTCAATCCATTCTTCAACTGCCTCACACAGTTGTCTATATACTTTTGCCTCATCATTGCCATGTACACCTCCTAACATTAATCCTGGTGCACGACCTATGTAACAATTATCTTCATCAGACCATTCAACTATTTTTAAGTATCGATCACTCTTTTTCATTTTTAATCCCTTGTAATGCTTTTTTTACATCTTTCTCCTGATAAGGTTTTGCATCATTATTCAGATTGCCACTTATTGTGATATTAACACCTTCAGGATGTTTATAATTCCGATGACTTCCCTTCCCGCCTCTGTTTATGAATCCGGCAGATTCCAGTTTCTTAATAAGGTCTTTTATTTTTGGCGGCATACCAGGATGGTATCACAATGGTACCAGCTAATCAATTATTTTTCATGTCATATTCCAACTTCTTCAAAAAGAAAAGAACGGGGTAAAACCATTATTCTTCACTGACTATTTAAATCGATGCGAATAGAAAACGATAGGTATCTGCCCTACACTGTTGATAGTTTATCAATAAAGGGGGACATTGTTAGGAGACTCTCCAAATCTTATTGAGGAAAATAGGGAACATCTCTACTACTTTCAACCATATTGATATCCTTATTGATGAGTGCCCTTAATTCTGTCCAATGTCAAGCGCAGACCTCGCTCTTTCAATTTTAATTAATGCCGTACTTCTGACACCTTCTTAATATTATTTTCAGGTACTTTATCTATGAGTTTATTATATGGGTCAATTCCTGCCTGCCAGGGCTTTTCGTCTACCATTATTTCGATCGATGTCTCCGGTTTGGTTATTTTATGTTTCTCAAGGTAGAGTACTTTTTTCCCCGGAGAAATCTTATTTTCCGGGCGGCCACCGAATACGCCGATATCTATGTAGTCATCTATTTTTATTTCATCTTCAGTCCCCAGCCTGTCCTCACGAACACGGATTTTCTTTGCATCAACTGTCAACATGATCCGGTATCTGTTATCTTCTGTTTTTTGATATTTTGCTTCAATAACCTTGTTTTCATACAGTGTAATATTTGTAAACATGTCTGAGATAATATATTTGAGTGAATCAGGCGTTTCATCTTTAATTTTTTGTATAAGCTCTGTAGAAGTGGTATAGGGAGGTCCTATAAATGCAACATCCCTGATATAATCAGCCAGAATCCGGTTTAATTTTTCCTCACCCAGATAATCCCTTAATGCATACATAACCACACTGCCTTTATTGTAATGAACAAATGGAGTATATCCAACCCTCTCCAATGTCCGTTCATACATGACACCATTGGTTCTTCCACTGAGATAGGCGTCGAGTTCGTATTTCAGGAATTTATGCATTTGTTCTTTTCCGTATTCCTTTTCCATAACCATCATGGATGAGTATTGTGCAAGTGTTTCCGTTAAAAAACTTGCTCCTTCCCCCATACCTGTGACCTGATGCCCCCACCATTGATGAGAGACTTCATGTGCAGTCCCGAAAAAAACCATATCAATATCATTTTTCTTATCTATGTTTGCAATAAAACCGGCAGCTTCCGAGTAGGGAATAGTACCGGGAAAAGCCTGGGCAAATGTTTCATATCAGGGGAATTCAATCATCCTCACCTGTTTGTGCTGATAAGGGCTGAAGTTGGCAGTAAAATAATCCAGAGATTTTTTTACGCTGTAGATCATTCTGTCAACATTATAGGGGTGCTTTTCATCATAATACACTTCAATATCCACATCATGCCATTTGTCTTTTTTTATCCTGTAATCCGCAGACATAAATGGAAAGGCATTTAATATGGGCACCTCAGCAACATAGTGAAAATAACGGCGACCATCCTTCTGCCACTCCTTTATTAATGATCCGCATGTTATGGCGGTCTGGCCAACCGAAGTACTCACAACTGCATCAAAAGAGATCCGGTCAGATTCCCGTAGTAAAACCGGATAATTCATACGGCTATTGTACCCTGTTGCATAGGGAAGATATTGGGGCAGGCCGTATTTTTTTCTGTCATTTTGATCATACAGGTTTAAACTCTCGTTGTAACCAAAATGGGGAAAATAGGTAGTGTTTGTTATAAATGTACCATTATATACAATACGATTATTCGCACCCTCATCAATAGGAGACCACATACTTGCCTGTGTGTTTGTACCCCTGTTTACAAATCCTTTACTGATAGACGATAAATCATATGACATCACCAGGGTGTCTCCCTGCCTCATCGGTTCTTTCAACTGGTAAATATATTGACCATATATTTTATCCTCACTGTAAATAGAACCTCCGGGGATATTGATTTCATTGATAGTTATATCCGGGCTTAAATAGATATAAAGGTATTCTATTTCAAAGCTGTTTTTATTTTTAAGTACATATGTTCCCCGAATATCTACTCGCCGTTTATCCGGATAGATATCCACATTGCATTTCACATCAGTTATCACGGGTATTGGAGTATCCTGTTCCTTGATATACTTATATGCCTTTTCATATTCCGCCTGATATTTTTTACCCTGTTCCCTTGACCGGTACTTGTTTAAGACATTCGTATTGTAAAAAATGTATGCCCCGCAGAGAATGAATCCAACCAGGGCAAGGACTGAAATGATGGCGACAGGTTTTGTAAATCGTCTTATCATGACTTTCAGGCGTATTTTCAGGCTGTCGTCAGTGCCGCGTATCCACAGCAGGAGGCATAGGACTATAAGAAGAGCCGAGAACAGTGTCCAGTATGAGTAAAACCAGACCAGAGGTTTTATGAAATGGCCATACCCGTTCATGTCCGAATAGAGTGCTGCCGGAGCGCTGGCAAAACGGTAGAGGTTATGTTCCAGGTCAAGTGCTGAAGGCATAATGACGCTGACGAGTAAATATACTACCATTAACAGATAACCAATAAATTTGCTATTGGCTATAACATGAAGAAATATTCCAAGAACACATATCAAAGCCAGGCGTGGCAGCCATAACAGAAACATACCTTTAAAATAGAGCAACGGCTCAAGGTCATAGAAACCACTGGCCACCTGAAATATCATTGCAGTGAAAATGTAGACAACAAGCATAAAGGCGACAACCATTATCAATGAAAACAGTTTAGACATAAGAGGCAGCCAGTAGGGGCTTGGCAGGCTGTCATACATTTCATTAACTTTATTCTGCCTTTCTTTCCATACAAGTTCCCCGGCATAGACAATAATTACGATTATTGAAAAGATTATAAACTGTGTACCAAACAGTCTCAACAAAAACGCCGTAACAGGGTAGGTTTTTGTACCATAGAATGCGATTCCGCGGATAAGCACGGAAAGTATAGTTATTATTCCCATAACGAGTATGATAATAAAGGGCAGGCTTTTAAGTACAGTCCGGAAATCAATTATACTTTGACTCCATAACTGTCTGAGACTGGATGCAAAGGTAAACTGCTGTTCTATTAAGGGACGCCTATAGTTTTCAGGAGTATATTTTTTTGAAATATTTTCAGTCGGACTTTTTATTCTGCCTTTTAAAAATAATGATCCTTCGGTTGAAAACCGGAAACGTTTATAGCTTAATATAAAGAAAAAAGCTGATATTGCCGCCCATATAAACCGGTTGATCATTATACTTCCGGTAAATGGCAGGTTAATGGTATTCATCTGTAAAGGGGTCCAGTACCTTGTCATGTAGCCGATTGCCCTGCTTCCAAAGGGGTCAATCAGGCTAACTAAAAAACGGTTTTCAATACCGGATGCAAAAAATCCTGAGACTATAAGTAAAATAATGAGGAACACTATTACAACATAGGTATACAGCATGCTGCGGGTAAGTGTTGCCATGGAGAAACAGATAGCCCCGATAAACAGAAAATTGGGAACAAGGATTATAAGAACAGCCCTGATATAAACAGTAAAATCAAAGGGGCCAAGTCGCGCAGGGTCCAGCCAGGGCATAAAACTGCCGATCATGTTTCCCAGAACCGCTCCTGACATGGCGATAAACAGGATTGTCATTCCCCCACAAAACCTTCCTGCCAGGTAATCGAATTTGGATATCGGTGTGCTGAAGAATACAGGGTAGGTTTCCCATTCAAAATCACGTATTATTGCTTTAGTGACAAAAGCAGGAACAATAAAAATGCCGTATATACTGCTGGTCAGAAGAATTGTCATGATAATATAGGGGGCATTTCGATGTATAGTTCCAAGTGCCGCCGCTAATATAACGTTTTCCAGGGCAGCTATCAGAAAGGAGAATATAAAAAAGACGGCAAAAAAAATATAAACCAGGGGTCTTTTAAGTTGATACTTCAATTCAAAAAAGAATATTTCACTAAACATTTATTCATCTCCATACCGCGCATGATGTACTCAGCGTTAGTGTAAATTCAGTGTTGAAAAAAACACATCTTCCAGGTCAGGATCTACTATCGTAAAACTGTCATCCGGTTTGTCATCACAAAACACATGAATAACACGATTTCCTGACACAAGGGATGTTGATATAACTTTAAATTCCTGTTGATACTTCTCAAGCTCCGGCTTCGTAATAATCTTTTTCCATATTTTCCCACTGATATTATCTATGGCCTTCCGGGGTTCATCGGTTAACAGCAGTTCTCCCATAGAAATTACAGCCATCCGGCTGCATAATTTACTTACATCATCAACAATGTGAGTTGACAGGATTACTATAATGTTTTCACCTATCTCACTGAGCAGGTTGAGAAAATGATTTCGTCCTTCCGGATCAAGGCCTGCAGTGGGTTCATCAACAATAATCAGCTTTGGATTACCTATCAATGCCTGGGCTACACCAAATCTCTGTTTCATCCCTCCGGAATATTCACTCAATTTATTATAGCGATATTCATAGAGGTCTGTTTGATGTAACAGATACTCTACCATCTCTTTACGGTGCTTCTTCTCTGTAACACCCTTAAGCACTGCAAAATGATTTAACATGTCAAGGGCAGTTACCTTAGGGTACACGCCAAATTCCTGTGGCAGATAACCCAGTATCCGACGGACTTCATCCTTTTGTTTTAAAACATCAAGGCCGTCAAGATAAATACTTCCCCTATCCGGTTCCTGAAGAGTAGCTATGGTGCGCATAAGGGTTGACTTTCCTGCACCATTAGGACCAAGAAGCCCGAATAACCCTACCGGAATGTTAAGCGTAATATCCTTTAGTGCCTGTACGCCGTTTTTATAAGTCTTTGATAAATCCTGTATCCGAAGTTCAAGCATGTTTAACTCCTTTTTTCGCGGCAATTATGTGTCAATGGGGCCGTCCTTAAATAATAGAATAACCTAATTCTCCAATAATTATTTTCCTTCCTTGGCTACCTTCTCTCTACGCCTTACAGCATTAAAGGGGTTAAGTCTGCCGTTGACTCTTAATAGCACCCCAAAATTATACATTAAAACAACTGGATTCCACGGTTCCTCCTTTCCATCCTCCGTAGCAGGCTACTGCGGAGGACGGGCGCGAAGGCAATCAAGCTTCAGCGGGACAGACAAGCCTGAGAATGACGACAAAAAGACTATTAGTAAAAAATTTGATTCAACATTCAAGATTCAAAATTCAAGATTCAAGATTTTAAATAAAGCGTTAAGGCTTCTAAGACAGTAATTCATTATACCCGGAAAAATATAGCTATTTTTAAATCTATTTTAAAAATAATTCAAGATTCAATATTTAAAATTCAAAATTTTAGATGAAAAAGACAGGGTTCCCCGCATAAAACGCGGGATTTTCGACAAGGATTTAAGGGTCGAGTGAAAGGACAAAATACTAAGATTTCTCCCTTTGGTCGAAATGACAGGGGAATTAATTCAAGATTCAATATTCAAAATTAGGAGGATGGAAGAACGAGTTGGAGACCTAAAAATTTCTTATCATTGAAAAAAAAATTGTTGATAATCAGACCAGCATAAATCATAGTAAAAACATGAAAACAAATGTCATACGAATACTGGAAACAAAAAAGATTGCGCACACAACCGCACAATATGAATACGACGAAGAGGATTTGAATGCTGTTAGTATTGCAAACTCGATCGGAGTGGCCCCGGAAACTGTTTTCAAGACCCTCGTTACCAGAAATGATAAAAACCAGATAATTGTCTTTGTGATACCCGGGAATTTTGAACTTAACCTGAAGAAAGCCGCTGTTTCATCCCATTCGAAGAGCATAGAAATGCTAAAGGTAAAAGAGCTTTTCCCATTGACCGGGTATATACGCGGAGGATGCTCGCCCATAGGGATGAAAAAACAGTTCCCGACTTATATAGATGAAACTGCTCAGTTATATGAAAACATATATGTCAGTGCCGGGTTACGCGGCATACAGGTTTGTCTTTCACCACTGGATCTCATTGCAGCAGCCAAAGCAGCCTTTGCAGACTTGATTTAGGAAGGGTATTAGAGTTCGGTTCCGCCTTGGCAAAATCAATTAAGCTCCGGCAGGACAGGCAAGTCAGGGAATGACGATGAAAGAACCGAGGTGTTATGGGGTTGATATCTTCTCCATTGCTGGTTGTTCTCCATTTAAGATGGGAAGGATGCATTCCTTTAAAAAGTATTCAATACCTTTTTTATTAAAATGCATATGGTCATAGTAGAATTTTTTGTCCTGCATACAGGATGCACAGTTGAGATAGCCAACACTATCATCGCTGGCAGCAGTCTCCCTTAAAAATTTATCAACCTCCTTTAGCCCCGGGAAGTCCTTCATCAGGAGCGGCAGCATGACATAGGTAATACGGCCTTTGTTTTTCTTTACCAGCCGGTTTATATCCTTTACCACATGACCATAGGCAATAAAGCTCTTTTGGTCATATTCATTCAGGTAGTAGCTCCGTGCCTCCTCAATCTTTTTATTATCAATTTGCCGAAGTGTACCCTGTGTCAACCCTGGAGAGCCGTACCTTGAGATTTGCTTCCAGTCAGTAACAGTGATCATCTTCAAGTATGAAAAGAGCTTGTCTACCGGATACCGGTCCATAACAAGTTTATAGAGTATGAACAGTTCAAACGGCTCATCCTTAAGAAAAAAATCATTGTTCTCATTGTTGATGGATGAATAGAAGATAAAGGGATCAACCAGATATATTACATGATCACATGTGTTTCCCTGATTAAGGAAAAAGGAGAGGTGCACCTCCGCCGGCATAAGGCCGCCTCCGCCACCCTTTGAAAGGTTGGCCACCTTTCTATTAAGTATCCTCTCAACCATCTCATGATTTCCGTCACGGGAAAGCACGCGTCCCCTTGATGTCCCCAGAAAAACAACCTGGTAATGCTCCATTTCACCATATGTTAACAGGTTTGATTCACTCTCCGCATAGGAGAGATGGATATCCCTGTGACGCCCTGAAAAAGAATAAAGGAGTATGATCAGGATACATAGATTAAGCATCCCGAAGGTAAATAATTTTATTATAAAAAGCCCTGCCTTCATGTATTAATATCCATTAGTTTTGCGTCAACGATGAACTGTCGCTATTTGTCATTTCGATCTGCCATAAAATAAGGGCACGATGCCTCGTACCCCTACAGGTCGTAACTGACGATTAATGTGTGACACGATATTAGCCCCCATTCGTTAAAACTGGAAATATATAAATTCCTGCTTTACCCCGAATACCACTGACAAAAAGACAGCCCATGCAAAGACGAGATATAATGACCAGCGGACAGAAAGAATCAGCCTCCCCGCCTTCTCCTGTATCCAGCCGTCGCCCTCTGTTTTATCAATAAAAAACAGTACAATGATGATGAGTATAAAAAAAAGAAACAGGGGAAGTGTTACCACACCAGTTGCTGCGACCTTGAGGTCTGCAAAACTGCCAATCATTAACATCTTATTGATAAAATAAAAGGCACTGCCGACAGAATCGGATCTGAAAAATATCCATGCAAAGGTCACCAGACAAAATGTCAGCATGACCTGAACCCCGTGATACACCCCTGATAACCTGTTTCTGAAGAATAATACTGCGATGCGTTCCCGGTAGTTTTCGGTTATATTTTCAAATATAAGCAGCAAACCGTGAATGGCGCCCCATATCACAAATGTCCAGTTTGAGCCATGCCAGAGGCCGCTTATCAGAAAGGTGATAAAGATATTATAATGCCATCGCCATTTACTCACACGGTTACCACCAAGCGGTATGTAAAGATAATCACGAAACCAGGTTGAAAGGGAGATATGCCAGCGTTGCCAGAAATCCTTAAGGGAGGTGGCAAAACAGGGGTGCCTGAAGTTTTCCATGAGATCATATCCCATGATACGGGCGCTGCCCCTTGCCATGTCCGTATACCCTGAAAAATCACAGTATATCTGCACGGAATAGAACAGGGCGGCCATTAAAAGCGGCATACCCTGGTAATTATCAATATGGTTGTACACCCTGTTTACATAGACTGCCAGATGATCCGCAATGACTATTTTTTTAAAAAGCCCCCAGAGTATGAGGCGCATGCCCTCTGTAACCCTCTGGTAATCAAAGGGATGATCCACCCTTATCTGCGGCATAAGGAGCCTTGCCCTGTTTATCGGGCCTGACAGCAACTGTGGCCAGAAGGAGGTGAACAATGCAAAGATGCCTAGATGTTGTTCTGCACTGACCCTGCCGTTATATACATCAATCAAATAACCAAGGGACTGGAATGTATAAAATGATATTCCTATCGGGAGCAGCATGGTTAAGAGCGGGATATCAGCCTCTATGTTGATTGATTCAAGCAGTTGCACAGTCGAATGGCTGAAAAAATTAAAATACTTGAATAGAAAAAGTATCCCGATGTTAAAAATAATCCCTGCCCGGATGTATGTCCTTCTTCTATTTTTCTCACTCATCCTGGACATGATGATACCCAGGATATAATTCACCAGTGTTGATCCGGCAAGCAGGAATATATATTCAAGTTTTGCATAGCCATAAAAGAGATAGCTCGAAACAAGTAATAACTGCCATCTGAATCTATGAGGGGTAGCATAATAAACACCGGTGAGGATTATAAAAAATGTTGCAAAGTGCAGGGAGGTAAATGGCATGTTCGTCCGTTAACATTTTAGTCATAAACAAAGGTTATCAATTATTATATCAGGCGTTTGGAAGTCAAGCGAAGAATAGGCTCAAATTTTTATTACTTGACATGGGACAGGGTAAAATACTATGAAAAATCTACTTCAGAATTTATTATCGATAGATGAATAATACATAACCAAGCTAATTTAGTGCAATTTTAAAGGACACCTTAGGAATATTATCAGGTAGCGGAGGAATGATATTATGCTCACAAAAGCCTATATACCTTATAAAGGATATTACTCAACGCCATTCTGTAAATGGCAGGGACAACTTGCAAACATTAACCCGATAACACTCGGGGCAGAGACTGCAAAAAGGTGGTTTGCCCACGCGGGCATTGATCCGACTGTGGTGGAGTACCTGTACTATGGGGCAACCGTAGCCGCAAACAGGATGTTTTATGCACACACATGGTCAGGCGCTATATTAATGGATGGTAAAAAGGATATCCCGGGCCTCTATGTCCATCAGGCATGTACAACCTCTGCCACATGCATACATCTTGCCGCATTAAATGTTGAGGCAAATACCTTTGATACGGCTTTTGCCCTTATGTCTGACCGCATGTCAAACGGGCCGCATCTTGTCTGGCCCAACCCGAACGGGCCTGGCGGAGAGGTAATCTCAGAAAACTGGAACATGGACAACATCAATAATGATCCATCCGGCGGGCTCAAGATGATCCAGACAGCCGAACTGGTGGCAAAAGAGGCAGGTATAACAAGGGCGGAATGCGATGCGCTTACCTTACGAAGATACGAGCAGTACCTTGATTCTGTAGCAGATAACAGGGCATTCCAGAAAAGGTACATGTTTCCTGTGGAGGTCGCTTTATCCAGAAAAAAGACGATACTGGTCGAGGAGGATGAGGGCATTACCCCCACAACCGCTGAGGGCCTTGCCGGTCTAAAGCCTGTTGAACCGGGCGGGGTTCTGACATTTGGCACACAGACCCATCCGGCAGATGGTAACTGCGGGTTTATAGTAACAACCAGGGAAAAGGCAAAGGCGCTGAGTAAAGACCCCGGCCTTGAGATAAAGATAGTATCATATGGCTATGCAAGGGCGGGAAAGGCGAGGATGGCCGCTGCCCCAGTGCCTGCAGCGTTAAAAGCCCTTGAACTGGCAGGGCTAAAGATAAATGATATCAAGGTCATAAAGACCCACAACCCTTTTATTGTTAATGACCTTAACATGGCGAAAAAGATGAATATTGATGCCACCTCCATGAATAACTATGGCAGTTCCCTGATCTATGGTCACCCGCAGGCCCCGACAGCAGGCAGGCTTATCTGTGAACTGATAGAAGAGCTGGTTATTAAGGGCGGAGGTTATGGGCTGTTTACAGGATGCGCCGCAGGGGATACAGGGGCATCGCTTATTGTTAAAGTAGGTTAGATAATATCCACCCAAAAACATGCGTTTTTGGGTGGTAGCTATAAGCATTCAGCATTCAGCTATCAGCTAAAGGCAGATAAAACAAACAGTTTACTGTCAATTTATAGTTAAGTTCTTAAAATTCCATATCTGATTTTTATCGTTATTGTTTTGTGACACCTGTAAGTATTATTTCCTTAAAAAATCTTTTTTCGATGAGTCAATTGATATATCTCTGACTATATAATATAGATAGTGTCCATCCAAAAAAATGCGTTTTTGGATGGAAGAGGTCAACCATCAGCGTTCAGCTTTCAGCTAAAGGCATTTTAAAAAAAGAGTTGGTTGATAACTAAAAACTTAGAGTAGCTATTTAAAAGGAACTTATCAGGATGATAACACCGCAGGCATTTGAACAGGGGCCAATACGGCCGCCAAACGAGGCAAAAAGCTTTTTATTAAGGATCACAAGAAACTGCCCCTGGAATCAGTGCCTGTTCTGCCCGGTCTATAAGGGGAGAAAATTCTCCCTGCGTGAAGTTCAGGAGATAAAGGATGATATAAAAACAGCCAGGGAGATATACGATAGCATAAAAGAGGTCTCATTCGGGCTTGGTTATGGGGGTGAGATAAATTCCCAGGTTATAAGCAATGTTCTTAATGACCCGGGGAGGTCAGAGAGTTTTAGAAGCATGGCAATTTGGATGTATTATGGCACCAATGCCTGTTTTCTGCAGGATGCTGACAACCTCATTATGAAGACAGATGACCTTGTCGAGGTGCTTGAATATTTGAGGGGAAATTTCCCTGAGATAACCCGCATAACCACCTATTCCAGGTCACGGACAATCGCAAGAAAGACGGAGGAGGAGCTTATTAGAATCAGGAAGGCCGGTTTGAACCGGATACATGTTGGTCTTGAAACAGGTTATGACCCCCTCCTTAAGCTCATTAAAAAAGGTGTTACCTCGGAGCAACAGATTGATGCCGGGAAAAAGGTGATCGCCGCGGGCATGGAGCTTTCCGAATATGTGATGCCAGGCCTGGGCGGGAGAGAGATGTGGAAAGAACATGCAGAGGCAACAGCCAAGGTGCTCAATCAGATTAATCCCCATTTTATAAGGTTAAGGAGCCTCAGGATTCCTGAAAGGGTACCCTTAATAGAAAAGGTGAGATCAGGCGAGTTCATAAAACAGACAGATGACGGTATAGCAGAAGAGATACGCCTCTTTATAGAGACACTTGATAATATTACAAGTACACTCACAAGCGACCATATCATGAACCTGCTTGAAGAGGTCAATGGCACCTTCCCGCAGGATAAGCAAAAAATGCTGGATATAATAAAGGGTTACCAGAATATGCCGGATCATGAGAGGATTGTTTACCGTGTGGGAAGAAGGGGAGGGGCATACAGATCCACAACAGATGTTGATAATGACCCTGTAACAAGAAGCAAGATAGAGAATCTGATATCTGAGATACGCAGCCAGGAAGGTGAATCAGGGCTTGAACAGGCCATCAGTGATATGGTAGATCAGTACATATAAATCAGGTATAAGGTTTGAGGTCTACGGTTTTGGGTGTAAGATGTACCCGGCTTCGCTTAGGTTTCGGCAGACAGGGGGCTAAAGCCTACAGCCCATAGTCTATAGCCTATAGTGAGGTTTAAGGAAAAGGAAAAAATATGGCATATTATCCTATTATGGTTGATCTGACTGGCAGAGAGGTTCTTGTCGTAGGCGGCGGTTCTGTTGCAGGTAGAAAGATTGCAACACTTATTGAGTATGGCGCAATAGTCAGTGTTGTTGCCCGTGAATTGTCTCCTGAACTTAAAAACCTGGTAGATAACGGGAGGGTAAAATACCTGGGCGGGGAATTCAGCCTGGTATTTCTAAAAGACAGGTTTTTTGCGATAGCAGCAACTGATGATCCTGAGCTTAACCACCGAATATCTCAAGCAGCACAGGCAAAGGGGATGCTTATTAATGCCGTTGACCAGCCAGCTGACTGTTCCTTTATTGTCCCTTCCATTATCAGGAGGGGCGACCTTGTCGTATCTGTTTCCACCTCAGGAAAGAGCCCTGCCCTTGCAAAAAAGATCAGAGAAGAGCTTTCATCCCAGTTCGGCATAGAGTATGAACTATTTCTACGTATGATGGGGAAGTTCAGGGAATCAGTGCTTTCCAGGTCATCTGACCAAAAGGATAACAGCAGGGTGTTCCACTCTATTGTGGATTCCGGGTTACTGGATGCGGTCAGGACGGATGATCATATGAAGGCGGCCAAAATACTGTCTGATATCATGGGGCAAAAAATATCAACAAAAGATATCAAGGATTACCTTAAGGCATGAGGGACTAATGGAACATATTTTATCCGGTATAGCCCTTTTTCTGATCCTGTTATCAACAGGAGGTTTTATCGTATACATAATAAAAAAGAGCAGGTCTGTATTCAGGTGTTCATACTGGGTAATGTTTTCAGGCTTTCTATTTCAGACCCTCTTCCTGGTGCACAGATATATTGCACTGGGTACTGTGCCTGTTGTGACACTTAAACTTGCCCTTGCCTTTTTTGCATGGAGTATCATAGGTGTCTATCTCGTGTTTCAGGTGAGATACAGGCTCATGGTACTGGGATCATTTGTGGCGCCAATTGCCGCCTTTTTCATGATACTTTCATCAGCATTACCCCATGTACCCGATGCTGTGCCACCCGTTTTAAAGGGCATATGGCTGTTGCTCCATGTGATCTTTATGTTTCTTGGTGACGGCATATTTGCCATGGCCTTTGTCTCATCTGTAATGTATCTCATACAGGAGCGGCAGATAAAAAGAAAGACAAGGGGCACCATGTTTAAAAGACTCCCTTCACTTGAAACCCTTGATTCCATAAACCATTATTCAATTATATACGGGTTTTCACTCATAACCCTGGGCATGATCACAGGTGCAGCATATGCACAGACTGCGCTTGGCAGTTACTGGAGTTGGGACCCTAAAGAGGTCTGGTCTCTTATCACCTGGATCTGCTATGCGATCCTTCTGCATGAGAGGCTTGCTGTCGGATGGCAGGGAAGGCGTTCAGCCATCATGTCTATTTTCTGCTTTATGGTACTGATCTTTACCTTTTTGGGAGGAGGCCTTCTGCTTGACAGTTACCACAGTTTTGGCGATTTTGGCGGGGGCTCAAAACTTCCATGATGAGTATCATAAATATAGGCATGAACCACGAATCTGCCCCTGTTGAACTGAGGGAATGTCTTTCAGTGGATAAAGTAGGCCATGCTGAAATCCTTTCACAGATGAGGAAATCAGAATCCATTAGTGAAAGCATATTTGTTTCAACCTGCAATCGTGTTGAGACCATATGTACTGCCACTGACCCGGATCAGGCAGAAAAGCTTGTTATTGACCTTATGGCGCAGGCAGGCAATATGTCTGTTGAAAGGCTCATGCCATATATATATATCCATAAAGATATGGATGCGGTAAGGCATATCTTCAAGGTCGCATCAAGCCTTGATTCTATGGTTGTCGGCGAGCCACAGATACTGGGGCAGGTCAAGGAGGCATTCAGGTTTGCTGCTGCAAAAGAAAGGTCAACAGGCGTTATACTGAACAGGCTAATGCACAAGACATTTCATGTGGCAAAGAGGGTGCGCACAGAGACCGGGATATCAGAGACCGCCGTTTCAATAAGCTATGCAGCGGTTGAACTCGCAAAAAAGATTTTTTATGGGCTTGAAGGCAGGGTTGCCTTGCTTATCGGGGCAGGTGAAATGGCAGTGCTTGCCGCAAAACACCTTGTCGGTAATGGAGTAAAAGAGCTTAATGTTGTAAACAGGAGTTTTGAAAGGGCAGTTGAACTTGCCCGCGACATCGGCGGGAATGCGGCGCTTTTTGATGAAATGGAGGAGCAGCTGATCACAGCAGATATTGTAATATCCTCAACCGCGGCCACAAATTATATTATAACCGCTGATATGATTAAAAAAATCCTTCGAAAAAGGAAAAACCGCCCGCTTTTCTTAATCGATATAGCTGTACCAAGAAATATAGAGCCAAAGGCGAACAGCCTTGAAAATGTATTTTTATATGATATTGATGATCTCAAAGAGGTGATAAATGAGAACAGCTCCCAGCGGATGCAGGAGGCGGTCAGGGCAGAAAGGATTATCGAGGAAGAGGTGATCAAATTCGGGAACTGGCTTTCTACCCTTGATGTTGTTCCTACTATTGTGTTATTGAAGGAAAAGATCGAGGAGATACGGAGGGCAGAGTTGAGGCGGAGTATGTCTCAGCTTCAGGGGCTTACAGCAGAACAGATAGATGCTGTTGAGACATTAACGCTGTCGTTAACAGAAAAGGTGATAAATGACCCGATTCTGGCATTAAAGAAGGTTTCATCAAGGTCTTCAAAGGATTCATTTATTGATATTACAAAAAGGCTTTTTAGCCTGGATAAAGAGAAAACATAGGGGATTATTATGCAAATAGAAAAGATAATAAACAGGATTAAGAATCATGAAAATGCTGCTGGTATCGGTATGATAGCAAGCCACCTTGGTATTGTGCGCGGTTTTTCAAGAAAGGGCGGGGATATCGAGGCGGTAAATGTCAAATATGATATGGATAAACTCAATAAGGTAATTGCTCATATCAAGAGTATGCCAGGGATAGTTGAAGTTCTGGTTGAGGTAAATGAGGGTCACCTAAAGGTGGGTGATGAGCTGATGTTTGTGGCAGTTGGCGGAGATATCAGGGAAAACGTCTTTGCCGCACTTATTGAGGCGGTAAACAGGATTAAGAAACAGGCTGTAAGCAAGGAAGAGATATTTATTTCATAGTGTCGTATCATACATTAATAGTCAGTTACGTCCTGCAGGGGCACGACGCATCATGCGCTTTTAAGGCAGGTCGAAATGACAAATAGCGACAGTTCATCGTTGACACGACACTAGTTTTTGAAAGGGGTTATTATTATGGGAATGGTTGATGTTACTGAAAAACCGGTGATAAAAAGAACGGCTGAGGCATCCGGCAGAATCTATCTTTCAAGTAATACTATTGAAACAATAAAGGCCGGAAAGGTGAAAAAGGGAGATCCCCTGCTTATTGCAGAGGTGGCCGGCATGAATGCTGCCAAGCAGACACACCTGCTTATTCCCCACTGCCATCAGATAGCCCTTGATATGGTCGACGTGGAATATAAAGTGAGTGATAACTATATTGATGCGAGTTGTACTGTGATCGCAAAGGCAAGAACAGGTGTGGAGATGGAGGCGCTCATAGGGGTCTCGGTGGCTCTTAACACCATATGGGATACAGTTAAATATATGGAGAAGGATAAGGGCGGACAGTACCCCGGCACAAAAATAACTGACATACATGTTGTTTATAAAAAGAAAGAATAACAGTAAGTTACCCTGGTTAATTACAGTAGGGGCGGACCTGCGTGTCCGCCTGGTATTTGGGATTTAGCCCATCATCACAGAGCAGGTTGTTGAATACCGGAAGTATTTTAAACAGGACACGGAGGTCCCCGAGATTTTATATTTTAAATTTTTGGTTCGTGCTCTCCGTGTATGGTTGAAGTGATAGACTAAAATTGAACCGCAAAGACGCAGCCCCCTTCGCCAAGGCTACGGCGCGCCAGGAAGGGCGATAAGAAAAACAAAAATTATTTATTGATAATATAATAAAAAGATTTTCTCCGTGCTCTCTGTGTACTCCGTGGTGAGTGATTTTTTTGCGGTATTAAGGCTTACTATTTTATTCCACTCCCTGTTTTTACTTGCACCATGATAGTCCATTATGATAGTTCTGCCATTTTTTTAATGGTAGAACTATGATTCATCTGACAAACATCTCAAAGCAGCACGGGACACAGGTGCTGTTTAAAAATGCCAGTATGCAGATACTGCCGGGCACAAGAAGCGGCCTTGTTGGCCCGAACGGGGCAGGCAAAACAACCATATTCAGGCTTATCACCGATGAGGAAGAGGCTGATACCGGTGATATCACCTTCGCTAAAAAGATAACCATAGGATATTTTTCACAGGATGCTGTTGAGATGAAAGGCGGGTCAGCCCTTTCTGAGGTTATGTCTGCTGCATCCGATGTGGTTAAGCTTGGCAGGGCAATGAAAGAGATGGAGGCTGCCATGTCTAAACCTATGGATGATGATGCAATGGCCGCCCTGCTTGAAAAATATGGTGAGGCATGCGAAGAGTTTGAACACCGCGGGGGGTATGACCTGGAGAACCGGGCGCAGACAGTGCTTACCGGCCTTGGGATCAGCCCTGATGAACATAACCTGCCTGTTGAGTCATTCAGCGGGGGATGGAGAATGAGGATATCCCTTGCAAAGATTCTTACAATGAACCCCGGTGTGCTTTTGCTGGATGAGCCCACGAACCACCTGGATATGGAATCCATACTCTGGCTTGAAGAGTGGCTTATCAATGAATATAAAGGGGCCATTCTCATGACCTGCCATGACCATGATTTCATGAACAGGGTGGTGTCGCGCATAATTGAGGTTGCCAATAAGACCATTACCACATACAGCGGGAATTATGATTTTTATGTCCGCGAGCGGGATATCAGGATGGAACAACTCCTGGCCAGCCACAGGCGTCAGCAGGAGATGCTTGCAAAGGAGGAGGAGTTTATAGCCCGCTTCAAGGCAAGGGCCTCTCATGCCGCACAGGTACAATCCCGTATTAAAAAGATAGAAAAGATAGATAGAATAGAGATACCGGAATACCAGCGTGTTATAAGGTTTGAGTTCAGAGAGACCCCCAGATCCGGTGAAGATGTGGCCGGTTTTAATAATCTCACAAAGCTATGGGAAACACTCGGCAAGGAACCAAAAACTGTGTTCAGTAATTGCTCAGGGCTTATAAGAAGGCAGGAAAAAATAGCTGTCGTTGGTGTGAACGGGGCAGGCAAGTCCACCTTTTTAAAACTCCTTGCGGGCCAGACAGAACCCTCAGGTGGGACGCTTAATATCGGCGCCAACGTGAACATCGGTTATTTCAGCCAGCATGCAATGGATATACTTACCCCGGAAAAAACAGTACTTGAGACCCTACAGGCGGAGCTTCCCCTTGAAAACCTGGGTGTTATAAGAAACCTGCTTGCAGCCTTTCTCTTTTCAGGAAATACGGTTGATAAACAGATAAAGAGCCTGTCCGGCGGCGAAAAAAGCCGTGTGGTTCTTGCTACTATACTGTCAAAACCGGTCAATTTTCTTGTCCTGGATGAACCCACAAATCACCTTGATATCCAGTCGCGTGAGATACTTCTTGGGATTTTAAAGGAATTCGCCGGCACGATCGTCCTTGTGAGCCATGACAGGTTTTTTTTGCGCTCTCTGGTAGATCATGTTTTTGAGATTGACCGGGGAGAAATGACCCATTATAAAGGGGGGTATGAGTATTATCTTTCAAAAACAGGCCGGGATCACAGGGCCTTATAATTAATGTCCATCCAGAAAGAGACAAATTCTGGATGGAGCTTTCAGCAGTCAGCGATCAGCA